>CANHZG010000279.1 GCA_947464995.1 Comamonadaceae bacterium | reverse complement strand
TTTGCCACGATCCAAGGTGAGCGCGCCAAGTCTGCGTCGATGGTGATCCCACCGCACGCCCGCAGCGAGCGCGCCCCTGTTGACGCCCTTGCAGGCCTGGACACCGGAGATCTGGCCTGGCGCAGTGCCGCCGACAAAGCCCGCCGCATGCTGGACAAGCCGATACCGGTTCTGATCTTGGGCGAGTCTGGCGTTGGCAAGGAGTACTTTGCGCGCGCGATGCATGATTCAAGTGCGCGCCGCAACGGGCCGTTTGTCGCCATCAACTGCGGCGCCATTCCCGAACACCTGATCGAAGCCGAATTGTTTGGTTATGTGCCCGGCGCCTTTACCGGGGCCAGAAAAGAGGGCAGTCCGGGCCGACTGCGCGAGGCCCACGGCGGCACGCTACTCTTGGATGAAATTGGTGACATGCCACTGTCCATGCAATCCCGTTTGCTGCGCGTACTGCAAGAACGCTGCGTGACCCCACTGGGCGGCGGGCCCGGCGTGGAGGTGAATTTCGCTCTGGTTTGCGCAACGCACCACAATTTGCGGGCAGAAACCGAGCGCGAGCGCTTTCGCAGCGATTTGTACTACCGCATCAACGGGCTCACGCTGAAACTGCCGCCACTGCGCGAACGAACCGATTTCAAGGCCTTGGTCCACCGATTGCTGACCGGGTTGAACCCCAAGTGCGACATCCGTATCCATGGCGACCTGCTGGCACGAATGGCCTTGCATTCTTGGCCCGGAAACCTGCGTCAATTGTCTAACGTGCTGCGAACCGCAAGCGCCATGCTGGACACCCATGAACAATGCATTGAATGGGATCACCTGCCTGACGATATCGCGCACGACCTCCGGCAGACCGAGATACAGGACGCAAAAGACACGCCGAATCTGCCGGGTAAAAATCTTCAATCCATGACCATGGATGCCATGCAACAGGCGCTGGCGGACAGCAACGGCAACGTTTCACAAGCAGCGCGCCAACTCGGGATCAGTCGGCAGACCCTGTACCGCAAACTTGTGATCCGGTCAGATCGCGCCTAAACGCGCTCACCCATGTACAACCACGGCACGTCCAGCAAGCGCTGCCCCAGCACCTGCATGGCGGTGTCGCGGCCCCAGCGTTGCAAGCCGGTAGCGTGGAATATCTCGCCGTTGCGCTGGGCGCGCGCCTGCACGCGAGCGTTGCGGCGCCATCGGTTTTGGGCGTAACGCTCCAGTGCGGCTGCATCACCCACATCGGATTGGGCCAATACATCGGCCAAAGCGGCGGCGTCTTCAATGGCCATGCCTGCGCCTTGGGCCAGGTAGGGCAACATGGGGTGGGCCGCGTCGCCCATCAGCGCGATGCGGCCAAAGGCCAGTTCTTTGGCGCTGCGCAGGTGCGGCAAACCGTTGAGCGGCCACAGGCGCCAGACCTTTATGGCGGCCACCAGGTCTTGCAGTGCGCTGGCGGTGCCGTCCATGTGTGTATGCAGGTCGCGGGCGTTGGCCTCGTGGTCCCAGTGGTGGATATCCTGGGGCGACGGACCTTCAACGATCACGACCACATTGAGCCATTGGCCGCCATGTACCGGGTACTGCACCGCGTGAAACCGCGGCCCCAGCCAGGCGGTGATAACTTCGCTGCGCAGCGCCAGGGGCAGCGCGGCCTGCGGCACCATGGCGCGGTACGCCAGGTGGCCGCTAAAGCGTGGCTGCGCGTCGGTGCGCACAAAGTCGCGCACATGGCTCCACAAACCGTCGGCGCCAATGACCACGTTGGCACGGCGCTGGTGGCCGTCGGTGGTGGTCACTTGCACCGCATGGGTGTCCTGGCTGACGAGTTGCAAGGCATTGTTGAGCAGTAGCTGGGTGCTGCCCTGGGCCTGTACCGCATGGAGCAGCAGGTTTTGTAAATCAACACGGGCAATGGTGGCGTAGCGCGCGCCATAGCGTCGCACGGCGCGCGCACCCAGGGACAGTTGGCCCAGCAGCGCTGCTGACTGCGCGCTGCGCACCTGCAAAAGCGGTGGGAAACAGGCCACCGCGTCCAGGCCCGACCGCAGGCCCCAGCCTTCGAGCAAACGCACCACATTGGGACTGAGCTGGATACCGGCACCCACTTCCGAGAGCGTCGCCTTCTTTTCGATCAGTTGCACCGGCAAGCCGCGCGCACCGCAGGCAAGCGCGGTGGCCAAGCCGCCAATGCCACCGCCTACCACCAGTACCTTTTTCTGCGTCATGGCTCAAACTTACTCAAGGCGCCATACTGCATTGGGCTTGAAGCCCAGATCCGCCGCCTTGCCCTTGCGCGCGCGCAGTGCGCGGGCGTTGTTCAGGCTGCGAATCTCCAAGGTCTCGTCGCGCTCCTTGCCACCGCGCCCAATGCCTGCAATGCGGATGCTTCGGGTGTACGCGGCCGCGCCAGCCAGCGTGTCTTTTCCCTCCAGCGCCAGCAGCATCAGGCCACGCCCGCCTTTTTCCATGGTTTTGAGTTCAGACAACTTGAAAGTCAGGATGCGGCCCAGGGTGGAGGCGCAGGCCACGTCCGTGGCCGGAGCCACCAGGGCGCGGGTGGTGTTGGGCAGCGCAGACGCTGCCGCCGCACCCGGCATCTGCGCAAGGCTGGCGCCCGCCACCAGCGAGGGGGCGCATAAGGTCTCGCCAGGGTTACAGGTCACAAAGGCCTTACCCGCTTTTTGCCGCGACACCATGTTGTCCACCGACGCCATAAAGCCATAGCCACCGCTGCCCGACAAGAGCAGCTGCGCGCTGGCCGGTCCGGCGAAGTAGTGCAGCACCTGGGTGCCAGATTCCAGCTCAATCAAGCTGGTCAGTGGCTGGCCGTCCCCCCGCCCGCCGGGCAGCAAGGACACGGCCACCGAATACACCCGCCCATTCGAGCCAAACGCCAGCAAGGTGTCCACGCTGCGGCACTCAAAAGTGCCGTAGAGCGCGTCGCCCGCCTTGAAGGCAAACGTAGCAGCCTCATGGCCGTGACCGGTGCGGGTGCGCACCCAGCCTTTGTCGCTGACC
>CANHZG010000278.1 GCA_947464995.1 Comamonadaceae bacterium | reverse complement strand
TGCACGAGTGGCTGGGCGAGCGGGCCGCCGCCAGCGGTGCGGTGCGCCGTCTTGGTACCTTTGAGCGCCTAAGCCGCGATCCGGACGGAATCAGCGTCGTGCACTTTGAGGCACGTGAGCGCCATCATCGGGGCGAAGGAAAACCGGCCCATGTCCGCGCGCGCACCATCATCGGCGCCGATGGCGCAAAGTCTCAGGTAGCACGTCAATCGATTGAAGGCGCCAAGGACACGGAATATGTTTTTGCGTACCACGAGGTCGTCAAGGCTCCGGCTGTAAAACCTGCGGGCTACGACGGTACCCGCTGCGATGTGTATTACCAGGGAAAGTTATCGCCTGACTTTTATGGCTGGGTGTTCCCACATGGGGATACGTTGAGCATCGGTACTGGAAGTGCCGACAAAGGATTTTCCTTGCGTGGCGCAGTGGGCGCGTTGCGCCAGTCGGCTGGACTGGGCGATGCAGAAGTGCTGCGCCGCGAGGGTGCGCCGCTGCCCATGAAACCACTCAAACGCTGGGACAACGGGCGCGACGTGGTGCTCGCCGGTGACGCAGCAGGTGTGGTGGCCCCCGCATCAGGTGAAGGTATTTACTACGCCATGGTGGGTGGGCAACTGGCGGCCCACGCGGCGCATGAATTGCTGCGCACCGGCGACGCGCGCTGTCTTAAGCTTGCGCGCAAGCAGTTCATGCAGAAACACCGCACGGTATTCACAGTGCTAGGCATCATGCAATGGTTCTGGTACAGCAGCGAAAAACGTCGCGAACGCTTCGTCAAAATCTGTGAAGACCGCGATGTTCAGCAACTTACTTTTGAGTCCTACATGAACAAGGAACTGGTGCGCAAAAAGCCAATGGCCCACGTGCGCATCTTCTTCAAGGACATGGCACACCTGCTGGGTCTGGCCCGAGTCTGATTTTGGAGCATTGGTACGCGTCGGCCACACTCGTCGATGCGGTCATTACCTTGACCGTGTTGGAGTTGTTGGCGCTGTGGGGGTTTCACAAACGGACCGGCCGCGGTCTTGCGCCTGCCGACTACTTGCTCAATGGTTTTGCCGGCCTGGGCCTGATGGTGGCGTTGCGTGGCGCGTTGACGCCGCAGTGGGGTTTGGTGGCGCTGGGCCTCTTGGCGGCCGGCGTTGCCCACTATGCGGACTTGCTGTTTCGCGCGCGCAGGAAAGCGTATTGAAACCTCGCGCGCCCAACGCATACATTTGCTTTGGCAACCCGCAAACTCGGCGGGTGAACTTGGCAGTGGCGATCTTGCGCTGCACCCTGCATTAATTTGGTGGCTGGGCGTCGGCGCTGGCAAGGCGAACATGCCGGGAAAAGTGCTGCGCCAAATAGTCTTCGCCATGCTCCAACACAAAGTAGCGAAACGCCTCGGCTGCGGGCGACAGAAGCTTAGACAGCATGTGCACGACGTTCCATGCGCGCACCACTGGCGCGCCCTGCACGTCAAGCAGCGCAATCAAACGGTTATCGAGTTCCAGACCCAAGGTGTGCAGCGACAAAAAGCTCAGACCCATACCGGCCATCACCGCTTGTTTAATGGTTTCGTTGCTCGCCATTTCCATTGTCACCCGGGGCTCCACCCGTGCGCTGGCCAAAAAGCGCTCCATGGCTGCGCGTGTGCCCGAACCTGGTTCGCGCAAGATGAAAGGCTGGCCCTGGAGGTCGCCGGGCGCCAGCGTTTCGCCTTGCGCCAGTGGATGCTTCACCGGCGCCACAAACACGTGGGGATGAGCGGCGAACGGCTCCGCGCGGGTGGCCAACTCAGTGGGTGGGCGGCCCATGATGGCGATGTCGACCTCATTGGCCTGGAGCATTTTCACCAACTGTTCGCGGTTGCCCACGACCAGCTTGATGTCAATGCCCTCGTGCTCCTGGCGAAACTGCGCCAGCAGGTGGGGCAAAAAATACTTGGCGGTGCTGACCATGCCAATTGTGAGCAAGCCGACTTCGAGCTTCTGCAATCGCGCTGCAGCGTCCTCGGCATCTTTAAGTGTTGCGAGCATCTTGCGGGCGTAGACCAGCATGTACTCGCCCACCGTCGTGAGGGCCACAGTCCGTCCACTGCGGTCAAAAAGTGGCATGCCAATGTGTTTTTCCAACTCGCGAACTTGCATGGTTACGGCTGGGGGCGTCAGGCTTAAAGTTTGCGCGGCGCGCGCGAAGCTCAGGTGGCGTGCCACCTCGCTGAACACGCGTAATTGGCGGAAGGTGGCGTTTTTCATTAAGTGATACCTTAATCGAAGTTTAACAATAAGTGAATTTACTTTATGTAGAGACGCAAATATAGTTCTTCTCAGCCACCCCACAACCCTACCGAGGAGACAGACATGAGCGACACAGACAGCGGCTCCGGCCAAATCACCGACGCCAAAAAGCGCTACAGCGCTGGCGTCCTGAAATACAAACAAATGGGCTACTGGATGCCCGATTACGTGCCCAAGGACACCGACACGTTGTGCCTGTTCCGTATCACCCCGCAGGATGGTGTGGACCCCGAAGAGGCCGCCGCCGCCGTGGCCGGTGAATCGAGCACCGCCACCTGGACCGTGGTGTGGACCGACCGCCTGACCGCCTGCGACAGCTACCGTGCCAAGGCCTACAAGGTCATTCCCGTGCCCAACACCCCCGGGCAGTATTTCGCCTATGTGGCCTACGACCTGATCCTGTTCGAAGAAGGCTCGATCGCCAACATGACCGCCAGCTTGATTGGCAATGTGTTTAGTTTCAAGCCGCTCAAGGCCGCGCGCCTAGAAGACATTCGAATTCCGGTAGCCTACATCAAGACTTTCAAGGGGCCGCCCACCGGACTGGTGGTCGAGCGTGGGCGCCTGGACAAGTTTGGCCGCCCCCTGCTGGGCGCGACCACCAAGCCCAAGCTGGGTTTGTCGGGTCGCAACTATGGCCGCGTGGTCTACGAAGGCCTCAAAGGCGGTCTGGATTTCATGAAGGACGACGAAAACATCAACAGCCAGCCCTTTATGCACTGGCGTGACCGCTTCTTGTTTGT
>CANHZG010000277.1 GCA_947464995.1 Comamonadaceae bacterium | reverse complement strand
GTTGCACGGCCTGGCGGCGCTACGGACCCTGGTGCGTGAGCAATGGACAATCACGCTGGCGCTGGCGCCGCTCACGGTATTGTTGTTTGGCCAGGTGTCTGTGGTCGGGCTGCTAGCCAATCTGTTGGCCGTGCCCTGGGTTACCTTGGTACTGACGCCCCTGGCGATGTTGGGCACTGTGGCGCCTGTTGTGTGGCTGGGCGCGGTGGCTGCTGCACAGGCATTGCTGGCGGTGTTGCAGGCCATGGCCGCTTGGCCCGGTGCGGTCTGGGTGCTCGCGGTGCCCCCGCTGGGTTTGGCGATGGTGGCTGCGCTGGGCGGCATAGTGCTGGTGCTGCCGCTTCCTTGGAGCTTGCGGCTCTTGGGTGCGCCCTTGGTGCTGGCGATGCTGGTGTGGCGACCTGCAGCCCCTGCCGTGGGGGAGTTTGAGCTTTTGGGCGCTGATGTAGGGCAGGGCAATGCGGTACTGGTGCGCACGGCGTCGCACGCGCTTTTGTACGATGCGGGTCCGCGCTACAGCCTAGAGAGTGATGCGGGCCACCGGGTGCTGGTGCCCTTGTTGCAAGCCCTTCAAACGCCGCTCAACCGCCTGGTCCTCAGCCACAGCGACACCGACCATGTGGGTGGTGCCGCCGCTCTGATGGCCATGCAGCCGGGGGTCGATGTGTGGACCTCCGTACCAGCTACCCACCCCTTGCTGGCGCAGTCCCAAGTGCAGCGATGTCAAGCGGGACAGTCCTGGGTGTGGGACGGGGTCTTGTTTGAGGTCTTGCACCCCCGCGAAACTGACTATGGGGCGGTTCCGCCGCCTAAGCCTAATGCCCTGTCATGCGTGCTGCGCATCGTCGCTAGTGCCAGGGAGCGGTCTGCGCAAGGCCTGCAAGCGACCAACAATCCGGCCAGCGCGCTTTTGGTCGGCGATATCGAGCGAGCCCAAGAGGATGCTCTGTTGGCGCGGGCCGACGCAAACGGGCTGGGTGACTATCCAGGTCTGCGCTCAACCATCCTGCTCGTGCCCCACCATGGCAGTAAAACGTCAAGCAGCGCGCAGTTTCTTAGCGCCGTGCGCCCCTCGGTCGCATTGGTCCAGTCCGGCTACCGGAACCGCTATGGACACCCCGCCGCACAGGTAATGGCCCGTTACGAGGCCTTGGCACAGGGCTATGGACCGCAAGAATCTTTGCAAATCGTCGATACGCCCCATTGTGGTGCGTTTATCTGGCAATCTTGGTTGCCCCAGAATGGCGCGTGCGCCCGTGAAAGCCTGCGACGGTATTGGCACCACCGCGTGCCTTGATATGGCTGGCACGGCACGGGGCTGTCGTGGTCTAAGTCTTGCTTAGCAAGCCTGAGACATGCGCCACCTATTGGCAGGCAACATTGCGAAGGTCGGTCCCTATGAATACATTCGACGAGATGGCGGCAGCCTTGCCTTACAGCGGCTTGTATGAAGCGCACAACACGCGCGAACACTACCAAGCCTACGGCCAATGGCTTTCCCAGCAAAGCGCTGAGACCATGGCGCACCGGCGTGAAGAGGCTGAGATGATTTTCCGCCGCGTTGGCATCACGTTCGCTGTGTACGGCGAAAAAGACGAAGACGGTGCGGGCACCGAGCGGCTGATTCCGTTTGACTTGATTCCGCGCATCATCCCGGCCCACGAATGGCGCTCCATGGAAAAAGGCCTGGTGCAGCGCGTCACCGCGCTCAACCGCTTTATCCACGACGTTTACCACGACCAGGACATCATCAAGGCTGGCATCGTGCCGCGCGAGCAGATCGAGAACAACGCCCAGTTTCGCAAAGAGATGGTGGGTGTGTCGGTTCCGCACCAGATTTACTCGCACATATCGGGCATTGACATTGTGCGCGCGCCCAATGCGCAAGGGCAGGGCGAGTACTACGTGTTGGAGGACAACCTGCGCGTGCCCAGCGGTGTGAGCTACATGCTCGAAGACCGCAAGATGATGATGCGCCTGTTCCCGTCGCTCTTCAACAGCCACCGGGTGGCGCCCATTGCGCACTACCCCGACTTGCTGTTGGAGACCCTGCGCGCCAGCTGCCCGGCCAGCACCGCCGAGCCCACGGTGGTGGTCCTCACACCTGGCATGTACAACAGTGCCTATTTCGAGCACGCCTTTTTGGCCCAGCAAATGGGTGTTGAACTGGTCGAAGGCCAGGATTTGGTGGTCAAAGACAACTTTGTCTACATGCGCACCACGCGCGGACCACGCCGGGTGGACGTTATTTACCGCCGGGTGGACGATGATTTTCTGGATCCCACGGTGTTTCGCTCCACATCCACCCTGGGCTGCCCGGGTTTGCTCAATGCCTATCGCGCTGGCAACGTGACGATTTGCAACGCTGTGGGTACAGGCATTGCCGACGACAAGTCGATCTACCCCTATGTGCCGCAGATGATCGAGTTCTATCTGGGCGAAAAGCCGATATTGAACAACGTGCCCACATTCCAATGTCGCAAACCCGACGACCTGGCCTATACGTTGGCCCACCTGAAACACCTGGTGGTCAAGGAAGTGCATGGCGCCGGTGGCTACGGCATGCTGGTGGGGCCTGCTGCCAGCAGCGCCGAGATCGAGAACTTTCGCCAGGCCTTGCTGGCCAACCCCAGCGGCTACATCGCCCAGCCCACGTTGAGTCTTTCGACTTGCCCAACGTATGTGGAAAGCGGCATCGCCCCGCGCCACATCGACCTGCGCCCCTATGTGCTCTCGGGCAAAACCGTGCAAATGGTGCCCGGCGGCCTGACGCGCGTGGCCTTGCAAGAGGGCTCACTGGTGGTGAACTCGTCCCAGGGCGGCGGAACCAAAGACACCTGGATCCTGGAGGAATAACCATGCTCAGCCGTACTGCAGACCACCTGTACTGGATGTCGCGCTACACCGAGCGCGCCGAAAACACCGCCCGCATGCTCGACGTCAATTACCAGACCGCGCTGCTGGGCCAGACCGAGGCGGCGGAAGAGCGCAGCTGGCGCGGCCTCTTGAGCATCAGCGAGCTGCTGCCCGCTTACACCCAGCGCCACAAGGCGGTGCGCGCGCG
>CANHZG010000276.1 GCA_947464995.1 Comamonadaceae bacterium | reverse complement strand
TTTGGCCAGCAGGGGTGGGGCCAGGTGGTAGTGCACTTGGTAGTCGCCCTCAAACATGGCGCCGATCTTTTTGCCAAAGGCCGGGTCGCTGTGCAGGCGGGCGACTTCGTATTCGTCTTTGTAGGCCATGAGTTTGAACAGGTAGCGCGCTACGGCAAAGCTCAGAGGCAGGGCTTGCGCGTCAGCGCTCTTCGCAGCGTGGCCTGAATCCGCAGCCTGCGCCGCTTGCGCCGCCTGTTCTGCCTGGCGCACCTGGGCCACAAAGTCGGTGTAGCGGCGGGCGTAGGCGGCGTTTTGGTAGGCGGTTAAAAACGTGGCGCGCTGCTGCACAAAGGCGTCCAGCGTGGCGGCGCGCTCTTGCGGTGCGCGCACAAACTGCACGGTCTGGCCGGGTTGCAGGGCGCGCGCCACGGCAGCCGAGTCATGCGCGGCGCGGCGACCCCATTGGAAGGCGGCGTGGTTTTTTTCTACCGCCACGGCGTTGAGTTCCATGGCGCGCAACAAGGATGCTTGCTCCAGCGGAATCCAGCCCTTTTGCCAGGCAAAGCCCAGCATCACCGGGTTGGTAAAGATGCTGTCTCCCAGTAATTGGCTGGCGATGCCCTCGGCGTCCACGCAGCCCAGCGCGGTGGGGTCTTGCAAGGTGTCGGCGATCTGCGCAATGCAGGCCTCACCGGGGTTGGCCCAGTTGGCGTTTTTCACAAAGGCGGCAGTGGGTGCGCTGTGGCTGTTCATGACCACGTGGCTGCGCCCGGCGCGCAGGCGCATAGAGGTTTCTTTGCCGGCGGTGACGATGGGGTCGCAGCCAATCACCAGGTCGGCGCAGGCCATGCCGACGCGGGTGGTGCGGATGGCGTCTTGCGTCTGGCCAATGAGCACGTGGCTCCAGGTAGCGCCGCCTTTTTGCGCTAGGCCCCCGGCGTCTTGGGTGACGATGCCCTTGCCCTCGATGTGCGCTGCCACGCCCAGGAGTTGGCCGATGGTGATCACGCCGGTGCCGCCCACACCGGCCACCACCAGGCCCCATACGCCGTCAATCGCGGTGGTCAGGTCGGGGATAGCGGGTTCTGGAATGTCGTCGTGCTGGCCTGGCGCTGTCAGCGCAGGCGCTTTTTTCTTGCGCAAGCTGCCGCCTTCGACGGTCACAAAACTAGGGCAAAAGCCTTTGACGCAGGAGATGTCTTTGTTACACGTGCTCTGGTTGATCTGGCGCTTGCGGCCAAAGTCAGTTTCCAGCGGTTCGACGCTGATGCAATTGCTTTGTGCGCCGCAGTCGCCGCAGCCTTCGCAGACCAGCTCGTTAATCACCACGCGCACCGCCGGGTCGACCAGCGTGCCGCGCTTGCGGCGACGGCGTTTTTCGGTGGCGCAGGTTTGGTCGTAAATGATGACGGTGGCGCCCTTGATCTCCCGGAATTCGCGCTGTATGCGGTCGAGTTCGTCGCGGTGCTCCACGTGCACGCCGTCGGGCAGGCCTTTGGCGCTCGCGTATTTGTCAGGCTCGTCGGTGACCACCACGATGCGCTGGGCGCCTTCGGCGCGCATGCTTTGGGCGATTTGGACCACGCTGTGGCCCTCGGGCCGCTCGCCCACCTGCTGGCCGCCGGTCATGGCCACCGCGTCGTTGTACAAAATCTTGTAGGTAATGTTCACGCCCGCTGCAATCGACTGGCGCACCGCCAGCAGGCCGCTGTGGAAATAGGTGCCGTCACCCAAGTTGGCGAATATGTGCTGGTCGTTGGCAAAGGGCTGCTGGCCGACCCAGGGCACGCCCTCACCGCCCATTTGGGTGAAGCCCGTGGTGGCGCGGTCCATCCAAATGCTCATGAAATGGCAGCCAATGCCGGCCATGGCGCGCGAGCCCTCGGGCACCTTGGTGCTGGTGTTGTGCGGGCAACCCGAGCAAAACCAGGGCTGGCGGTCCCCCAGCGGCGCGCCCAGTTGCAGTGTTTGCATGGCGCGCTCTTTGGCGTCGAGCACAGCGATGTGCGCGTCCATGCGTGCGGCCACGTCGGCGTCCACCCCCAGCTTTTTCAGACGCTGGGCGATGGCGCGGGCAATCAGCGCGGGTGACAAATCAGCATTGGCGCGCAGCAAGGTGTTGGCGCTGGGGTTGGGCATGGACCATTCGCCACCGCCCCCATAGGGGCTGTCGCTTTCCACTTCGTTGAACTTGCCCAGCACGCGCGGGCGCACGTCAGCGCGCCAGTTGTACAGCTCTTCCTTGAGCTGGTATTCAATGACCTGGCGCTTTTCTTCCACTACCAAGATTTCTTGCAAGCCAGTCGCAAATTCGCGCGTGAGTTGGGCTTCGAGCGGCCACACCACCGCCACCTTGTGCAGGCGAATGCCCACGCGCTGGCAGGTGGCGTCGTCCAGCCCCAGGTCCAACAACGCCTGGCGCGTATCGTTAAAGGCCTTACCGCTGGCCATCAGGCCAAAGCGATCATGGGCGCCTTGAATCACGTTGTAGTTAAGACGGTTGGCGCGGATGTAGGCCAGCGCGGCGTACCACTTGGTATCGAACAAGCGGGCTTCTTGGTCGAGCGCGGCGTCAGGCCAGCGGATGTGCACGCCGCCGGGGGGCATGGCAAAGTCGGTGGGGATCTGGATGCGCACGCGCTGCGGGTCCACGTCCACGGCGGCGCTGGACTCGACAATTTCCTGGATGGTTTTCATGCCGGCCCAAACGCCGGCGTAGCGGCTCATGGCAATGCCGTGCAGCCCCAAGTCGAGCACGTCTTGCACGCTGGCCGGAAAAAACAAGGGCGTGCCACAGGCCTTGAAGATGTGGTCACTCTGGTGCGCGGCTGTGGAGCTTTTGGACAGGTGGTCATCCCCGGCCACGGCCAACACGCCGCCCCAGGGCGTGGTTCCGGCCATATTGGCGTGCTTGAACACGTCCGAGCAGCGGTCCACGCCCGGGCCCTTGCCGTACCAGATGCCAAACACGCCGTCATATTTATTGACCCCCGGCGGCGCACAGCCCAGTTGCTGCGTGCCCCACAAGGCGGTGGCGGCCAGTTCTTCATTGACGCCTGGCTGGAAATGCACATGGTGCTCTAACAG
>CANHZG010000275.1 GCA_947464995.1 Comamonadaceae bacterium | reverse complement strand
CTATGCTGCCTGCGGAGCAGGCTACGCGCGTCTTTATTACCCGCACGGTGCGCATCGACAACGCCGCGTCCAAATCCTTGGCCAAGCCTCTGGCCGTTGCGTCCGGGCGGAAAAAAGAGCCGGTGTCCCAACCCGTTGCGCTCGCGTCGCTCGCGGGCCAGCCGCTTGGGTCCGCAGTATTGGAGGCGCCCGGTTTGGCATCTGACCCCGGTGATGCAAATCGTCCGACTGTGCCCGAGGCACTTGCCGCCAAGCCTGTGGACCCCGGCGAGGATCTGGCGAGCAAGGCAGCGGCTGCCCCAGCTCCAGCCCCGGACACGGTTCCGGGTGCCGGCACCACTGTCTCCCAGCCTGCAGCCAGCGCGGCTGCACAGCCGTTGCCGGTTTACGACTATTTGGTTCCGGGCTCGACTCGGCTCAAGTACGACGTCAGTGGTCTGGTCAAGGGCTTTAAGTACTACGTCAACGGCGAGCTGCTTTGGTTGCAAGACGGGAAGACCTACGACGCGCGTCTGGAAATCAGCCATTTCTTGCTCGGCTCAAGGGTGCAAACCAGCAAAGGGGCGCTCACAACGCAGGGTCTGGAGCCCTTGCGCTTTGGCGACAAGGTCCGCAGCGAGGTGGCGGCGCATTTTCAGCGTGCCAAGGGTTTGGTGAGTTTCAGCGCCAACAGCCCCGACGCGCCGCTGCTGCCGCTGGCGCAAGACCAGCTCAGCGTGTTTGTGCAGTTGGCGGCGATGTGGGGGGGTAACGCGTCGCGCTTTGCCTCCGGCTCGCAACTGCCGTTTCAGGCGGTAGGGCCGCGCAGCGCGGAAAACTGGGTGTTCGTGGTCGGCGACACAGAGCGCCTCAAGGTCGATGGCCGCGAACTGTCGGCGATCAAGCTGCTGCGCGAGCGCTCGTTGGACTATGACGTGCGGGTGGAGCTGTGGCTGGCACCCGCCCTGGACTACTTGCCCGCGCGCATACGCCTGACACAAAGCAATGGCGACGAGGTCGACATGCTGTGGCGCAAAACCGAAAAACCCTAGGGCTTAGCCTTGCAAATCCCCACGGTGGACAAACCTGTTAACCTAGAAACCACCCAGACCAGACCACCACCGTATGCACACGCTCTACGACTCCGAAACCTTCACCGTGACCCATATGCTGGCCAACGCCCAAGCGCAGGACATGAGTCCGGCGTCAGCCACCGGTCCGGGCAACACCGCCCTCAGTGAAGTGAAAACCGCCCAATACCCCCAGGGCGTGCCCATGCTAGCGCGCCACGGATTCGAGATCGTGGACAAGCGCTCGGGTAAAGAGGTCTACCTTGACGGCTCCTGGGCCGAACTGTTTCAGCAGCACATCGTGGCCTGGCAGGTGAACATGCCCACCCAGGAAGAAGTCGAAGAGACGCTGGAGCAGTACGCTGAGCTGGCGCAAAATCCGGTGGTCGTGCACTGATTGCCCTGAGGTCTAGGTTCCGAAAAAGTATGCAATCCGCCGGCATTCCCCGCTCCGGCTCGCGGTTAACCGACCGATGAAACTTTCTTTCTGGCGCTACGCCACCATCCTGCTGCTGCTGTGGGCACTGCCCGCACAGTGGCTGGCGGCCGCCACTGCCGTGCCGTGTGCAGGCCACACGTCGTCAACCGTGCGCGCCGAGTCCGCATCAACCCCGGCACCCATGCACCACGCAGAGCCACAGCAGCCACAGCCGCATGGCGCCCAAGTCGCTGAGCACCACAGTGGCCGAACTGCGGGGCACGCCCACGATCTGCGTGTTGTGGCGCACCATGAGGCGGGCGCAGACCTGGCGCGGTACGGTGCAAGCGCGCACCCGCAGGCCAAGTGTGGCGGTACCGGCCATTGCTGCCTGAGCGCCGCCTTGCTGGCCACCACACTAGCGGACTTTGCGCAACCCCCTGTGTCCGTGGACTTTGCGCCTGTGACGCAGCACCACCGCGCCCCTTTGCTCAGCGGCCCTGACCGTCCACCTCAGGTGCGCGCCGCCTAAAGCGCGGCGCAGCTTTTTGGCACGGTGCGCTGAGGGGCGACCTGCCAAAACTGCTTTTCTTGCGGCACTCGTCGCTTATGAAATATTCCCGCTGGTTGTGCCCGAGATGTGACCGCCCGGTTTTTTCCGGCCGACGGACACTGCGCAGCCCCCCTTGGTATGAATCGCCTGCCAAAGCGGTGCGCGCGCCAAGGCAGCCGCGAACTTCTGTTGAATTGCGAGGTAAGTATGGCTTTTTTTCATCGATTCCCAATCTGCAAACTCGTGTGGCTGATGGTTGTGCCTGGGGCGTGGGCGCAATCGACCACGTCGGTGGTCACAGCGAAGTCTGCCGCGCCAGCCCTGCCGCTGGCGCCTGTCAACACCAACGGTTTGGCCTATGTTTCGGTGTTCGCGCAGTACCAGGCCTACGCCGAGCAAGCGGTCTCGTCCTGGCCGCAAGCCAATGCCACGGTAGAGCGCCTGTTGGCGCAGCCGCTCCAACTCAGCGCCGAGGTGGTTGACCAGGTCACGCTGGTGCGCCAGGTCTGGGTGCGCGCGGTCGTGGCGCAGCAAACGCTGGTCTACACCCAGCAGGTCAACACGGTGGCGCAAAGCAGCGCGGAACTGGCGCAGCGCATGCAGGCCGTGGGCAATTCAACACCTTGCAGCGCGCACGCCTACCGCACGGTCTATGACCTGGCACGCCATTACCGCGACGAGGTGCTGCCGGTGCGCAAAACCATCGCCGACGAAAACCTGCTGCGCTACAACTGCATGCTCATAGGCGTGTTTGACCTGCTGGCCGACCCCAAAGAGCAGCTTGCCACGCTGCAGAGGGCCATTGCCGCCGACTCCGCCCTTCAATGCTCTTGTTCTGAAAGCCCACTCCATGAACGCACGACGTGACTTTTTCAAAACCGCCGGTCTGGCCGGGGGCGCGTTGGCCGCAGCCGCCGTCAGCCGCGTGGCGCTGGCAGCCCTCCCCGAAGCTGTTTCGCAAAGCAGCGCGCAAACCATGCCTCCACTGCTGCCCGACACCGGACGCCCCTACAACCCGGTCGTCACACTCAATGGCTGGACCCTGCCTTGGCGCATGCGCCAGGGCGTCAAAGAGTTTCACTTGGTGGCTGAGCCGGTGGTGCGCGAAATGGCGCCGGGTTTCAAAGCCCACTTGTGGGGCT
>CANHZG010000274.1 GCA_947464995.1 Comamonadaceae bacterium | reverse complement strand
TGTGGGCTTCCACGCATCGATGTACTTGCCGATGGCGGCGCGCACGGTGTGCACGTTGGCATCCGCGTCAGGGCCCAAACCGGGAAGCACTTGCGCCGAAACAGCCGCTGTGAGGTCCGGGTAGTGGCGGTTGAAGTTCTCGGAGGTGTCCAACTCAAAGCGCCCCATGGGCTTGTGGTCGAGGCGTTGGGCCAGCCCAATCGGGTTGGCCACTGGCACCAGAATCACTTGGCCTCGCAGCAGGCCAGCGGCCTCGGCGGCCTCTAGCAGGGGGCGCAAATGGTGCGCCGTCAGCATGCCGGGCAGCTCTTCGGCGTGCAGGCTGGCCTGGATGTAGACCTTGGGGAACTTGGCACCGTTGCCAGGCGTGCCAAAGTGAAAGCTGGTCAGCGTCTTGTGGCTGCCCAGGCTGGGCGAGAGAAGCGGGTGGTCTGTGCGTTGCATGGGTGGCCTTTAGTTCTTGCGCGGGGCCAGGTAGGCCAAAAAGTGCCGCTCGGCCAGCTTGAAAAACCCCACCAGCGCAAACGTGGCCAGCAGGTAAATGCCTGCGGCAAACAAGTAAGCCTCAAACGGCAGGTAATAGTCCGAATACACGCGGCTGGCGGCACCGGTCACATCCATCATGCTGGGCACGGCGCTGGCAAGGCTGGTACTTTGCAGCATCATGACCACCTCGTTGCTATAGGCGGGCAGGCTGCGGCGCATGGCGCTGGGCAACACAATGCGCCATAGCACCTGCCAGCGCCCCATGCCGTAAGCCTGCGCGGCTTCCAGTTCGCCCGAGCTGGTTTCGCGAATGGCGCCAGCCAGCATTTCGGCGCTATAGCCTGCGGTGTTCAGACTAAACGCCAGCAGGGCGCAAAAAAACGGCTCCTTGAAATGTGTCCAGGGCCACACATCGTCCCAGCGCGCCTGAATCCACTCCAGCTGGCCCAGGCCGTAGTAAATCAGGTACACCTGTATGAGGAGCGGCGTGCCACGCACCACGTAGGTGTAAGCGCCCACTACCGCGCGCAGCGGCGCCGAGCGGCTGGTCAGCGCCAGAGCAAAAATGAGCGCCAGCACCGCGCCCACGCCCAAGCTGGAGAAAAGCAGGCCCAGCGTGGTGAGAATGCCCTCGCCATACAAGGCGAGATTTTTGGCCTGAAAGATGACGTCCCACTTCATCAGAGCTGCCCCCGGCGCGTGCCCAGGCTGTAGCGCACGCTGACCTTGCGCAGCACATAAAGCGACACGCTGGTGAAAATCAAAAACAGACCGGCAGAAAACAACAGGTATTCGAATGGCGAGCGCGTGGCGGCGCTGGCTTGCTTGGAGATGTAGGTCATCTCTTTGAGGCCAATCAGACTCACCAGCGCGGTGGACTTGATCATCACCAACCAGTTGTTGGTAAAGCCAGGCAGGGCGTAGCGCACCATCTGGGGCAGGGTGATGCGTAAAAACGTTTGTGTGCGACCCATGCCAAACGCCCAGGCCGCTTCGGCTTGGCCCTTGGGGATGGCCAAAATGGCGCCCCGAAAGGTCTCGGTCATGTAGGCGCCGTAAATGAAACCCAGAGTCAGCAACCCGGCCACAAAGGGATTGATGTCCACCGAGCGCTTGCTGCCCAGGGCCTCCATCAGGTGGTTCAAGCCCATGGTGCCGCCGTAAAACACCAGCAGCATCACCACCAAGTCTGGAATGCCCCGGATGACCGTGGTGTAGGCCGCACCGATGGCCATGGGCACTGGTCGCCCTGACAAACGCGCCCCAGCTCCTAGCAAACCCAGCGTCACCGCTACCACCAGCGAACACAAGGACACCGCCACCGTCAGCAGCGAGCCTTGCAAAATGCTGATGTAGTAAGCGTTCATGGGCTTCTTTGGCGGATTTCAGGGGCAAAAAAAATCGACGTTCAGCCTAGGCCGCGCGTCGATTTTTGTGCGCTAGGCGCGCAACTTATTCGCCGTACACGTCGATGTTGTACTTTGCGAAGTATTTGTCATTCAAAGTCTTGTAGGTAGGAGCGCTGCGGATGGCTTTGATGGCAGCGTTGAGTTCGGCTTTCAAGGCATCTTCACCTTTGCGCAAGGCGATGCCTGCACCGTAGCCGAAGTACTTGGGTTCTTTCAGGTCGGGGCCGACCAGCTCGTACTTGGCGCCTTCAGGCTTGCTCAGGAATCCACCGGTGACTTCCATGTAGTCGGCCACGGTACCGTCCAGGCGGCCCGATTTGATGTCCAGGTAGACCTGGTCTTGCGCTTCGTAGGAGTTGACGATCACTCCCGCAGTTTTGAGTTCGCCCAGCGCGTAGTTCTCTTGGGTAGAGCCCTTCAGCACGCCAATTTTCTTGCCCTTAATAGAAGCGGCATCGGTGAACTTGGTGCCCTTTTTCAGCACGAGGCGGCTGGGGGTGTTGTAGTACTTGTCGGTGAAGTCGACCTCTTTGAGGCGGTCGTCGGTGATCGACATGGAGCTAATGATGACGTCGTATTTCTTGGCGTTCAAGCCGGGGATCATGCTGTCCCAGACTTGCTCAACAAACACGCATTTGCGTTTGATCTGCTCGCACAGGGCGTTGGCAATGTCCACGTCAAAACCGGTGGGCTGGCCATCGGCGGTTTTGAAGGTGAAGGGCTCGTAGGTGGGGTCGATTGCCACAGTCAACTCAGTTGGCGCAGCGGCAACGGGTGCTGGGGCGGGCGCTGCGGGGGCAGCAGCTTCTTCTTTTTTGCCGCAGGCGGCCAACAGGGCGATGACGCTCAGGCTAAGGAGAAGTTTTTTCATTAGTGAATCCTTGGATGGGCCAAGACACGGGGGTCTGGCGGGTTGGTAAAAAAGCACGACCGTTCATTCTACGGTCTGGAAAAACGCATTCCGTGGGTCCTAACCGCGTAATTGTTTAGCGATTTCCAAGCTGAAATCGCCTGTTTTTGGGCTTAACCGAATTTTCCCACTCTCTCCCCCAACCCCTCTCTCGCCCGGCGGGCGAGAGAGGGGGGCCAACAGCCATATTTGGTTTCGTCGCCCCAGCTAGCCTTCTACTGGCGTGGCATCCATGCGTGTATTCGCAGGAAAAAATGCGCCGTCAGCCAAATTTTTGAAGCAGTGGCGCGTGGTGCCCCAGCCGAAGCGACGAAATCAGATGTGGCTGTTCGCTCCCCCTTTCCGCCCCGGTGGGGGTGGAAAGG
>CANHZG010000273.1 GCA_947464995.1 Comamonadaceae bacterium | reverse complement strand
CCGACGCGTTGGAATAGCGCTGGAGTAGCGCTGGCGTCGCAGGGGGCGGACTAAAATCAGGCGATGACCCCCCCGAACCCAGCCCCCGGCGCGGCCACCGCCAAGCCTGACGCCCCCGACGCGAAAACCAGCAACTTCTTGCGCCAGATCATCGAGCATGACCTGGCCGCCGGCACCTACGCCCAGCGCCGCTGGGGCGGCAGCCCGGGCGACGCGGCGCACCATGCTGCAGGCTTGCCCGACCCGGCCAAGATCCGCACCCGATTTCCGCCCGAGCCCAATGGCTACCTGCACATCGGCCACGCCAAAAGCATCTGCCTGAACTTTGGCCTGGCGCGCGACTATGGCGGCGTGTGCCACCTGCGCTTTGACGACACCAACCCCGAAAAAGAAGACACCGAATATGTCAACAGCATCGTCGACGCCGTTCGCTGGTTGGGCTTTGATTGGGCGCAAATAGGCCACGCGCCGGGAATCGACCCGGCGTTTCAGGCCAGCGACTACTTTGGCTTTATGTACCGCGCCGCCGAGGCGCTGGTTGAGGCCGGCCACGCCTATGTGGACGAACAAACGCCCGAGCAAATGCGCGCCAACCGCGGCGACTTTGGCAAGCCCGGCATCGACAGCCCGTTTCGCAGCCGCACGCACGCCCAGAATCTGGCGCGCTTTCGCGAAATGCGCGATGGGCTGCACGAAGACGGCAGCATGGTGCTGCGCGCCAAGATTGACATGGGGTCACCCAACATCAATATGCGCGACCCGGCCATCTACCGCATCCGCCGCGCCACCCACCACAACACGGGTGACACCTGGTGCATCTACCCGATGTACACCTTTGCCCACCCGATTGAAGACGCGCTGGAGCAAATCACCCACAGCATTTGCACCCTCGAATTTGAAGACCAACGCCCGTTTTACGACTGGTTGATGGAGCGCCTGATAGAAGCCGGCCTGCTGGCCAGCCCGCCGCCCAAGCAATACGAATTTGCCCGCCTGAACCTCACCTATGTGGTGACCAGCAAGCGCAAACTCGCGCAACTGGTCTATGACCACAAAGTCAGCGGCTGGGACGACCCGCGCATGCCCACCATAGTCGGCCTGCGCCGCCGGGGCTACACGCCGGCCAGCCTGCAACTGTTTGCCGAGCGCATTGGCGTGACCAAAAGCGACAGCTGGATCGACTACTCCACCCTGGAAGGCTGCCTGCGCGAGGACCTGGACGCGTCCGCCCCGCGCGCCATGGCGGTGCTAGACCCGGTGAAACTGGTGCTGACCAACTGGGACTCTGTGATGGGCGCAGGCACCCTGGACGCCTGCAGCGCCCCCATGCACCCCCACCACCCCGAGCTGGGCAACCGCCAGTTTGTCATGGGGCGCGAGGTATGGATCGAGCGCAGCGACTATGAAGAAACGCCACCAGCGGGCTTTTTCCGCCTCTTCCCCGGCAACAAGGTGCGCCTGAAATACGGCCACATCACTGAATGCACCGGCGCCCTGAAAGACGCCAACGGCCATATCACCGAGGTGCACGCCGCCCTGGTTCCCGACACCAAAAGCGGCACGCCGGGCTCGTCCAGCGTCAAAGTCAAAGGCGTCATCACCTGGGTGGGCGCCCATGACGGCGTGGCCGCCGAAGTGCGCCTGTACGACCGCCTGTTCAGCGACGAACAACCCGACGCGGGGGGTAAAGACTTCATAGAGAGCCTGAACCCGAACAGCCTGAAAGTCGTCACCGCCATCGTGGAGCCATCATTAGCCAGCGCCCTGCCCGACCAGAAGTTTCAGTTTGAGCGCCTGGGCTACTTTGTGGCCGACCGGGTGGACCATGTGGCGGGGGCGAAGGCGGTGTTTAATTTGGCGGTGGGGTTGAAGGATTCGTTTGGGAAGTGAGAACATGGAAACTACGGCCTACTTTCGAAATGATGTCATGGTCAAGCGACCCTATATCAAGGCGGAGAGGCTGTAATTGGCGTTGTCCAAACCGCTACGCAGAGAAATTCAAGCAGACGACGGACGCATTCGCTATTGGGTATGGATTGAAGAGTTGGGGCGTTATTTGAGAGCAGTCACCCTTGAAGACGGCACAACCGTGCACGATGCCTTTCCAGACCGGATGTTTACACCGTGAAAATTTCTTATGACAAAGCGACCGATTCGCTCTACATCCATTTAGCGGATCGGGCGTCGGTGGATTCGGACGAAGTCAATGACGGTGTGGTGCTTGACTTTGACGTTAACGGCACTTTGGTTGGAATCGACGTGCAGCACGCCAGCCTGAGGGCGGACATCCACAACCTGTCGGTGCTCCATCTGCCATTTGGCGAATTGCAGGCTGCTTAAGCGCGGAATTCTGCTTTTATGATCGCTTACGTTGCACGCTCCACACTGTAGATCGCCGGGCGCAGCGCAGCTTTGCCCACATGCCCTATGTGCATAGCGAGTCTGCGCTGGCGCACACCCAAGCCGTGGCGCTGTTTTCACAGCCGGGCCTAGAAGACCGCTTGCGCTCTGCGCTGCGCCACAAAGCCATCATCGACTGCTTTGGCCGCTACCCGCACCGCAACGCGGTTTTGGGGCGCAGCTCCACGCCGCAGGAGCTGGCTTTTTTGAGCGAACCGGGGTCGTCGTTTTAGGGGCGGGGGATGGCTGAATACATTGCTTTGAGGTATTCCCATCGCTAAGCGAGTGGTAGCACAGGCCAAGCCAGTATGAGCGAAAGCCGGTTGCCCGACTATCTGTCGCCAACCGCCACCTCCCGCCAACACCCCAACCCCAGCCCCTCCAGCGCATAAGGGCCAATCGCCGCGCGCACCAGGCGCAGCGTGGGCAGGCCGACGGAGGCGGTCATGCGGCGCACTTGGCGGTTGCGGCCTTCGGTGATCACCAGCTCGAGCCAGCTGGTGGGCTTGTTTTGCCGCACGCGGATGGGCGGGTCGCGCGCCCAAAGACCGGGGGGCGCTTCGATCGTGCGGGCGCGGGCCGGTAGCGTGAGTCCATCCTTGAGCAACACGCCTCGGCGCAGAGCGGCCAGTGCGACCTCAGTGGGCACGCCGTCCACTTGCACCCAATAGGTTTTCTCCATCTTGAAGCGCGGGTCGGCAATGCGGGCCTGCAGCGCGCCGTCGCCGGTGAGCAACAGCAGGCCCTCGCTATCCGCGTCCAGGCGTCCGGCGGCGTAGACATGGGGAATGTCGATGAAGTCTTTGAGGCCTCGCCAGCGCCCCTCTGGCGTGAATTGGCT
>CANHZG010000272.1 GCA_947464995.1 Comamonadaceae bacterium | reverse complement strand
TGAAGGCCGCAAGTCGCTGCCCACAGTGGCCAGGGTCATGGCATTGGGTTCGGGTACCTCGGCGGCAATGGCCTCGTCCAACCACTGCCCAAACTGGTCCAGCGGCAGCGCGTGAGACGCCGCTTCATTGAGCTCAGCGCGCTCATAGCTTTTGCGTAAATCGGCAATGGAAGGGGTGCGTGCGGTCGCCATGCGGTCGATGATAGCTTTGTACCCACTTCGTAATTTTTAGCACAGCTTTGCAAGCCGCATTTGCAAACACCCTTTATCACTCTGCGGCAGCACTATTGAGCTAACGACGAGTGCCAATGCGTGCGAGTAAGACCTCTAAAAAGATCGCAGTGGTTTTTAGATTTGCTGTTTAGCCAATACAGAGTTGGGCCTGCCATTGACTTCAAATATGCCACTAGCGTGTTCGACCACGGCGGGCGAACGGCTTGAGACGCCGCATCTCCACAAGTCACCCAATGGGCAGTCCCCTGAAATCTGTTGAAGGGTTTGCGAACGTGCATTCGACGAGTTGGACTTCCCCAATCGGGTCCAAAGCGTTCGTCCGCTGCGCTCGCTGTTCTCACAACTCCCGCGCCAACCGCAATCCATCCAACACCGCCGCATGCGTATTGCGCGCTGCCACCGCGTCGCCAATGCGAAACAGCTGAAAGCCGCCCGCCGGGTTGCTGGCCACGGTTTGCGCCTGGCCCGCAATCAATTGGCCGTAGTCCACCGCACCTTGGTTGCTGGAATGGGGTTTGAGCGCAAAGTACAGGTCTTCTAGCGGCAGCGTGCCGTGGTTGACCACCACCTGGTCGACCACGCGTTCTTTGTATACGCCGCCGTAGTCGCTGCCCAGCACGGCCAGCAGTTTGCCACTCTGCGTAGGGTGCGGCGCCACCGATTGCAGGCGAAAAGTTACGGTAAACGTCACGTCGAGCTTTTGCAGGCTGCGCATATAGGGCACCAGGTTCATCGCCATCACCTCGGGCGCAAAGGTGCGGTCGGGAGTGGCCACTTCCAGATGGGCGCCGCTTTGGGCAATTACTTCGGCGGCTTGCAGGGCCGAATGGTCGCCCGCGTCGTCAAACAGCAGCACGTCCTGGCCCGGTTTCACGTCGCCGCCCAAGATGTCCCAGGCGGACACTACCAGCTCGTTGCCGGTGGACAGCACATCGGTGTGCGGCAGGCCGCCGGTGGCGATGATGACCACGTCGGGGCGCTCGGCCAGCACGGTGGTCTCGTCGGCCAGGGTGTTGAAGCGGAAAGTGACGCCGCGTTCTTCGCAGCGCGCCATGCGCCAGTCGATGATGCTCAGCATCTCTTTGCGCCGGGGGCTCAGGGCCGTCAAGCGAATCTGGCCGCCGGGTTTGGGCGCGGCCTCCATCACGGTCACCGTGTGGCCGCGTTCTGCGCTCACACGCGCCGCTTCAAGCCCCGCGGGGCCCGCGCCGATGACCAGTACTTTGCGCTGGGTGGGTGCGGGCGCAATGGTGTGGGGCAGGGTGAGTTCGCGCCCGGTAGACGGGTTGTGGATGCAATAGGCCTCGCCCCCGGCGTAGATGCGGTCCAGGCAAAAGTTGCCGCCCACGCAGGGGCGGATGGTGTCTTCGCGGCCTTCCACAATCTTGCGCACGATGTGCGGGTCGGCCATGTGGGCGCGCGTCATGCCCACCATGTCGAGCTTGCCGCTGGCAATGGCGTGGCGCGCGGTATTCACATCTTGGATCTTGGCGGCATGGAAGATAGGGATGTCCACATGCGCGCGCAGGCTGCCTGCAAAGTCCAGGTGCGGCGCGCTGCGCATGCCTTGCACGGGAATCACGTCGGTCAGGCCCGCATCGGTGTCAATGTGGCCGCGGATGATGTTCAAAAAATCCACCATGCCCGACTTGGCCAGGTAGCGGGCAATACCCAGTCCTTCGTCTTGCGTAAGGCCGCCGGGGCGCACCTCGTCGGCCACGCCGCGCACGCCCAAAATAAAGTCCGGCCCCACGCGCTGGCGAATGGCCTGAATCACTTCCAGCGTAAAGCGCACCCGGTTTTCCAGCGGCCCGCCATAGGGCGCGTCCAGTGTGTTGGTGGCTGGCGACCAAAACTGGTCCATCAGGTGGCCATAGGCCTCAAGTTCCAGCCCGTCCACGCCTGCGGCATGCATGCGCTCGGCGGCGTCGGCATAGTCTTGGATGATGCGTGCAATGTCCCAGTCTTCCATGCGCTTCGGAAACGCCCGGTGCGAAGCCTCGCGCTCGTGCGAGGGCGACACCACCGGCAACCAGTCGGCCTTGGACCAGCTGGTGCGCCGCCCCAGGTGGGTGAGCTGAATCATCACTGCGGCGCCGTGCGCGTGGCAGGCGTCGGTGAGTTCGCGCATCCAGGGCACGACCTCGTCCTTGTAGGCCAATATGTTGTTGAACACCGGCGGGCTGTCGCGCGACACCGCCGCAGAGCCTGCCGTCATGGTCAGCGCAATACCGGCTTTGGCGCGCTCGACGTGGTAGGCACGGTATTTGGCCTTGGGCATGCCGTCTTCAGGGTAGGCGGGCTCATGCGAGGTGATCATCAGGCGGTTTTTAAGCCGCAGGTGCTTGAGCTGAAAGGGCTGGAGCAGGGGGTCGTTGGAAGGGGCGCTGGACATGGGCTTTTCTCGGTTGCTTGGCGGATTTTCAATACCACTGGTCGGGCATGGAGGCTTTCTTGCGGTCCATGAAGTCGCGGATGGATTCGTCCACCGCCACGTCCAGCTCCGGCGCCACATAGTCGGCCAGCGACTGTTTCCATCGCTTGTTGGCGCGGGTGGCAGCGTCGGTCTCGCCGGCTTCGGTCCAGGTCTCAAACGGCGTGTCGTCTGAGATGCTGGAGTCATAAAACGCGGTGGTGTAGTTGGCCATGGTGTGGGCGCTGCCCAGGTAGTGGCCGCCGGGGGTCACCTGCTCAAAAGCGTTCATGGCCAGGGTGTTGTCGTCCACCGTAACGCCGCCCAAGTAGCTGTGCAGCGCGCCACAAAAGTCGGCGTCCATCATGAATTTCTCATAGCTCATGGACAGCAATCCGTCCAAAAAGCCGGCCGAATGCAAGATGAAATTGGCTCCGCAATGCACCGCCGACAACATGGACATCACGCTTTCCTGCATGGCCTGGCCGTCGGGCAGCTTGGATGTGGTGAACGACCCGGCGCAGCGCAACGGCAAATTCAGCCGCCGGGCCAGTTGCCCCACCACCATGGAGCCTATGGCCGGCTCGGGCGTGCCAAAAGTGGGCGAGCCTGAGCGCAGCGACATGCTGGAGAGGAAGTTGCC
>CANHZG010000271.1 GCA_947464995.1 Comamonadaceae bacterium | reverse complement strand
AGCCCGGAATCTCGCGCTTTTCCACCAGCGCGCCGGTGCGCCAGCCGCGCCCGTCAATCACCTGCTCGTTGGCCAGCACGGTTTGGTCCACCGGGTCCCAGTTGACGACCTGGGTTTTGCGGTAGGCGATGCCCTTTTCCAACATCTTCAAAAACAGCCACTGGTTCCACTTGTAGTACGTGGGCTCGCAAGTGGCCACCTCGCGGCTCCAGTCGATCGCCAGACCCATGGCCTGCATCTGCTGCTTCATGTGGGCAATGTTCTCAAAAGTCCACTTGGCCGGGGGCACGCCGTTTTTCAGCGCGGCGTTTTCAGCGGGCAGGCCAAAAGCGTCCCAG
Organism: Comamonadaceae bacterium; assembly: GCA_947464995.1. GTDB lineage: Bacteria > Pseudomonadota > Gammaproteobacteria > Burkholderiales > Burkholderiaceae_C > Allorhodoferax. Next base: position 2,971 of record CANHZG010000271.1, on the reverse strand, counting down.
CCCATGGGCATGAGCACGTTGTGGCCGTTCATGCGCAGGTAGCGCGCCAGCATGTCGTTGATGGTGTAGTTGCGCACATGGCCCATGTGCAGCTTGCCGCTGGGGTAAGGCAGCATGGAGCAGGCGTAAAACTTTGGCTTGGACGGGTCTTCGGTCACCCGGTAGGCCTCGTGGCCGTTCCAAAGGGGCTGGGCCCAATGGTCGCGGGCGGCTTGCTCAATGGCTGTGTGTTGGTACTTGTCTTGCATGGGGGGGCTTGTTGGGGATCCGGCCCATTTTAGGCGGTGCACCCTGCGCCAAACCGCATGGCCGCTGCCGTCTGGGCGGGCAACCGGGCCTTACTTCGGCTCTTGGGCCACAAAGCCCACGCGGCTCAGACCCGCGCGGTTGGCCAGCGCCATAAATTCAAGCACCCGTCCGTAGGGCACCTCGGTGTCGGCGCGCAATTGCACCTCGGTAGTGGGGTCGCGCGTTGCGGCCTCGCGCAAGGCTGTCTCTAACGCCGCTCCGACCAGGCCTTGGTCGCGCACATAGACCACGCCCGCCTTGTCAATGGCCACCGCCAGCGTCGGCGTGGCGCTGTCAGCCACCGGCGCGGCGTTGGCCTGGGGCAATTCCACCCGCACGGCACTGACCATCAGCGGCGCGGTGATGATAAAAATCACCAGCAGCACCAGCATCACATCGATCAACGGCGTCATATTGATCTCGCCCATGGGCGCGCTGCCCGGTGTGCGGTCCATGCGGCCAAAAGACATAGCAGCTTTTAGTCCTTAGAGGGCACGGCGTGCGCGCCACCCTGGCCATGCTGCGCCACCAGCAGCTCGCGCACATCGCGCGCAAAACCGTCCAGGTCAGCCTCGATGCGGGCAATCAGGCGGCCCAAAATGTTGTATCCCAGCACCGCGGGAATAGCCACCGCCAGCCCCGCGGCGGTCATGATCAGCGCCTCACCCACCGGCCCTGCAATCTTGTCGATGCTGACCTGGCCCACGGTGGCAATGGTGACCAGCGCGTGGTAAATGCCCCACACCGTACCCAGCAAGCCCACAAAAGGTGCCACCGCGCCCACGGTGGCCAGCAGTACCTGGCCCGATTGCAGCCGGCGCAGGCTGGCGTGCAAGGCGTCGCGCAGCACGCGCGTGAGCTGCGCCGCCACATCACCTGCGCCGCCCAGGCTGCGCCCAGCGCGGCTATGGGTGCTTTGGGTTTGGGCGGCCTGAACCAGGGGCAGCACCAGAGCGCTGCGGTCAAAAGCATGCAGGGCGTGCGCCGCCTGCTCCAGGTTTTCGGCCTGCCAAAAAGCGGCCAAGCTGCGCGCCACATCCACCCCGGCGCGGCGTAGGAGCCGGGTCTTCCAGACGATGACCACCCAGCTGCCCACCGACATCAGCAGCAGCACCAGCGCCACCGCGTTGTGCACCGCGTCGCCCTGGAACAGCTCCATCAGGCCAGAGAACGGGTTCATTTCAGCCCCAACACGTCAAACATGTCAAACAAGCCGCTTTTTTGCCCCGCTAAAAAACGCACCGCCCGCAAGCTGCCCTGCGCATAGGTGGCGCGGCTCGAGGACTTGTGGCTGATTTCAATACGCTCGCCCGTGCCAGCAAACAGCACCGTGTGGTCGCCCACAATGTCGCCGCCGCGGATGGTGGCAAAACCGATGCTCGACGGGTCGCGCTCGCCGGTCACACCTTCGCGGGCGTACACGGCGCAGTCTTTCAGGTCGCGCCCCAGCGCACTGGCGATCACCTCGCCCATCTTCAACGCCGTGCCCGAAGGCGCGTCCACCTTGTGGCGGTGGTGGGCCTCGATGATTTCAATGTCGTAGCCAGTGGCCAAAGCCTTGGCCGCCATTTCGAGCAGCTTCAAAGTCACGTTGACGCCCACGCTCATATTGGGCGCCATCATGATGGGGATGGTTTTGGCGGCCTCGGCAATCTCGGCCTTTTGCGCCTCACTAAAGCCGGTGGTGCCAATCACCAGGCCCACGCCAAGCGCGCGGCACGCCTGCAGGTGCGCCATGGTGCCCTCGGGGCGGGTGAAGTCAATCAGCACCTGGCTGTGTTGCAGGCCGGCGTGCAGGTCGGCGGTAATCGCCACACCGCTCGTTTGGCCGGCATAGGCGCCCGCGTCGTGGCCTATGGCTGGGCTGCTGGCCAAGTCCAGCGCGCCGGTGAGCGTGCAATCGTCTGCGCTGCGCACGGCCTCGACCAGCATCTGACCCATGCGGCCAGACGCCCCGGCAATGGCAATTTTGTGCAACATACGGGCGCTCCCCAAACAGAAAAAATGGTGGTTCTGGCAGGCTTTACTTGGCCGCAGGCTCCAGCGGCGGATAACTTACCGCGCCCGTAGGCACGGGCACCGGGAGCGCGGGCACAGGCTTAGGCGCTGGGAATTTGGCCAGAGCCTCGGCACTGGCTTCCAAGGGCTTGGCCGCAGGCAGTACCACCGGCGTGCGCAGGCTGCCCACAAAATCGGCCTCGCTGGGCAGCGTGTCGGCCTCTACGCTCTCAAGACGGTCACCGTTAGACACCACGGTTACGTGGCGCGACTGGGGCGCCATGCCCTGGCGCTTGATGGTGAATGCGTAGTCCCAGCGTTGGGCATGAAAAGGGCTCATCAGCAAAGGGGTGCCCAAAATGGCCTGCACTTGCGCGCGCGGCGCGCCCTTGGGCAAGGCGGCCAGTTGCTCGCGGGTGACCACATTGCCCTGCACGATTTCGATGCTGTAGGGGTTAACCACACCAGCCACTTTGGCGCTGGCCCGGTCTAGGCTGCTGCAGCCGCCCAATGCCACAGCCAGCACCGAAAAAACCACACCAACCGAGGTGGCAAAGCGGCAACTAAAGGGGAAATACGTCATGGATACAGGGTCGGCAGTAAGATCGACTCATTGTAGCCCCGCCCCCTAAAGTCCCACCCCCATGACCACCGTCGACGAACTCAAAAGCACCGGGCTGAAAGT
>CANHZG010000270.1 GCA_947464995.1 Comamonadaceae bacterium | reverse complement strand
TTTCGAGGCGCGCCTCTCCATGGTGGAGGTGCTCGAATCCCCGTCGCTGTTCTTCCAGGGCCTAGCCGGTGCGCGCCTCCCAATTGCAGTGGCGCATGGCGAGGGTTTTGCCAACTTTGCGCACCGGGGCAATGCTGCGCAAGCCATCGCTGCGATGCGTTTTGTCGATAACCACGGCACGGCCACCGAGGCCTATCCCCTCAACCCCAATGGCAGCCCCTCAGGCCTGACGGCGGTGACAACGGCCGATGGCCGTTTCACCGCCATGATGCCGCACCCGGAGCGGGTGTTTCGCAACGTCCAGCTAAGTTGGCGTGACCCGGCCAAATTGGACGCCAGCAACCACAGCCCTTGGATGGAGCTGTGGCGCAATGCCCGCAAGTGGGTGGGTTAAAGCCACACTGAAGTTCCGGCCATGAAAACCGACCGTCTCCACGCCGTGGACGCGCTGCGCGGCGCTGCCATGGTGTGGATGACGGCGTTTCACTTTTGCTTTGACCTGAGCAACGCGGGCCTCATGCAAGCCAATTTTTACCGCGATCCGATCTGGACCTGGCAGCGCACCTGCATCTTGGGTTTGTTTTTGCTCTGCGCGGGCGCGGGCCAGGCCATTGCGGTGGCACAGGGCCAAAATTGGCAGCGTTTTTTGCAGCGTTGGGCGCAGATCGCGGGGTGTGCTTTGCTGGTGACGCTTGGATCGATGTTGATGTTTCCCAAGAGCTATATTTACTTCGGCGTCTTGCACGGCATGGCAGTGATGCTGTTCATTGCGCGCCTGAGCGCCGGGTTTGGGCGCTGGCTTTGGCCCATGGGTGCAGCGGTGCTCGCGCTGAAAGTTGCGGCGCCGTGGGCCCTAGCCGGAGGCTGGTTGCCAGACGCCTTGAATGACAAAACTCTGAACTGGATTGGTCTCATCAGCGCCAAACCCATCACCGAAGACTTTGTGCCGCTGGTGCCTTGGTTGGCTTTGGTATGGTGGGGAATGGCAGCGACCCAGTGGTGGCTCGCGCGCCGGACCAGCGCCGTTAAGGCTGCTACTTCAGAGCCATCAGGCCCAGTCCTTGGCCTGCGCCCCTTGGCGTTTTTGGGGCGCTGGAGCCTGAGCTACTACATGGTCCATCAGCCCGTGCTGCTAGCGGGCTTATGGCTGTTCCAGCAGGTTTAGGGCGCACATCCTTCCAACACTGGGCAAAAAAACGCGACTAGAGCCGCGTTTCCTATTGAGGTGGCGCCCGGCGCAGGCCGCTAACTGGCCTTACTCGACCTTGGCTTTGCTGCGCAACTCTTCCTGGTACTTGCCTAGCTTGCCTTGCATAAGTTGCTGGGCGATCTGGGGCTTGACGTCATCGAGCTTGGGCAGTGGCGCTTCGCGCACATCGTCTAAGCGGATGACGTGAAAGCCAAACTGGCTTTTTACTGGGGTTTCGGTGGTTTTGCCCTTGGTCAGGCCGACCAGCGCATCAGAGAATTCTTTGACGTAGCTACTGGGGTTGGCCCAATCGAGTTCGCCGCCCTTGGTGCCAGATCCCGTGTCTTTGGACTGCTTTTTGGCCATTTCTTCAAACTTGCCACCTTTTTTCAACTGGACAATGATGGCTTTGGCTTGGTCTTCTTTCTCCACCAAAATGTGATGCGCTTTGTACTCTTTACCGGCATTGGCCGCCGTAAATTTGTCGTATTCCGCCTTGATGTCAGCTTCTGTCACAGGGTTTTTCGCCTGAAAGGCTGCGAACAATTCACGGATGAGCAGCGATTGACGCGTCAACTCCAGTTGGGACCTGAAGTCCTCGCTGTTGTCCAAGCCCTGGGCCTGTGCGGCTTGTCCAAAAATTTCGCGAACGATGATTTCTTCTTTGAGTTGGCCTTGCAACTCTGGTGTCACGGGGCGCCCGGAGCGCACCACTTGCTGGGTTAACGCTTCCATGCGGCTGGCGGGCACCGCTTTGCCATTCACGATCGCCAAATTTTGAGCGGTAGCTGTGCCCGTAGCGGCAAGGAGCAAGGTGGCAATCGCTGCGAGGATGGCATGTTTTTTCATTTTGAGTCCTTGGATACGGTAGATCGGGGAAAAGAGAGAAGAATGGCAAAAAAATCGGCCTGTGTAGGCCGTAGTGATGTCTATGTTGGAATTTCGGTCTCTATGGCCAATGCATGCAGGCCCTGGTCTATGAAATCTCGCAGCGCATCATACACAAGGCGATGGCACGCAACCCTGGACTTGCCAGTAAAGAAGGGTGAAGTGATATGCACCCTAAAGTGGGTTCCAACACCACTGGCGTTCGCGCCAATGTGGCCCGCGTGCAGGTGGCTTTCGTCGATGACCTTAAGCGATGTGGGCGTTAGACGCTCTTGCAGGCGTGCCGAAAGGTGGTCTGCCGTAGGGCTGAGTTCTGAACTCATGGCGTCGGACCCGGACCATCGGCGGCGTTATCCGAGGACTTGAGTTTGACATGGGGCGCGATGTACAAGCCCTGGCCCAGGATGAAAACCAGCGGAAAGGCATAACCCCACAGCTTAAAGTTCACCCAGTCCTCGGTGCTGTAATAGGCCGCAACATAAGCATTGATGGTGGCCATGAACACGCAATACAAAACCCAGACAAGGTTCAGGCGTTGCCAAACCGCCTCAGGCAACTCCATTTGGCTGCCCAACAGAGCGCGCAAAAAGTTTTTACGCAAAATCCACAGAGCAAACGCCAGGCCAATAGCCATGGCGCCGTACAACACTGTAGGTTTCCACTTAATAAAGCGCTCGTCGTGCAGCCCCAGGGTCAAGGCGCCAAAGCCCAGCACCAGCACCAGGGTGACCTTGTGCATCAGCTCCAGCTTGCGTTCTTTGGCATAGATAGTGGCCATTTGAACCACGGTGGCGGCCATGAGTACAGCAGTGGCGACATAAATGTCGTGCAGCTTGTACGCGCCGAAAAAAAGCAGGATAGGGAAAAAATCGATAAGCAGTTTCATGTGGGGGTGAAGTGTAACGAGGCCGAATTCATGCAGTAACGCAAGCCCGTGGGCGCCGGGCCATCCTCAAATACATGGCCCAGGTGCGCTTCGCATTGGGCACAGTGCACCTCGGTGCGTTTCATCCACAGCATGCCGTCAACTTTGGTGCCTACCGCCTCGGGGGTAATCGGCGCGAAATAGCTGGGCCAGCCGGTGCCCGAGTCGTACTTGGTCTCTGAGGAAAACAGGGCATGGTCGCAGCAAATGCAATGGTAGGTCCCGCTCTGCTTGTTGCTTTCCCAGCGCCCGGTAAAGGCGCGCTCGGTGGATTCGTGGCGCGTGACGTCAAAGGCTTGGGGCTCGGCGCCTTTGGCCTGTAGCAGCTCTCGCCATTG
>CANHZG010000269.1 GCA_947464995.1 Comamonadaceae bacterium | reverse complement strand
GTCGGTGATGCTCCGACTTCTTTATCTTACCCGAATAGTTGGCGCCGCCACCCGGGATTTTCGAAGGCAAAGTATTTCGTCAGACCCGCAGTTTGGATAACCGCTCTACATTTAGGCCCGTCGGAGGACGGAGTATTTTGTTTCGATTGGTCGTGTGCGCCTCTGCATGAAAAAACCCACTGACTTTCGTGAGGGGGTTGATTCAAAAAATATCAACTGAGACAGTTAGATACCTTCTGCATTTAAATTTTTAACAACCAACTCTAAGTTGTTGTACCAGAAGGTATTTTGGCTCCTCAACCTGGGCTCGAACCAGGGACCTACGGATTAACAGTCCGGCGCTCTACCAACTGAGCTATTGAGGAATATATGTGGTGATTGTGGCAAGAAGCGTGCTTTAAAACCCTACCGCAGTGGGGTCTTTAGAGAGCGCCTGCAAGCCAGAAATTATAGCAAGGTTTTCCTTCCGTCAGTTAGCCCGCCACGCCCAGGGCACGATGCAGTTTGGCGCTGGTGGTGGTGTACTGTAGTTGCACGCGTTCTTCGGGCGAAATGATGGCCATGGCACCAAAAGCGGCCAGTGTGGCTTCGTGAAAGCCGCACAGGATGAGCTTTTTCTTGCCCGGGTAGGTGATGACGTCGCCCACAGCAAAAATACCCGGCGAGTTGGTGGCAAAAGATTCGGTATTGACCATTAGCTGCTTGCGCTCCATGGCCAGGCTCCACTGTGCCACCGGCCCGAGTTTGGGCGACAAGCCTAGGAAAACGAACAGACCATCTACGGGCACGGTGGAAGCCTGGCCTTCGTGGTCGGTTATTTCCAGGGTGTGGAGCCGCTGCTGGGCGCGGCAGCCACTGATCTGGCCCTCCAAAAAACGCAAGCGTCCTGTGGCGCGGAGTGCCTGGATGCGGGCCAAGGTGGCGGGTTCGGCGTGCAAAACGTCGCGGCGGTGCACCAGTGTGACGCTGCGGGTGGGCGCGTCGCACAAAGCAATGGCCGCCTCCAAGGCGCCATCTTCTGCGCCGACGACGACAGTCGCTTTATGTGCCCAGGGCTGCAAATCACCCAGGCGGTAATGCACCTGCGTATCCTCAAAGGCCGCAAGCCCATCCACATGTAGTTTGCGGGGCTGAAACGCGCCTACCCCTGCAGCAATAAAAATGGTTTTGGTTCGAAAAACCGCGCCGGCCGATGTTTGCACCTGGTAGCGACCGTCGGCCTGCTGCTCCAAGCTCAGAACGGTCTGGTTCAAGTGGAAACTAGGTTTAAAGGGGGCCGCTTGGTCCAGCAAACGGTCTACCAGTTCGCGGCCAGTGCAGACTTTGACGGCTGGAATGTCGTAAATCGGCTTTTCGGCATAGAGCGCGATGCACTGGCCACCGGCAAAAGGCAGGGCGTCTACCACGTGGGCATGAATTCCGAGCAGGCCTAGCTCAAACACCTGGAACAAGCCCACCGGCCCGGCGCCGATGACTAGCGCATCGGTGTCTAGGGGTACTGGGGGCCGATCCAAGGCGGATAGCCCGTTAGCGGATCAGCTCAGACAGCTTGCCGGTTTTGTCTTTCCACTCGTCCGCCTCGGGCAGCGGCGTTTTGCGCTTGGTGATGCTTTTCCAGGTGGGCAGCTTAGCCAGTTCAGCATTGAGTTTGGTCATGTGCTGCTGGTCGTGCGGCACGTCTTCTTCGGCATAAATCGCGTTGACTGGGCATTCGGGGATGCAGACGGCGCAGTCAATGCACTCGTCGGGGTCAATTGTCAGAAAGTTGGGGCCTTCGCGGAAGCAATCCACGGGACACACGTCCACACAGTCGGTGTATTTGCACTTGATGCAGGCTTCGGTAACGGTATGGGTCATGGGCGGTTTGGGGCGGTAGAAGTGGCGGTCGCAAGCTGGCGCGAAGGACCGGAGTTTATTCGATCAACAAAGCCCCCGCGGTGGCATGGCTGGCGGTGTCCACGAGGATTAGCGCGCCCAGCACGCGGGATTGGCCAAAGCCCAGCGCGGCAATGGAATGCTGCAGCCCTAGTGTGATGTGGCCGATGGCATTGGGCTCAAGCTCACTGGCCGGGCTTTGTGCCAGGGTATTGACGTCCAGACGGTACGTGATGCGCTGTACCTTGGCCTTGATCCAGCGGTGGCCGTGCAACACCCAGTAAGCGCGGCCCACCACCAGGGGTGCGTCGTCCATCCAGGCCACTATGCCGCTCACGGTTTGGCTCTGCGTCAAAGTGGTGTTATCCGCCAGCAGCCAGTCTCCGCGTGAGACGTCCAGCTCCCGGTCGAGCACGATGCCCGCGCTATGGCTTGCCGCCACGCCCTGGGGCTGGCGTACGTGGTTGAGCACCTGGGCGATGGTGGCGGTTTTGCCGCTTGGGAACACGGTGATGCTTTGGCCCACGTACGCGCTGCCCGTGGCTACCCGGCCCCAAAACACGCGCCTGCCCTGGCTTATGTCGCTAGAGTTCGAAAATTTTTCCACCCATTGCACCGGAAAGGCCAGGGGCAGGGTGGCTTCAGCCGGGGTAACCGGCAGGGTTTCAAGCAGGCGCAGCAGGCTGGCGCCCTGGTAGCCGCACCAGCCGGGCGTGGGAGTCACCACGTTGTGCCCTAGCAGGGCAGAAATCGGGATGGTGGCTGCTACCTCAATGCCGGCTGCGGCGGCAAAGCCCTCAAGCGCCTCGCGGATGCAGGTAAACGCCTCGGTGGCTCGACCGGGATGCGCCTGGTCTTCCAGCGCGTCAAGTTTATTGACGGCAAACACGATGCTGGGCACGCGCAGCAGCTTGAGCAGCAGCGCGTGGCGCCGGGTTTGGGGTAGCAGGGTGACTTCCCCAACGTCCTTCCATTTCAGTTTAGTGGCGTCCACCAGTACCACGGCCGCGTCGGCGCTGCTGGCGGCGGTGACCATGTTGCGGGTGTATTGCTCGTGGCCGGGCGTGTCGCCGATGATGAACTTGCGCGCAGGGGTGGCGAAATAGCGGTAGGCCACGTCAATAGTTATGCCTTGTTCTCGCTCGGCGGACAGGCCGTCGGTGAACAGCGCCAGGTCGGCCGCGCCGCTTTTGGACACGTTTTCCAGCTGGTCTTGCAGCACCGAGCGGCTGTCGATCAGCAGGCGGCCAATGAGCGTGCTCTTGCCGTCGTCCACCGAGCCGCAGGTGATGAACTTTAGGGCTGCGTGGCGATCTTGCTCGCCCAGAGCGTGGGCAGCGGGGAACAACTGCTCGGTGGTCATTAAAAGTACCCGTCTTTCTTGCGCTTTTCCATGGAGGCTTCGGACGTTTTGTCGTCCATGCGGGTGGCACCGCGCTCGCTCACGTCGGCGCCCAGCGTCTCAATCACCACTTCAGCCGCACTGGCGGCCAGGCTGGCCACCGGGCAGGTGCAGGTGATGTCGCCCACGGTGCGAAAGCGCACGTCGCGCAGCTGCACCTGTTCTTCGGCCAGCGCCGGGGT
>CANHZG010000268.1 GCA_947464995.1 Comamonadaceae bacterium | reverse complement strand
CAAATGCCACGCGTGTTTGCCAGCCCCGGCACCATCTACGAGCCCGAAGGAGCGGGTGCCGACTACTGGCGTATGGCGCGCGCCATGTTTGCCGCCGGATTTCGCGGCGGCGAGCTGATTCACAACTGCTTCAGCTACCACTTCACACCGGCGGGATCGATGATGGAAACCGGCGCGCATGCCCTGGGTTGTACCGTGTTTGCCGGGGGCACCGGCCAGACCGAGCAGCAAGTCAGCGCAATGGCCGAGTTGCAACCCGCAGGCTACATCGGAACCCCCAGTTTCCTGAAAATAATCTTGGAAAAAGCGCTCGAGTTGGGCGTGGCCTTGCCCAGCTTGCGCCGGGCGTTGGTCTCGGGCGAGGCTTTTCCGCCCTCGCTGCGCGACTGGACGACTGCCCATGGCGTAGACGCCTACCAGTGCTACGCCACGGCCGATGTGGGCCTGATTGCGTATGAGACCGCCGCCCGCGAAGGTCTGGTGCTTGACGAAGGCGTGATTCTGGAAATCGTGCGACCTGGCACCGGCGACCCGGTGGCGGTGGGCGAGGTGGGCGAGGTGGTGGTCACCACCTTAAACCCCGCTTATCCGCTGGTTCGTTTTGGCACCGGCGACTTGTCGGCTGTATTGGCCGGGCCGTGCCCCACCGGGCGCAGTAATTTGCGGATCAAAGGCTGGATGGGCCGCGCCGACCAGACCACCAAGATCCGGGGCATGTTTGTGCACCCCGAGCAGGTAGATCAGATCGCCAAGCGCTTTCCTGAAGTGCTGCGCGCGCGCTTGGTGGTCAGCGGCGCCATGGCGCAGGACGTGATGACGCTCAAGGTTGAAAGTGGCTCTGCCGCCGACGGCCTGGCCGAGCGCCTGGCCGAGGCGGTGCGCGACGTGACCAAGCTGCGCGCTGCCATCGAACTAAGCGCCCCAGGCAGCCTGCCCAACGACGGCAAGGTGATTGAGGACGCGCGCAGCTACCAGTAAGTAGCGGATTGAGGGGCGGAGCCCGTCATGGCGGGTTTTGGCCGCGATTAAGGGCTATTTGCCGACGATTTGGGTATTTACACGGATGGGAAAGCTGCCCCAATGGCGCTAGACTCCACTTTTATTGTTCAGGAGCTTTCGATGAAAAAACTGGTCGCCCTTGTAGCTGCACTTTCTGCGGTATTTGCCTTCGCTGATACCTACCCGTCCAAACCCATTTCCATCGTCGTGCCCTTCGCGGCGGGCGGACCGACCGACCGGGTGGCGCGCGATCTGGCTGAGGCGATGCGTAAGCCCCTGGGCGATGTCAGCATCGTGGTGGATAACGTGGCGGGGGCAGGCAGCTCCATTGGTGCCAACAAGGTCGCTAAGGCGGCACCCGACGGGTATGTGCTCTTGCTGAACCACATCGCAATGGCCAGCATGCCCAACCTGCTGCGCAAGATGCCGTTTAACGTCGAAACCGACTTTGAATACCTGGGCATGATCAACGACGTGCCAATGACCGTGATCGCCAAACCCGCGCTGCCAGCCAAAAACTACAAGGAATTCGTCACCTGGCTCAATGCCAACAAGGGCAAGATCAACCTGGGCAATGCAGGCATCGGTTCGGCCTCGCACCTGTGCGGTTTGATGTTCCAAAACGCGCTACAAATCGACATGACCTCCGTTCCCTATAAGGGCACGGCGCCGGCTATGACCGACCTGATTGGTGGTCAGATTGACCTGATGTGCGACCAGACGACCAACACCTCAGCGCAGATCGAGGCCAAGAAAGTAAATGCCTACGCAGTGACAACATCCAAGAGACTGACCACACCAGCCTTGAAAGACCTGCCGACTTTGCAGGAGTCCGGCCTTAAAGGCTTTGAAGTGACCATCTGGCACGGTCTGTATGCGCCCAAAGGCACGCCGGCCGACGTGGTGGCCAAGATCAATGGGGCGCTGAAGGCTGCCTTGAAAGACCCTGATTTCATTAAAAAGCAAGAAGCCCTGGGCGCGGTTGTCGTCACGGATAAACGGGTTGAGCCCGCTGATCACAAGAAGTTTGTCGCCGCTGAAATCGCCAAATGGAGCCCCGTGATCGCCGCTGCCAAGGAATACATCGACTAATTGTGGATTGGGGTGCACCGCGCGTTCACCTTGCCACACGGCACAAGAAGTCGTCTGGGGCTATACGCCCCAGACGACTTCTTTGTTTGCTGCCTGGCAACGCTGAAGCATCTGGATAAAGGGCAGGCTGCGCTGGCGCAGACCCACGGCGGGCGCGGCGGGCGGACGTTGGCCGTTCTCGCGGGCCAAAACGGCTTGTTCGGCACGGACTTGTTCTTCCAAAGCGACCGCCTGCAGTAAGGCGGCCACCGCGTTTGGCATGTCTTGTGGCAATAAAATGCCTTGCTTGAGCTGCGACGGGTCGCTCTTGCCAATGATTTTGAGAATGGCTTCACCGTTGGCCTGCAACATAATCAAGTCACCGGTCACCTTGGATTTGAATTTATAGATCATGGTGTACCCAGCATACGCCAACTCGCTTGCCCTTCCATCCCCCTCGCACCATGCCGACCCTTGTTATTCATCGTGAACACCTTCTCGAATTTGTTGAAGCCAGGGCATTAGCTTTCGACTGGGCCGCACAGGCCCAAAGCGATTGGGGCATGCAAACCAGTTTTATCCTGGGGAATAACCTGGAGGGAGTGCCTGATACGGTGGAGTTTCACCGCGCTGGGGTTCGGGGGAGTCTGAAGGTTGATGCCAAGGAATTCGTATTACGCGCAGAGTTGGGTTTTTTGCTGGGCAGCTTTAAAGAGCAGATCGAAGCCCAAATTATCCAGAACCTGGACAAACGATTGGCGCAAGCCAGGCCATAACTGGGCTCACCGATAATACGAGGCTAGTTACCTTTTCCCGAATTGGATAACAGATGTGCTTATATTAATGGGTTTGAAAGCAGGTATTTTCATCATTTCGAAGGCGTCGGTATATGCACACGATTGACGTTGCGATCATTCCCGGTACCGGTGACGCTTGCATAATTCATTTGGCGCAAAGGCACATACATAAATAGACAAGGTATCTCCATTGGCATTTCGCAAGAGTATTGTGGTGTTTTGCCGGACCCTTATCGCCAGATCATGAAGCAAAGGAAACGATAGGTGTCGCAATACCTGCTTACGGGGGCCAAGGGGTTTGTAGGTTCAGCTTTGGCGTTAAACCTTGCGCGCAAGGGTTTGGCCTTCGTCACGCTGCCATACTCCGCTAAAAACGACCCAGGGCGTCAATATGAGCGTGCGGCCAATCTGTTCGTGTCGCGGGGTGGGTCGCCTATAGGAGTTGTCATCCACCTCGCCGCCCGCGTCCACGTGATGCAAGAAACGCACGCCGATCCAATGGCGGCTTTTCGGCTGGCCAACGTGGATTCCACTTTGCGCTTGGCCAGCCAAGCTGCTGTGGCCGGTGTGCAGCGCTTTGTCTTTATGAGTTCGGT
>CANHZG010000267.1 GCA_947464995.1 Comamonadaceae bacterium | reverse complement strand
GGCAGTGGGGTCCGGACGGGGCGCGGGGGTAGAACGAATTTGTGACGACAGCGCCGCCAGTGCCGCCGACTGGCTTTGAACCCGCGCGTCCATGGCCGATAACAGCTTGGCGACGTCGGGGCCTTTGTTATCAACCGGTTTGGCTATTGCGTCCATGGTGGTTTGGATGGCTTTGGTGACATCGTCCAGTCGGCCATCTATCTTGTTTTGCTGGCTGGTGATGGTGTCTTGCTTGGACGACATGTCGCGCAGGCTCTCCCCAGCGTCAGTGATCAGGGCCATGGATTCGTCCATAGTCACCACCCGTTTGCCAACGGCCAGCAACATGGCGTCGGCCTGTGCAATGCGCTCTAGCAGCCGCATGGACATAAACCCAAACAGCCCCAAGCCCATGACCATGAGAATGCTAAAGGTGGCCAGCACCACGATGCCGTAAAAACGCTGGTTGGAATTGGCCGCGATCAGGGTCGTGGCGGCCTCGTGCATCTGGCTACCGGTTTTTGCAGCTAGGCCAGCGGCCCGATTGGCCAGTTCGGCGGCTTCGAGCAGCGCGCTGCGCATATTTTGGACATCGCTGTCATGTTCGGATTCACCGCCAACATGTTCACCATGCGCATCGGCCAGTGCGCCCACATGTCCATGGCCATCCGGGTGGTCGTGGGCGTGGTCATGCCCGTGACCCGCGTCATGCGGGGCGGTGTGTTCTGGCGCATGGGCTTGTGCGTCTTCTTGGAGCGCGGGCTCGTGGGCGCCTTCGGAGGCCTGCTCGGGCGAACCCGCAGGAGGGGGGCTTGAAATGGCGTCGATGGCCATGGCTTCGGCGGGCGACAGGTTCGGTTTGGGTTCGGTCATGATGGGTATCCGGTTGGCGACGTCAATTGTTAAGAAAGGTCACTTTTCATTAGCGATTCCAGGGCTTTGAGTTGTTCGCGCACGTGTTCATTTTCAATGTGGAGCTGAATCACCCGCGCCGGAAAGTTCATTTCCTGCATTTCCGTGGTGTAGCGGTTCGACTTGTCTTCGTCTTTGGCTGACGCGCCCAAGGCCGCCCCCCCGCCCTCGGCTGTGGCGCTGGTTTGCGCACTTTGACTGGCAGCGGCCCGGCGGTTGGCCAACTCGGTGGCGGTGTTGTCCGGCAGCTTGACCCGGTTTTCCGTGCTTGCGCCGCCGGTATTTTTGAGCAGCACCATGTTCGGGCTGACCTCAATCACTTCGACCGGCGCGTGTTCATCGTGCTCGTTGCGCCGGATATCGTCGCCAGTGTGGGCGGACTTGCTTTTGGCCACGTGGCTGCCCTCGGGCATTTCGACCGAATGGGGCTTGCTGCTGGGGATGAACTGGGCTTCGGTCATGGTCGGGTTTGGCTTCTGCGAGGAGTGTCGGACGCCGATGCATCGATTGAAAAATGTTCTTTCATGTAGCGGGCCGAGCGAATTTGGGGGTCCCGCGGTATGCCACCCGCGTCCACAAAGGCGCTGGCGTCACCCAGCGACTTGAATGGCCCCGAGACCACAGAAAACTGTACCGTAGTCTGGCCGCTAAGGTAGTTGGCCACGATGCGGGCGCGGCGCAAATTGCTGTGCGCCTGCAGCCACGCCGAGGCCTCTGCGTAGCTGGGCACCGTGGCATGTTGGACCAAAAAGGTGCCTGGCGGCATTTGCTTGATCCAGTCCTGCCCGACCTGCGACTGCGCTGGGATGGTGATGACCTCTTCCACCTCTTGAACGCGGGGCGCAGTAGGCGCCGCCTTACGGCCATTGGAGGGTGGGAGAAAAGTTTCCTGCTCGATCGCCTTTTGGACAGGGGCCGGCGCGGCGACGTTTGGCGCACTCGGCGTGTCCGCCGCGGCCGTGGTGCCCGTCACGGTAGTGCCCGTCACGGTAGTGGCCGGCGTTGGGGGAGCTGCAACGAGGGGTGGGGCTGCTGCATCGGTGGCGGCAGGTGCGGGTGCGGTCACCACCGGTGCATTGGGCGCACCCAGCGGGTGGCGCCAGTCCAGACCCGCGAGGCCGACGCTGCCAAGGTTTCCGTACAAAAGCGCCACACCGAGCCCACAGGCCAGCAGGAGCAGCACCAAGCCAGCTGCCCACGGCAGCGCCTTGCGAAGGCCCTTGCGTGCTTTGGGCGCTGCCGGTGTGTTGGCGACTGGCTTTGTTGGCGGCTCCATTGCGTCTAGCGCAGCGGGGCTGGGCTTTTCGGGTGGGGTTGCGGCCGCGACGGGCGCAGGCGCAGGTGCGGGCGTAATTTTTTTGAGCAAAGCGCTGACGGCACCCTCGCGCCCCTGTGCCCGCGCCTGCTCCAGCAGGGCTTCGGTCTGTTCAGCGGTGGGGGGCTCAATTTCCCAGTTCAGTACGCGCCGGCCAAACGAGGCCAGCAAACGCTGCTTTTGGCTGGCGGTGGTCAGAAGCATGACGACGCGGATATTGGCGCCTGGGAAATGCTGCACCAGGCGCGCCAGGAGCTGGATCTCGTGGTCGGGCAGGCTGGATGCGTCGTGCACGATCCAGATTTTTGGCGGTGCGGTTTGTATCTTGCTGCCCATCGCGTCGGCGATGGAATACTCTTGCAGCACCTCGTTAAAGCGGGTGATCAGCGCGTCGGCGCTGGCCGGGAAGCACACCTCCAGGCCCATGTGGGGCGCTGCCTCGCGCAAGCGCGCCACCAGCAATTTTCCGTAGTGGTCCAAGATAGCGTCGTGGCTGCTGACGATGGACAGACTCATATTGTCCTGAATCAGCGCGGAAACATAGCCCTCCATGCGCATGCGGTCGGCCACGCGAAAGAACAGGGGCGCCACGCCGTCGTCTCCATACGTAGAAAGAGTTGGCATCAACTTGCTCCTGGCACGACGTGTTTTCCGTCGGCATCAAACAGCATCGATTCGGGAATTTTTGGATGGGGCCGGGGCATCGGGTCAACGCCGGGCGTGATTTGGGCCAGGCTAAACACGTAGGCGATCACCTGGGCCACCGCGAAATACAGGGTCTCTGGTATGGGCTGGTCCAGCTCGGTGGTGAAGTACAAGGCGCGGGCGAGTTCGGGGGCGGCGAATATCTCAATGTGGTTGTTCTTGGCTTCCTCGCGAATGCGCTGTGCAACAAAGTCCGCTCCTTTTGCCAACAAAATAGGTGCGCCGTCGGCCGTGGGGTCGTAGGACAGCGCGATGGCAAAGTGCTCCGGGTTGGTGATGATGACGTCCGCGTCCTTGACCTTTTGCATCATCCGAACGGTGGCGACTTCGCGTTGGCGGCGCCGGATCTGGGCTTTGACCTCGGGTCGGCCTTCCATATCTTTGTGCTCGTCGCGGATTTCCTGTTTGGACATGCGCATGCGCTTCATAAACGTGTAGCGCTGGTAGGGCGCATCGATCACCGCAATGAGCACCAGGCTCAGTGTGAGCCACAGCACCGACTCGGAAATCAGGGCGCCTGAAATGGCCAGCGCGGGCTCCAGGTTCATGGAGCCCAGCGCCATCAGGGCCCCAAAATGGCGGTCCATGAGCATCAGCAATACCACCGACACCAGGGTGAACTTCAAAATAGATTTAACCAATTCGACCACCGCATTAGCGCCAAACATGCGTGTCAGGCCGGCAATCGGACTG
>CANHZG010000266.1 GCA_947464995.1 Comamonadaceae bacterium | reverse complement strand
TTTTGGCTTGAGGTGGTGCCCAGGAAGGGACTCGAACCCCCACGAAGTTACTCGCTAGTACCTGAAACTAGTGCGTCTACCAATTCCGCCACCTGGGCATTTCAGGAAAGAGAGCAATTGTATCAAACAAGTTAGTCAAACCAGCGGATTGCTGGACGAAGTTGAAGGTGTTGTACAGGGCCACCGCGACGGACATGGTTTTGTATCCCGAGACGACGGGGCGTCCGACATTTATTTGCCGCCCAACGAGATGCGTGCCGTGCTGCACAAAGACCGGGTCAAAGCGCGCATCGTGCGCAGCGACCGCAAAGGGCGGCCCGAGGGCCGCGTCGTTGAAATTTTGGAGCGTTCGCAGCAGCCCATTATTGGTCGCCTGCTGCAAGAAAGCGGTGTGTGGCTGGTCGCCCCCGAGGACAAACGCTACGGACAAGACATCTTGATCCCGCGCGGCGCCACCGGCAACGCCAAGACCGGCCAGGTGGTGGTGGTCGAACTGGTGGAGCCGCCGGCGCTGTTTGGCCAACCGGTAGGTCGGGTCAAAGAAGTTCTGGGCGAGGTGGACGACCCCGGAATGGAGATTGAAATCGCGGTGCGCAAATACAGCGTGCCTTACGAGTTTTCAGTTGCCTGCTCGGCCTTGTCCAAGACCCTGCCCGACGTGGTGCGGCCCCAAGACCACGCCCACCGGGTCGACCTAACTGACATCCCCCTGGTCACTATTGACGGCGAAGACGCACGTGATTTTGACGATGCGGTGTACTGTGAGCCCGCCACCCAAGGGCGTGGCAAATCAGCGGTCAAAGGCTGGCGCCTGCTGGTAGCCATTGCCGACGTAAGCCACTACGTAGAAAACGGTTCGGCTATCGACATTGACGCATATGACCGCGCCACCAGCGTGTACTTTCCTCGCCGCGTTATTCCTATGCTGCCCGAGAAGCTCTCCAACGGCCTGTGTTCCTTGAAGCCCGAGGTGGAACGCCTGTGCATGGTGTGCGACATGTTTGTTACCCAGGAGGGCGAAGTCACGGCTTACCAGTTTTACCCGGCGGTGATGTGGAGCCACGCCCGATTCACCTACACCGAGGTGGCAGCCATCTTGGGCAATACGCGTGGGCCAGAGGCGCAAAAGCGCAAGGCTCGCGTGGGCGACTTGTTGAATTTGCACGGGGTTTACGAGTCGCTGCTCAAGTCGCGCCAGCGCCGTGGTGCGGTGGACTTCGAGACCACGGAGACGCAAATCGTCTGTGATGAGACCGGGCGCATCGAAAAAATCATTCCCCGCACCCGCAACGTTGCGCACAAGCTGATTGAGGAAGCCATGTTAGCGGCCAACGTCTGCAGCGCCGACTTCATTGCCCAAAGCAAGCACGCCGGATTGTTTCGCGTGCATGAGGGTCCTACTGCGGAGAAGGTGGAGGCCTTGCGCGCTTACCTCAAAGCCATGGGCATTGGCATGTCCGTTAGTGACACCCCCAAGCCGGGCGAGTTTCAGATGATTGCTGCGGCCACCAAAGACCGGCCCGACGCCGCGCAAATCCATTCCATGCTGCTGCGCTCCATGCAGCAGGCGATTTACACGCCGGGCAACAACGGCCACTTTGGCCTTGCCTTTGACGCGTACACCCACTTCACCAGCCCGATCCGGCGCTACCCTGATTTGCTGGTGCACCGGGTGATCAAGGCGGTGTTGGCCAATGCCAAATACCATTTGCCGGTGTTGCCCATGCCGGGCGAGGCGCACGCCAAGCTGGCACGCCGCCTGGAAAAAGGCAAGGCCGCCAAGGCCCAAGAGCTGGGCGCCAAGCCCAAAAAGCCCAGCGCCGAGAACCTGGCTTGGGAGGCGGCCGGCCTGCATTGCAGCGCCAACGAGCGCCGCGCCGACGAGGCCAGTCGTGACGTGGAAGCCTGGCTCAAATGCAAATACATGTACGAGCACTTGGGCGAGGAATACAGCGGCGTGGTCACCTCGGCCACCTCGTTTGGCCTGTTTGTGACGCTCGACGCGATGTACGTTGAAGGCCTGGTGCACATCACCGAGCTGGGCGGCGAATACTTCCGTTTTGACGAAGTCCGCCAAGAACTTCGCGGCGAACGCACCGGCATCCGCTACGCCATCGGCACCCGGGTCGAAATCCAGGTCAGCCGTGTGGACCTGGACGGTCGCAAGATCGACTTTCGTCTAGTGCAAAGCGGACAAACCCTACCGTCCAAACTGCTGCTAGACAAGACAGGAGACGCCGAACGCGGCCCTCGCCAGCGCGGCAGCCGCGAGCAAGCCCCGACGCGTGGCAAGTCGGGCAAGGGCGCCAGCGCCAAGGCCCCTATGACGGAAAAAAAAGCCGCTGCCAAAAGCAAGACGCCGCGCAAGCGGCGTTAAGCCGGTCGCAGGAAAAACACGCTGACCTTAGGTCTCGGGGCGAGCGTGTGTGGAAGTCCGCTGACGGTCTTCTATCGCAACGGGCCGCTGACCTTATCTGTAAGCGTTCGCCGAACACCCGCTACCGCTCGTTTGCGTTGGTGCCCTCGCCCCATCCGGGAGGGCCCCTATCAGGCCAACAACTTGTGGCGGTTGGCAATGTGTTGCTCAAAACGCCTTCGGTGGGTCAGTCCCATCTTGCGTTCGATTTGACTAAAGTGAGAGCACAAGCGAGGCCGGCCAACGCAATGGAGCCCCACAGTGCGGCAGTGTAATGCCCGGTTGCATCGTAAATTGACCCGGCCACAGCAGGAGCAAGCAGCCCTGCCATCCCCCATGCCGAAAATATGCGGCCGAAGACTGCTTTGAAAGAGGCGTCACCGTGAAGGCTCCGCACGATGACAGGCACTGCTGCGATAAGCGCTCCATAGGATATCCCGCACAGCAGTAGCAAAGTGAAAACGAGGTCTAGTTCAGGCGAGAGAATCAAACCGAAATGGGCGAACAGAGAAAGCGAAATTGGCATCACCAAAGCGTTGCGTGCGCCGACCCGTTCCATCCAAGATCCGCCAAAAACGCTGCCGGCAATACTGCCTATGGCAATCAAGATGGATGCCCAAGATGCCTCTTGCATCGACGCTCCGGCCTGGTTGGCAATAGCGGGACCGTGTGCGATTGCCATCAGCCCACCGCTGGCTCCTAAAAAATAGATTAACCACAGTCGTGCGATAGGCCTTCTTGCGATGGACACGCTGGCAGCCACTTTATGTCTGGGCGCCAAGCCCTCACATGCAGGGCGAAACAGGCACCCTGCCATAAGGGAAGCAGTCAAGAGGTGGGCGGCTAGCAATACCAACGCACTGGTGCTGCCCTCTTGCGTTGCAATAGGGCCTAGCACATAGGAATAGGTAGCTGCACCGGCACCGAAGGCAGCAGTAGCCAAGCCAACTGTCAGCCCACTTTTTCTAGGTGCTGAGGCGGCTGCTTGCTCCAAGGTCATGCTGTAGGCAGCGCCATTACAAAAACCGAAGACCAGTCCGTATCCGAGCAGGCAAGTATGGAGTCCAGGACCATAGGCCGCAAGCAAAAGGCCGCAGGAACCCACAAGACCACAGGCAAACGTCAGCATTCTTTTGGAAACACGCAACCCCAAATAGCTGCTCGCGTACACGCCTATTGTCAAACTCACAATGG
>CANHZG010000265.1 GCA_947464995.1 Comamonadaceae bacterium | reverse complement strand
AGCCAATGGAGTCTTCATCCAGACGGATCGTGATCTGCTTTTTTAACAGCGATGCGTAGGGATTCTTGCGGGCCTTTGTGAAGTCGTATTCTTTTCTCATGGGTGTTCAACCTTTAATCGTATTGCCTGGCCTCGTACGGCGAAGCCTTTCGGGCGGAAATGATGCGGATGACATTGCCTTCGTCCCGGTAGCAATGGCATACGAGAATGACCCGGAGTGTGCCGCTGAGACCCAGAAGGACAAAACGATCCTCTGATTCCGAATGATCTGGGTCATCGATCAATTTCGCCCGCTCATCAAAAAATACGGTTCTAGCTTCGTCAAACGATACACCGTGCTTTTTTTGATTGGCGGCCGCTTTTTTGGGATCCCAGTCGAAATGCAAAGTACTCATAATTACAGTGTAGTTTCGTTTTATACAAGGCACAAGCGTTCTTTTTGACCCACACCTCAAGGGGAAATTACCCGTAATGCTTGTGGCGTGATGTTGGAGATAGATCCCAAGATCACGCTCAAACCACATAGGGATTCCTGCCCACTAGCCTCGCCTTTCCCAGACCAGCACATCAACCTTCAGGCTTTACCTGAGGTTCGGATCATTCCCACACAATTTGCCGTAATCCCACACCCTGCGGCCCACCGCACCCGCGCAAAAACGCAGCGTTAAAACCCCTCAAAACAGCGTCGTAGTGCCCATCCGAATACGCACACCGCTGGCGCCGCTGATCAGCGCTTGTAGGGCTGGCTGTTCGGTTGCCCCCGAGCTAGGGGAAACCTATGAATTCAGCAAGAAAAATCTAACAAAAGTAGTAAACCCGGTATTTACTACTTTTGGGTCAAAAAAAAAGCACCTAGAATCGCTTCTAAGTGCTTGATTTATAACCATAAAAAATGGTGGGCAGTACAAGTTTCGAACTTGTGACCCCTGCAGTGTGAATGCAGTGCTCTACCCCTGAGCTAACCGCCCTGAATTCGGTTCAGGAAAGTCTGCCAGTATACCGTTGTTAATTGATGGTTTTCAGGAGCTTGCGCGCCAGGCCGTCTTGGCACCGCTGGATTTATCCAGTTCGCTCAATACCACCGCATGGGCGGCAAGCTCTTGCTCGTTGGCTGGTATTACATGCAGCACAAGGCCTTGCAAGTCCACTTGCTCCAGGTCCTTGCCTGGCGTGTCTTGCGGGTTGGACTCCATCAACAAGCCATCTTGACCACGCGTCATGTTGATGTAGACATCGGCGAGTAGTTGGGCGTCGAGCAGCGCACCGTGCAAGGTTCGTCCGGAGTTGTCCACTTCCAACCGCGCGCACAAGGCGTCGAGGCTATTGCGCTTGCCGGGGAACATTTCCTTGGCCATTGCCAGGGTGTCCCGTACGCCGCTCACAAAGTCTTTCAACGGCGGACGCCCCAGCAGGGAGAGTTCCTTATTTAAAAAGCCCAAGTCAAAGGGTGCGTTGTGGATGATCAGCTCGGCATCACTGACAAAGCCCAGCAAGTCATCGGCCACTGCGGCAAACAGCGGCTTGTCGCTCAAAAACTGGGTCGTAATGCCGTGCACGCGCAGCGCGTCCTCGTGGCTGTCGCGCTGCGGGTTGACGTACAAATGCAGTGTGCGGCCGGTGAGTTTGCGGTTGACCAACTCGACACAGCCAATCTCAATCACCCGGTCGCCCTGATCGGGGTACAGGCCGGTGGTCTCAGTGTCTAAAAATATCTGGCGCATGGGGCTGCCCGCCTAATGGTTTTCTTTAGCGTGGTTGATCGAATACTTGGGGATTTCCAAGGTCACGTCTTGCTGTGCCAAGATGGCTTGGCAGCTCAGGCGCGAGTTGGGCTCCAGACCCCAGGCACGGTCCAGCAAATCCTCTTCCTCTTCTTCGGCCGGGTTCAGGGAGGCTAGACCGCCGCGCACGATCACGTGGCAGGTGGTGCAGGCGCAGCTCATGTCGCAGGCATGCTCAATGGCGATGTGGTTTTCTAGCAGCGCTTCGCATATGGAGGTGCCCGCGCTGGCGCGAATTTCTGCGCCCTGCGGGCAGTATTCGGGGTGGGGCAATATCTTGATGATGGGCATGGGGCGTGCGGCTCTTATAAGCTTAAAGGGTGGCAATGTTTTTGCCCGACAGCGCCTGGGCGATGCCCCGGTTCATGCGCTGGGCGGCGAAGGCTTCGGTAGCTTCGGCAAGGGCTTTGGTCTGGGCTTCGATGGCTGCAGCGTCATCGCTGGCGGTGATGGCGCGCAGCGCGTACATGGCGGCGTCAATGGTTTGGAGTTCGGCGGTTTGCAGTAAATCGCCATCCGCATTAAGGGCGCTTTGCGTGGCCAGTAGCATGCGTTGGGCATCGACGCGGGCCTCGACCACCGAACGCGCGCGCATGTCGGCTTCCGCCGTCGAAAAGCTGTCTTTGAGCATCTGGGCAATCTGGTCGTCGCTCAAACCGTAGGAAGGTTTGACTTCAATTTTTGCCTCCACGCCGCTCACCTGCTCGCGCGCGGCCACGCTGAGCAATCCGTCCGCGTCCACAGTAAATGTCACACGGATTCGCGCCGCCCCAGCCACCATGGGCGGAATGCCGCGCAGCTCAAAGCGCGCCAGGCTGCGGCAGTCAGCCACCAGGTCGCGCTCGCCTTGCACCACGTGAAGGGCCAAGGCCGTCTGGCCGTCCTGGTAGGTGGTGAAATCTTGCGCCATGGCCGTGGGAATGGTCTGGTTGCGCGGCACGATGCGCTCCACCAGGCCACCCATGGTCTCAATGCCCAGCGACAAGGGAATCACGTCGAGCAGCAGCAAGTCGCTGGCCACTGCGTTGCCTGCCAACTGGTTGGCCTGGATGGCCGCGCCTAGCGCCACCACCTCGTCAGGGTTGAGGTTGGTCAACGGGGTTTGGCCAAAAAACTCGCCCACGAGGGTCCGGATTTGCGGCATACGGGTGGAGCCGCCGACCATCACCACACCCTGGATGTCTTGTTTGCCCAGGCCGCTGTCGCGCAGCACCTTGCGCATCGCCTGCAAAGTGCGTGCGCTCAGGGAGGCGGTGACCGCTTCAAACTCGCTGCGGTTGACCGACAGGTCGATGCGGCCTACCGATAGATCAAGCTCCACCGGCGCGATCTCGCTGTCGGACAAGGCCTCTTTGCAGGCTCGGGCAGCGGCAAACAACATGACCTGGTCTTCTTGACTGGCCACCTGCAGCGGCGTCTGCGCCAAGATCCAGTCGGCCAACGCGCGGTCGTAATCATCACCACCCAAGGCCGAGTCACCGCCGGTGGCCAGCACCTCAAACACGCCCACGCTCAGGCGCAGGATAGAAATATCAAAAGTACCGCCACCCAGGTCGTAGACCGCGTACACGCCCTCAGACGCGTTATCCAGCCCGTAGGCGATGGCAGCAGCCGTAGGCTCGTTGATCAGGCGCAACACATTCAGGCCGGCGAGTTGTGCCGCGTCTTTGGTGGCCTGGCGCTGGGCGTCGTCAAAGTAGGCGGGTACGGTAATGACGGCGCCGTAAACATCGTCGTTAAAACTGTCCTCGGCGCGAAAGCGCAGCGTGGCGAGTAGCTCGGCACTCACTTCTACCGGGCTTTTTTCACCGGCAATAGTGCGCACCTTGACCATACCCGGCGTGGCCACCAGGCTGT
>CANHZG010000264.1 GCA_947464995.1 Comamonadaceae bacterium | reverse complement strand
GTTAGTAACCAACGGTGGTGCGCTGGCAGCTCACTGAAAATTTTCGTTGGGATCGTGGGAAGGGCAAACCAGATGCCACGGGAGCAACGTGGGCTTGTCTTGTCCAATCCCCCGTATGCCCCTAGAAAGTGAGTCCTGTCAGGGCCCCGAATTCATAAAGAGAAGTATTAAAAATTCTTCTCACTCGCGAGGGGTATAAGGGGTTTAGCTACCGCGGTTTACGCATGCCCATTTCAAGCAACATGCGGTGTACGGCACCTGATTCGGCCGAACTTTGCTTGGCTTGAGTTTCAAATTGGCCGTCAAAAACCCGGGGGTTGATAAGCCAGCGAGCGCCCTCACCAAAACGACCACTCCCAGGTCTGTGCCGGTGGGTAGTGTTTTCCAAAAGCCAGTGATAGATGTTGAGCAGCTCAACGGCGGCTGATTGAACACTTCTCTCCGCCGCTCTAAATGGTGAGACTTTCATGAACTGTTCACGTTGCACCTCAACAATCTCATGATTGTCTTGGTGCAGCCTCAGTATCTTAAGTGCACACTGGCGTGCCACCGCTGTGGGCTCGTCTGTAATGAGTAGCCCGGTGTAGGCGGCGACGGCATGATTTATGGCCACCGCCATGAACTTTTTCGCTAACGTTATGTCGTTCGAGCCAATGGTCCAGTCTTTCCTTAGTGAATAACCGGCTTGGACAGAGTCAGCAGGATTGCAGAGCGCGAACAAGCCTGCCAGGCGTGCCGTATTCTCAGCAGCTTTTGCCAACATGGCCGCAATGCCGGGGTAAGTAGCCTCAAGCGTCGCCGATTGTTTCCCAAGACGACTGCGCTCTTCGTCGTAAATGGCTTGAGCCGCGCTGGACAACGTGATCTCGACGTCGTGTATTCTGGTGAAGGACTCAATTGCTTTCGCATAGATGGCATCCGCTGACACAAGTTCCGTATCTGCAGAGCGATCGGCTTCGGCATGTCGACTGCGGTCTATGAGGCAAATCAAGGTGCGGCCCAGTAAACCTTCGGCGCTCGCCTCCTTGTACCCTTCCTTGATTTTATTTGGCGTGATGCCGAACAAAATATTAACCCCAAGTTCGGGGACGATAGTCTCACCACGGCTTATTCGGGAAACAACATGATCTCGAAGTCCGACCCATGCTGAGAGGTAGGTTGCACGGTCACCGTCGCCCCCCGATGAGTAGCGGCCCATGTCGTTAAGCCAACCGCTCCCTTCATCGTAATGCAGCAGCATTCGAG
The DNA here is from genome assembly GCA_947464995.1 of Comamonadaceae bacterium. Taxonomy (GTDB): domain Bacteria; phylum Pseudomonadota; class Gammaproteobacteria; order Burkholderiales; family Burkholderiaceae_C; genus Allorhodoferax. The sequence continues at coordinate 2,403 of CANHZG010000264.1, read as the reverse complement.
GTCCATCTGAGACCGACAGGTTGCGAGTCAACGCTTCTGTGGTTGTGTCGGCGGAATAGCGAATGCGCTTCAACGTTGGTGGCTCAGTTGACCGCTCATTTTTCCTTTGCTGGCTCCAGGCCTCAACCTCCTGCCGAACCCGTCGCGCTTCTTCCGCGTGCAGCTTCGACAGTGGACTTTGCGCTGCGGTCATGGCAGGCGACTTTCCGCTACCTGTCGCACCTACTAGTGCCGACCAAATGATGATGGGCACGTTGTGACCAGAGCCTAGATTTATACGTACCGTTCGATTGGTAGCAGCGGCCAGAACGGGCAATGCTGAAAAGGCAAAGCTCACAGCCTCTAGCCCCGAGGCTCGCGCGTGCGCCTTTACCCAATTAGCAAGCATTGGAGGCAAGCAGGCATCAGGATCGAAGTCCATAGGCACGTTGGTTTCAAAAAAATCTGCCGGATTTTCTGTTGGCTGAGTGGCACGTTGCGGTTTTTGCCATCCAGCCTGATAAGCTAATGTGAACACGTGACGCCAGTTCATGGCCACGGGCACCAATGACGCCCAGTCATTTTCTGCAATGTCAGCGTCAAATTTTTGGCTGCGTGCTGACCACTCAAGCCATAACGTCTTCCCCTTGTCCTCGGGTATGGTCTTTAGCGCCATGCCAACACTGTTGACATACAAATGACGGGCATCAGAATCGAGGACATGGAGTGCGTCGCGCAACTCGGCAAGCTGTTGTGCAGTGACAGGTTCCGCAACGCTGTATCGATTCGAATCGCCCGCCTCGCGAGGTTTTTGTGCGTGATTGCGTCCAGAATGACGAGTTTTTAAATTTTCGGCGACAAAGGGCATCAAATCCGTCAAGCCGCTGTCTTGCAACATGGCGCCTGTAAAAGTGAAAAAGCGGCCGCTGGCGTAGGCCTCAATGCCTGTGTCGTTGCTGCCCAATGACGCGAAGTGCGCCCCATATCCAATCGCATGGACGCCGCCCCCGCTCGGACTTTTTTCAACGTATCCGGGCAAGTGTTCCTGAAGATCGTGCAAATTGTTCTTTATGACTTTGTCAAGGTCAATACCTTGCCAGTGCCCCCCGCATTTATCAGGACCCAGTGCAAAGCCAAAATCAAGTGCTAGTGATGGTTCCTTGGCAAGGTGCCGATTACGATGGTTGCTGGCTTCATCAAAGGTCACAAGGTTGGACTGATCGCCGGCAGTGTCTGTAATTCCGCGAAGTTTCAAAGTCGATGCGTAGTAGGGCACTTTGCCTTTTCGCAGCAGCCAGCGTGGTGCAGCCTTCATCAATTGCAAGGTGCTTGCGTTCATGCTGCACCTCCGTTCTTGGCGTGGGCTTCAATCAGCGCGACGATGTCACTGGAGCGGTGTCGTACGATGCGGCTACTGAAGTAAATGGGTTTCAGTCGACCGTCCTTGAGCCACTTAAAATATGTGGTCTGGCCTATAGCCAGCCAGTGTCGGGCTGCTGCTGAAGTAACGAGGGTGTCCGGTTTAGCCTCATCGGAAGAGGTGACGCGTGTAGGCATAAATGCTCCTTCAAATCGAGTCGGTCTGCGATTTGAAAGCTCATTCAGCTTTCTGGCTAAGCGGAAGAATTACCGCTCAGTAGTGATTAATTTAGCCTATCAAGATAATTTATCAATAGACCATGCCAATAATATTGGTAATATTTCGCCTTTGACAGGTGATGAAAACCCAGCTATCCGCTACCGGATTAAAGTGAAACCCTTGGCTCTACCGGATGCTATTGTGGTGGAATTCCAAAACTACATTGGCTTTCGCCGACAAGTAACCCCCACGCCGACAATTTCGCAGTCGATGCCGCCAGCGGCTATCCAGAGGGGTTGCGTCAGGGGCTGCGGGCATGGGCCGAGACGTGAGACGCTATAAGATGAACAATGACGATGCCAAGTTTGGCCCCCGCCAGCCGCACCAATTGAGGCTTTTCCAGTGAGTGATCATTCACATTGCTGCTTGGTTGCCAATCGAAAATGCGTCAGCAAGACGATGCCGTTGTTGGCGTCAGCGCGAACAGCTAGACCTTTCGCCGCCGGAACTGGTGCGACGCCCAGTGTCGCCGGCTCAGGCAGTGTCGAGGTCGCGTAAGCTTCCTGCATCGAGTTCGGTCAGCAGAACACCCAGGGCCTGCGCGTTCTGCGTGTCGGTAGCGCTGTCCAGGGCATCCTGCAGCACATCGCGAATATGGTCGCCCGTAACAAGCTCCATATCCCAATCGGGGAACAGGCGCTCACGGACATCTTCCACCTCGCTCAGCAGCACGATGCTGTCATGGCGGCGGTCGTTGCGCAGCCGCGACATCAGCGCTGTGACGTTGTCGCGCGGCCCTTCCAGCCACTGGAAAAAGATGCCGCTGCCGAAGACCAACATGCCCG
>CANHZG010000263.1 GCA_947464995.1 Comamonadaceae bacterium | reverse complement strand
CGCGAGCGGCGTTTGCGGTGAAGGGCTCTGTCCGCTCGGGGGAGCGCCGTTGTGGCAATGGGGGCATAGGCTTTGGTGGCATGGAGTGCGGTGGCGAGCGTAGTTGGCAGCTAAACCGGATGGGTCGCAGGCGCACTGGCTGACGTGTGTTGGGCTTGTTGCGCCTTTTGGGCACGCAACAGCTCCTCAGGCGTGCCCTGCATGGCGACGCGGCCCTGATCCATCACCACGATTTTGTCCACCATCTGCAGCAAACTCGCCTTGTGGGTGATGGTGATCACGGTGGCGCCACCAATGGCCTGGTCCAGCCGCTGCAAGAGCGTGGCCTCGGCGGTCTGGTCCATGGCGCTGGTGGCCTCGTCAAACAAAAGCACCTTGGGTCGGCTGAGCAAGGCGCGTGCGATGGCGATGGCCTGGCGCTGCCCGCCGGAGAGGCCCTCGCCCCGCTCACCCAGGCGCAAACCGTAGCCTTCGGGGTGCTGGCGCAAAAAATCATCGACACCAGCGACCTTGGCGACGCTCACAATCTCTTCGTCGCTCGGATAATTGCCACCCAAAGCAATGTTTTGTTTGACCGTACCGCCCATGAGCCACACGTCTTGCAAGACCACGCCAAAGGCACTGCGCACATCGGCCGGGTCCAGTTGGCGCAAGTCCACCCCGTCGATCAACACTGCGCCGCTGTCAGGCTGGTAGAGGCCCAGTAGGAGCTTGGACACCGTGGTTTTGCCCGAGCCCACTTTGCCAATGATGGCAACTTTTTCACCGGCAGCCACCTGAAATGACACGCTTTGCAGCGTCGGTCGCGAGGCACCAGGGTAGGTAAACGTGACGTTTCGGAACTCAACAGCACCCTGGAAGTCTGGCCGCTCCATGAACATCTTGCCATGGCGGTGTTCGCGCTCCTGGCCCATGATCCGGTTCAGGGCGCTGTAGCTGCTCAGGGTTTGGTTCATGCGTGTGAGCAGTTGGGTGATTTGCGCCACCGGAGCAATGGCGCGACCCGACAAAATCGTGCAGGCAATGATGGCGCCAAAGCCCAACTGCCCGTCGTGAACCAAAAACGCACCCACCGTGATCACGCCAACCTGAACAAACTGCTGCGCCGTGGTGGCCACGTTAGTGGCAAGTTGCGCCAGCATGCGCGACTTGAGCCCCACATGCGACTGGTGCGTCACCGCGTCTTGCCAACGACGGCGCATCAAGGCGCCCGCACCCAGGGACTTGATGGTCTCCAGGCCACTGAGCGTTTCGACCAAGATGGCCTGCTTGTGGTGGCCGTCAGCCTGGCTTTCCTGGATCAGTTTTCTGAGCTGAGGCTGCACCGCTAAGCCCGCCAGCAGCATCACCGGAATGGCCAGCAGCGGCACCCAGACCGTGGGACCGCCGATAAGCCAAATGACCACCAGGAACAAAACAGAAAAAGGAATATCAATGAACGTGGTCAACGTGGCCGACGTCAAGAAGTCGCGTATCGACTCGAACTCCTTGAGCGTGCTGGCCAAGGCGCCAGTGCTGCTGCGGCGGGTTTGCATCTGTGCGTCGAGCACCTGCTCGAACAGTGCATCGGCAATGGCGGCATCGGCTTTGGAGCTGGCCATGTCCAGAAAATAGCCGCGCACCGTGCGAATCACAAAATCGCTCACAAATATGATGGACACGCCGATGAGCAAGGAAATCAGAGTATCCGTTGCGTTATTGGGGATCACGCGGTCGTACACGATCATCGAAAAGACGGAGCTAGCGATGGCAAACACGTTAACCAGCAGCGCCGTAAGTGCCACCTGGGCATAGACCCAGCGCATGCGCACGATTGGCCCCCAAAACCAATGTCCGTGACGCCCTTGCGCCTGGCCGCTTGGGGCGTCGCCCGCTACCGGCGGCAACTCACGCCGAACCAGGCTCAAAGTCGTGCCCCGCAGACGCGCCAACAAGTCCGCCATGTCCATGGGCGCAGGTTTTTGCGACTGTTCGGGGTCAACCACCAGCACCCGGCCGTCGGGCGCCAGGCCCAAAGCGGCCAAGGCAGTGCCCTCGTGGGTATAACAAATGGCTGGCAACCCAGGCAGATAGGGGTTGGTGGGCCCGATTTGGCCCTGCACCACGTCGTAACCCAGGCTGTCGGCCGCCTCCACCAGTTCTTCCTGCGACCACAAGGCGCTACCGCCTACACGCGCGCGCAGCGCTGCCTGTGACAGGGCGTGTTCGTGCCAGGCCAACACGGAGCGCAGGCAGGCCTGTAGTGCATCGTGTAGCGCAATAGGGGAGGCTTGGCTCATAAATTTTGCTAGTTGCTGCCCGCTGGGGGCGCCACGGGAATATCAAACGCCGCGTTGAGCTCCATGGCGACGTTGAGCAGCCGGTAGCGCGCCAGAGCCTGGTCTACCACGCTATCGACCATGTCGCGCCCCGCACCGTACAGCTCTTCTTGGGCGCGCAGCACATCAAGCAGGTTGCCACGGCGAAAGGCAAACTGCTCCCGCACGGCGTCAAACGCCAGCGCAGCCACCTGTACCGCTTCTTTGCGCGCCTGCATGGCCGCAGTGCTGTTGTGCGCTTCGGCTAGCGCCTGTGCCAAGGCGCGTTCCAACTGCCGCTTGACGTTGTCCTGGGTGAGTTGGCTTTCTTTGGCACGCTGCTCGGCTTGCTGCTTGCGCGCCACGTCGGCGCCGCCCGAATACAGGTTTTGGCGCAAAAACACGCCGGCCGTCCAGTCCAGCCCGGGCACGCCCTCGCCACCCATGTCGCGCCGGCGTGCGGTCATCTCCAGTTGCAAGCTGGGCAACAAAGCGGCCGAAGCGGCTTTGGCCTCCAGGCCCGAGGCCCGTGTCTGCGCCTGTGCTTCAGCCAAATTGGCGTTGCGTGAGAGCAGATCGGCCGCCACCGCAAAGCGCTCCGGCGCCAGGGGCCCTATTTCAGGCAAGGCCACGGACGGTGGCGGCACCTCGTCAAACACCTCCTGGTACACGGCCTGGGCGGCAGTGAGCCGGCTCTCGGCCACCAAAACAGTGGCCTGTGCATCGGCCAAACGGGCGCGGGCGCGCAGCACATCGCTGCGGGCGCTGGCGCCTAGCTGCTCGCGCTCTTCAATAAAGGCCAGCAGCTGCTGGCGCGACAACACGTTCATGCGCGACACCGCCACCAGTTCGCGCCCGCGAAACAGCTCCAGCCAGGCCGACAGCGCGCGCAATGCGAGGTCTGAGCTTTTAATTTCCATGCGCGCAGACGCGGCTGCCTCCAACGCGGCCTTGGACTGCATCTGGCTGCCCGCCGCACCAAAGTCATACAGCAACTGGCGCGCTGATACCGAAACAGCCTGCGAGTTGTCGTTGTGGGCGGGCGAATAGGTCCAGGGTGTGCTCACCATTTCGTAGCGCCGGGGACCGGCCTCCACATTGGCAGACACCTGCGGCAACCAGGCGGCTGCGGCTTCGCGTGTGGCCAGACCCGCGCGCTCGCGCTGCTCCTGTGTCAAGCGGACCTCGGGGTGGGCCAGCACAGCAGCGCGAATTTTGGGCGCCAGCGCCGACTGGGGCATGCGCACACCGGGTGCATCCACCCACTGCGCTGCCGAGGCCACGTAGGCCATGAGCTGGTCGGCCACTGCGGTCACGCGCAAGGCCTGCGCCTGCACGGCAGCGGCCCCGGACAGCTCGGCCTGCGTGCCTGCGGT
>CANHZG010000262.1 GCA_947464995.1 Comamonadaceae bacterium | reverse complement strand
TGTGCAAGGGCATTACTTTGTACTTGATTGGTGACGCCAACGACTACACCGGCAAGGGCCTCTCAGGCGGTCGCGTGGTGGTGCGTCCCAGCATTGATTTCCGGGGTGAGGCGGTGCGTAACACGATTGTGGGCAACACCGTGATGTACGGCGCCACCACCGGCGAGGCGTTTTTCAGCGGTGTGGGCGGCGAGCGCTTTGCAGTGCGTCTGTCGGGGGCCACTGCGGTAATCGAGGGCACGGGCGACCACGGTTGCGAATACATGACCGGCGGCACCGTGGCCGTGCTGGGTAAGACTGGGCGCAACTTTGCCGCAGGTATGAGCGGCGGCATCGCCTATGTGTATGACGAAGACGGCCAGTTCGCCAGCCGATGCAACACCAGCATGGTGAGCCTGGAGAAAGTCCTGAGCGCCAAGGAGCAAGAGGGGCAGATCGACGGCGCCGTCTGGCACCGGGGCGAGACCGACGAGGCGCAGCTGCGCAAATTGCTAGAAGACCACAACCGGTGGACCGGCAGCAAGCGCGCCCGCGAACTGCTGGACGCCTGGGACACCGCCCGTGCCAAGTTCGTTAAGGTCTTCCCCAGTGAGTACAAGCGTGCGCTGGCGGAAATTCATGCCAAAAAGCTGGCCGTCGCGGCCAAAACCCTGGCCCCCGCTGCGCACTAAGCGCGCGGTCACCACAGTTCAAGGAACACGATCATGGGAAAAATCACCGGCTTCATGGAGTTTGAGCGCGTCGAGGAGGGCTACAAGCCCGTTCCAGAGCGCTTGAAGAACTACAAAGAATTCGTCATCGGTCTGGACGACGCGCACGCCAAGGTGCAAAGCGCACGCTGCATGGACTGCGGCACGCCGTTTTGCAACAACGGCTGCCCGGTCAACAACATCATTCCCGATTTCAACGAGTTGGTGTTCCAGGGCGACTGGAAAAACGCGATTGATGTGCTGCATAGCACCAACAACTTTCCCGAGTTCACCGGCCGCATCTGCCCGGCGCCTTGCGAAGCCGCGTGCACGCTCAATGTCAACGACGACGCGGTGGGTATCAAGTCTATTGAGCACGCCATCATCGACCGCGCTTGGTCGGAAGGCTGGGTTACGCCCCAGCCACCCAAGGTCAAGACCGGCAAAAAAGTGGCAGTCGTCGGTTCCGGCCCCGCAGGCATGGCGGCGGCGCAACAGTTGGCCCGTGTGGGCCATGACGTGACCCTGTTCGAGAAAAACGACCGCATTGGCGGCCTGCTGCGCTACGGCATTCCCGATTTCAAGATGGAAAAGTCCCACATCGACCGCCGCGCTGCGCAATTGCAGGCTGAGGGCGTCACCATCCGCACCGGTGTGCTAGTGGGCGAGCTGCCCAAGGGTTCGAAGGTTACTAACTGGGCTAAGGAAACCATCTCAGCCGCCCAGATGCAAGCCGACTTTGATGCGGTGATGCTGGCCGGTGGCTCCGAGCAGTCGCGCGATTTGCCGGTGCCTGGGCGCGAGCTCGGCGGCATCCACTTCGCCATGGAATTTTTGCCCCAGCAAAACAAGGTTAACGCCGGCGACAAGCTCAAGGGCCAGTTGCGCGCCGACGGCAAGCACGTCATCGTGATCGGCGGCGGCGACACCGGTAGCGACTGCGTGGGCACCAGCAACCGCCACGGCGCGTCCAGCGTCACCCAGTTCGAGGTGATGCCCCAGCCCCCCGAAGTCGAAGACCGCCCCCTGACTTGGCCCTACTGGCCGCTCAAACTGCGTACCAGTTCCAGCCACGAAGAAGGCTGCGTACGCGAATTCGCCGTCTCCACCAAAGCCTTTACGGGTGAAAACGGCAAAGTTACTGGCCTGACCACGGTACATGTGGAATTCAAGCACGGCAAGTTGGTCGAAATTGCGGGATCTGAGAAGCACCATCCGGCGGATTTGGTTCTGTTGGCAATGGGTTTTGTCAACCCGGTGGCCAGCGTTTTGGACGCCTTCGGCGTGGACAAAGACGCCCGCGCCAACGCCAAAGCAAGCACCGACGAGCGCGGTGGCTACGCCACCAATGTGAACAAAGTGTTTGCTGCAGGCGATATGCGCAGGGGCCAGTCTTTGGTGGTGTGGGCGATTCGCGAAGGCCGACAGGCCGCGCGCGCCATTGATACCTTCTTGATGGGCGCCAGCGACCTGCCGCGCTAAAAAAATTCGGGTAATCCCGTATGATCGCGCGCTCAACCCACATCCGCCATGCCTTTTGCCACAGAACCCCTTGTTGAACTCAAAAACCTGAGCTTTGGCTATGGTGAACGGGTGATTCTTGAAGGGGTTTCGTTGGTGGTTCCGCGTGGCAAGGTCACGGCCCTGATGGGCGCCTCGGGCGGGGGTAAGACAACAATTTTGCGGCTCATCGGAGGCCAAAACCGGGCCCAATCGGGCCAGCTTTTGTTCGATGGCGACGATGTAACGCCCATGAACCAGAGCCAGATGTATGCTGCGCGCCGGCGCATGGGCATGTTGTTTCAGTTTGGCGCGCTGTTTGCCGACCTGTCTGTTTTTGACAATGTGGCTTTCCCGCTGCGCGAGCACACCGATTTACCCGAGGCCTTGGTGCGCGACATCGTGCTGATGAAACTCAATGCCGTAGGGCTGCGCGGTGCGCGCGACCTGATGCCCAGCGAAGTCTCCGGCGGCATGGCCCGGCGCATTGCCTTGGCCCGCGCCATTGCGCTGGACCCGGACCTGGTCATGTACGACGAACCGTTTTCAGGCCTGGACCCGATCTCGTTGGGAACGGCGGCCCGGCTGATCCGACAACTAAACGACACCATGGGTCTGACCAGTATTTTTGTGTCCCACGAATTGGAGCAAACCTTTGCCATTGCCGACCACGTGATTATTTTGGCCAATGGAAAAATTGCCGCCCAGGGAACGCCGGACCACGTGCGCCACAGCACCGACCCCTTGGTGTACCAATACGTCAATGCCTTGTCCGATGGGCCGGTGAGGTTTCATTACCCGGCGGTCAGCGTGGAACACGATTTTGGCCTTGAGGCGGCGCTATGAGTTGGCTCAAACCTAGCGACATTGGCTTTGCCGTGCGCTGCCAATTGGCCAACCTGGGCCATGGAGCGCGCCTATTTTTCAAGCTATTGACGACGCTGCCTGAAAGTCTCAAACGCTTTAGCCTGATTCGCGACCAAATCCATTTTTTGGGCAATTATTCGCTGGCGATTATTGCGGTGTCGGGATTGTTCGTCGGTTTTGTGTTTGGCCTGCAGGGCTATTACACCTTGCAGCGCTACGGGTCGTCCGAGGCGCTGGGTCTGTTGGTGGCCTTGAGCCTGGTCCGTGAGCTCGGACCGGTGGTGACAGCCTTGCTGTTTGCTGGACGTGCGGGCACCTCGCTCACCGCTGAGATTGGCTTGATGAAAGCCGGTGAGCAAATTAGCGTGATGGAAATGATGGCGGTGGACCCGGTTTTACGGGTGCTGGCGCCCCGGTTTTGGGCTGGCGTGATCACCATGCCTTTGCTGGCGGCCGTGTTCAGTGCCATGGGCATTATTGGCGGCTGGATCGTCGGGGTGGTGATGATTGGGGTCGATTCGGGTTCGTTTTGGAGTCAGATTCAAGGCGGCGTCGATGTCTGGCGCGATGTTGGAAACGGCATTGTAAAAAGCGTGGTGTTCGGTTTCGCAGTCACGTTTTTGGCCCTG
>CANHZG010000261.1 GCA_947464995.1 Comamonadaceae bacterium | reverse complement strand
GGCCTGCGCGATCACTCTGTGCGAAGGCATGGTACGCCTGGGCGTGCGCACCTCGCGCGTGGGTGGCTATGCCCCACCCCCAGCGGCCAAACTGGAGTTACCCTCCCACCGTTGATCAATATCTTGGGCAGGTCCAGGATGGCGGGTTCGATGTAGACCGGCATCTTTTTGCGTCCGGCAAAGGGCGATGTGGCGCCCACCAGGTAGCCGCTGTGGCGGTAGGGCGTCTCTGGGTACACGGGCCACTAACTTGGCGCCCATCGGGCGCGCCAAACTTTTGGCGAACACCTCGCGGTTGCCGAGCAACTGCGTGCTGCGCGCCGCGATGCTCCAGATCTTCGTAGGGGTGTTCGCTAAACACCACCTTCTGCGCCCTGAGGAACTAAGTGGTCGGGGTTTCCCTGACGCGGTCGCGGTGCCGGTCTTTTTTTCATAGGTGGGTATTTTCCACTGGCGCGCCTGGGGCTTGGTCAGTAGGCCAGGGCTTAGTCCTGGACGGCAGGCACGTGTCCAGAAATGGAAGGCGGTATCGCAGATGTGAATTTGCAACTACCGGGAGCACCTCCAAAACAGCCACTCGCGAGTGACCGTATACGGCCCACAGGAGGGTTCTAAGAGTTGGGTGTTAATCGACGTCTACCAAACGTTCGTATACCGAGCTCCACGGCAATGGCAAAAACACGCATACTTTTTTCAGAGAAGGTTCAAGGGAACCTTTAGGTAACTCACTCCGTTGTCCTCAGGTGGTGGCAGTTTGCCCGCCCGCACATTGACCTGTACCGAAGGCAAGATCAACACCGGCATGAGCAGGGTTTTGTCACGCGCATTGCGCATGCTGACAAAGTCTGATTGGGTGACGCCGTCGTGTACGTGGATGTTGTCCTTGCGTTGGGCCGCTACGGTGCTCACCCAGGCAGGCGCCCGCTCTGCCGGCGGATAGTCGTGGCACAAATGCAGCCGGGTGGCGGGGTCAAGCGCCAGTATTTTCTGAATGGACTGGTACAGCGCGTCCGCATCGCCACCGGGAAAGTCACAGCGGGCCGAGCCGTAATCTGGCATGAAAAGTGTGTCGCCCACAAAAGCATCTAGGCCACAAACAAAGGTCATGCAAGCCGGTGTGTGGCCGGGCGTAAGCAGGGCTGTCAGCTTCAGTTCGCCCACATGCAAGACCTCACCATCATCCAACAGGTGGTCAAAGTCAGCGCCTTGGGTGTCCATGTCGGGCACGTTAAACACCTTTTTAAATACTGCCTGAACTGCACAAATATCCCGCGCGATCGCAACGCGCCCCCCCAGCTTTTCTTTCAGATAGGGTGCGGCAGACAGGTGGTCAGCATGGGCATGGGTTTCCAAGATCCAATCCACTTTCAGCCCAGATTGCGAGACATAGGCAACCACCTTGTCGGCGTTGACGTGCGAGGTGCGGCCCGATTTCGGGTCGTAGTCCAACACGCTGTCAATGATGGCCGCACAGCGTGTGGCTGGGTCAGACACCACGTGGGTGACGGTGAAGGTGGTCGGATCAAAAAACGATTGGATGGTGGGCGGCAGCATGGCGAACTGGCGTGCTATTCGAAGGTAGGCAAGGCAGGTTTTACCGTCGGCTTACCGGCCGCCACCCAGGCATCAAACCCGCCGGCAATAGAGCTGACTTTGAGGTAGCCCATGGCGTGCAACTGGACGGCGGCCAAAGCGGCGCGGCCACTGGTCTTGCAGTACAGCACGATATTAAGGTCGCGCACCGCGAGTTCGGGGCTGCCGCTCATCTTGAATTCCAGCAAGCCACGCGACATGTGCACGGCGCCTGGCAGATGGCCTGCCGCGTATTCATCCGCCTCGCGTACGTCGATCAGCACGTCGGCGTCGCGCACGGCATCTTCAGCCTGGGCGATCGCAATTTCGTGGGTTTGGGCTTTAGCCTGGGCGACAAGGTCGTGAGCGTTTTTCATGGTGTCGGTCTTTATGGGATTTAGAAGGATCGCATCAGCGTGGCTTTAGGCGAAGCTGGTTGCTGTCAAACACCTCGATTAGAACTGCAATCCTCGGCCCCACGCTTTGGGTCACAGTGCAAAAGCTCTCAAACTGCTTTAGCACGCGCAACCGGCCTTCGCTGTCGCGCCCCACCTTCACCTCAACACCGCAGCGCAGTGAATCGGAGGTTTACAAGGGATTCGCTCATGCTGGTATTCAGTTGAGGTGGAGTGAGCGGTCCAGGTTATGTCAGGCGCGGGCAGTAGCAGAGCGACTTTGCCCTAGGTCAGGTAGAACTGGCGCAATCGCTCCATGGCTTGGGCATTCAAGCCCAGGCGCGCCTCTAAATAGTGCGCCATGGTGCCGTAGTCTTGATCAATGGCCTTGAAGGCAGACTCCAAAAAAGCTTCGCGCACGCGCCAGACCACGGCCAGGGTTTCGGGACTGAACGCACTGACGACACCGCCCGCTTCGTGGCGGTACAAGGCGTTGGTGAGCACATAGTCTTGCATGATGTCTGCTTTTGAGACCCCGAGGGCTGACAAAATGAGCGCTGCCGCCAGGCCGGTGCGGTCTTTGCCGGCGGTGCAATGAAAGACCAAAGGCGCATCGTGCGCCAGAAGATGGGCAAACAACTCCGCAAACCGGTCTGTAGCCTGCAGCACATAGCCGCGGTAACTGGCATGCATGGCGTCTACCGCGTCGTCAGCAGTCACCGGGTTGCCTGCCAGCGCTTTTGCATACAAAGACTGCAGCAGCGTGGGTTCAATGGCAAGGCTGTAGCGCTGGGTATGCGCTAGCTGGTAGGCCTGGTCCTGACTTTCTCGCTCACCCCGAAAGTCAAAACTGCGGCCGATGTTGAGCGCCTGCATCTGCTGCTGGTCAGCAGCGCTCAGGCGCGCCAGGTGGTCGGATCGGAAAAGCACACGCCAGCGCACCGCGCGTCCGCCGTGGCCCAGATAACCGCCCAGATCACGGAAATTGCTGGCGCCTTGCAAGGCGATATGTCGCGAGGGTGAATCCATGGAGCGCTACCGGTTCAAAGACAAGCAAAAAGAATCGGGCATGGCCAGGTCCCACCAGACCAGACCAAGCCCGACGCCGGTTTTCAGGAGTATGGCAGTTGCGTCCTTACAAAACCTCAAACACCCCGGCCGCACCCATGCCGCCACCAACGCACATGGTCACGCAGACCCGCTTGGCGCCACGGCGCTTGCCCTCGATCAAGGCATGGCCGGTCAAGCGCTGGCCGCTCATGCCAAACGGATGGCCGACCGCTATGGCGCCGCCATTGACGTTGAGCTTGTCCGCTGGAATGCCCAGTTTGTCGCGGCAGTACAAGACCTGCACCGCGAAGGCTTCATTGAGTTCCCACAGATCAATGTCCTGGACGCTCAGACCCAGGCGCTTGAGCACCTTGGGAATGGCGTAAACCGGGCCAATGCCCATCTCGTCAGGCTCGCAACCAGCCACCGCAAAGCCCAGAAAGCGACCCAGGGGCTTAAGGCCCTTTTGCTCGGCCAGCTTCTCGTGCATCACGACCACCGCGCCGGCGCCGTCAGACAGTTGGCTGGCGTTACCCGCCGACACCAAGCCACCGGGCAAAGCGGAGCGCAGTCCCATGATCCCCTCGTAGGTGGTTCCGGCACGGATGCCTTCGTCGTCGCTTACTGTCACTTGCTTGGTCATCATGCCCATGACCTTGTCGGCCACACCCATGG
>CANHZG010000260.1 GCA_947464995.1 Comamonadaceae bacterium | reverse complement strand
GAGCCGCAGGGCTGTATCCGCAGTGACTGGCCGGTTGCCATTAACCAAGTCACTGATGCGACTGGGTGACACGTCAATGTCTGCGGCAAGCTGGCGGGCGGATATGCCCATCGGCTTCATGAAGTCTTCCAGCAGAATTTCGCCGGGGTGAATTTCATCAAGTAGTTCGGTCATAGTTAACTCCTAGTGGTAGTCCACGATTTCAACTTGGTAGGCGCTGTCGTCATGCCACACAAAACAGATTCGCCATTGGTCGTTAACCCGGATACTGTGTTGCCCCCGGCGGTTGCCCTTCAGCGCTTCAAGCTGATTCCCGGGAGGCACCCTCAAACTGGTCAAATCGGTAGTGGCATGCAGTTGCAAGAGCTTGCGCCGCGCCACGCGTTCTATGTTCCTGAAGCGGGGCACGGCCTTGCTTGCGAAGAGCGCCTCGGTATCGACACATAAGAACGAGCGGATCATGGCTTAATTGTGATCTGCGACGCGGAATCTGTCAAACGGGCCGAAGCTTTCATATGCGCCGCCACCTCCCCCTACACTCCCCCCATGAACCTCAACCTCTGGCTTCTCGCCCTTTGCCAAGGCCTGTTACTTACCAACAACATCGCCTTCATTGCCATCAACGGTCTGGTCGGCCTGCGCTTGGCGCCGGCGGGCTGGATGGCGACGCTGCCCGTGATGGGTTATGTGGTGGGGGCGGCGCTGAGTACGCCGCTGGTGGCGTACAGCCAAGGGCGCTGGGGGCGCAAAGTGGCGTTCCAGTCGGGATTGGTGGTGGCGTTCTTGTCAGCTTTGCTGGCGGCTTGGGCGATATTTACGCAACAGTTTTGGTGGGTGGTGGTGGCCACGGTGGTGGCGGGCTATTACAGCGCCAACGGCCAGTTGTATCGCTTTGCCGCCGCTGAGCTGGCGCTGCCCGGCGCGCGCGAACGGGCGGTGTCGCTGGTGCTAGCCGGGGGTTTGCTGGGCGCCATCGTCGGGCCCAACCTGGCGGCGCGCTCGCGCAGTTTGCTCGACGTGCCTTTTGCCGGTGCCTACCTGGCGCTGGCCGTGGTGGCGCTTTTGTCCATGGTGCTGATGGCCTCTATTACTTTTGCGCCCGAGCCGCCCAAGCCCGCGGTGGGCAGCACCGTGCGTGCGGGCCGCAGCGCGCTGCAGATGCTGCGCGAGCCGGTGTTCATGGTCGCCTGCATGGCCGGCGCCCTGGGTTATGGCGTCATGAACCTGCTGATGGCCGCCACGCCGCTGGCCATGCAACAGTGCGGACTGAGCTTTGAGAGCATCGCCGTGGTGCTGGAATGGCACGTGATCGGCATGTTTGCGCCGGGCTTTTTTACCGGCAACCTGATTCGCCGCTTCGGCGCCTTGCCGGTGATGGGCGTGGGCGTGTTGCTCAACGCGCTGTGCATTGGCGTGGCGCTGACCGGGCAAGACTTGCACCAGTTCACGGTGGCGCTGTTTTTACTGGGCGTGGGATGGAACTTTTTGTTCACTGGCAGCACCAGCCTGTCGCTGGCGGCCTACGCGCCCGAAGAAAAAGACCGAGCGCAGGCAGTGATCAATTTTGCGGTGTTCGCGGTGATGGCGCTTACCTCGTTTGCCTCGGGGGCGTTGGTTACGACCCAAGGCTGGGACATGCTGAATGCAGGTTCCATGGTGCCGGTGGTGCTGACCGGGGGCTTGCTTTGGTGGCTGCACCGCCAGCGCCGCACCGCGGTGGCCTGAGCGGCGTCACAGGCGCCCGTAACAGGCGTGGGGCCAAATGGCCCCCCTTACAATGACTGGCTAACCGATATCCACCCGCGCAGGGTGGCCGTGCTGCGCGCCGCGGCACTTTTTACAAACCTTCCGGGAGTTATTACGTGTTTATTTCCTCTGCATTTGCCCAATCCGCCCCAGTCGCCGCCGCCGGGGGTGACCTGCAATCCACGTTGATGAGCATGCTGCCGCTGGTTTTGATGTTTGTGGTGCTGTATTTCGTGATGATCCGCCCGCAAATGAAAAAGCAAAAAGAACACAAGTCCATGATCGATGCACTCGCCAAGGGCGACGAAGTGGTTACCTCAGGTGGCATGCTGGGCAAAGTCAGCAAGATGGGCGATAACCACATCGGCCTAGAAGTGAGTAGCGGTGTGGAGGTGCAGGTGCAACGCAGCGCCGTGGTGCAGGTGCTGCCAAAAGGCTCGCTCAAGTAAGCGGCCCCATTCGCCTTCCATAGCCCCTGCGCCGCGCGCGCATTTCCCTGACTGTCCGAGCCGCCCCCCATGAACCGATATGCCCTGTGGAAGTACGTGATCCTTGCGGTTGCCATTCTTGTTGGCGGCTTGTACGCCTTGCCCAATGTGTTTGGCGAATCCCCGGCGGTGCAGGTGTCTGTGGCCAAGGGCTCCATGACGCTGGACCTGGGCACGGTAGCGCGGGTCGAAGAAGCCATTAAAGCTGCCGGATTGAGCGCCGATGCGGTCAGCCTGGACGGCAATTCCATCAAAGCGCGCTTTGCCAATACCGATGCCCAGCTAAAGGCCAAGGGCGCGATCCAAACGGCCCTGAACCCGGATGCCGCCGATCCCTCCTTTGTGGTCGCGCTCAACCTCTTGTCCCGCTCACCTGCCTGGTTAAGCGCTTTGCATGCCTCGCCCATGTACCTGGGCCTGGACCTGCGCGGCGGCGTGCATTTCATGCTGCAAGTGGACATGCAAGCGGCCTTGAGCAAAAAGGCTGAATCCCTGGCCGGCGATTTGCGCAGTGCCTTTCGTGACAAAACTGTGCGCCACGGCGGCATCAGCCGCAGCGGCCAGACAGTGGAAATCCGCTTTCGCGACGCCGCCATGCTGGAGGCGGGCAAACGCCTGATCCAAGCCGAATTCCCTGACCTGACCACGGTGGAGACCCCAGAGGCCGACGGCTTCAAAATGGTCGCCAGCATCCAGCCCGTGGCCGCGCGCCTGGTGCAAGAGCAGGCGCTCAAGCAAAACATCACCACTTTGCACAACCGCATCAACGAACTTGGCGTGGCCGAGCCGGTGATCCAGCAGCAAGGCCAAGACCGCATCGTGGTGCAGCTGCCCGGCGTGCAAGACACGGCCAAGGCCAAAGACATCTTGGGCCGCACCGCCACCTTGGAAATCCGCATGGTCGACGAAGGTGCCGACGCCCGCGCGGCTGAGGCGGGCAGTGGCCCAGTGCCGTTTGGCTCCGAGCGCTTTTTGGAGCGCAATGGCCAGCCGGTGGTGGTCAAAAAGCAAGTCATCCTGACCGGCGAGAACCTGACCGACGCCCAACCCGGTTTTGACAGCCAGACGCAAGAGGCCGCCGTGCACCTGACGCTGGATGCCAAGGGCGCGCGCATCTTCCGCGACGTCACGCGCGAGAGCGTGGGCAAGCGCATGGCGATTTTGTTGTTTGAAAAAGGCAAGGGCGAGGTGGTCACCGCGCCGGTGATTCGTTCGGAAATCGGTGGCGGCCGGGTGCAAATATCGGGCCGCATGACCACCATGGAAGCTGCCGACACGGCGCTGCTGCTGCGCGCTGGTTCCCTGGCCGCCCCCATGGAAATTATTGAAGAGCGCACCATTGGCCCCTCACTAGGGGCAGAAAATATCGCCAAGGGCTTTAACAGCGTGACCTGGGGCTTTCTGGCCGTCACTGCCTTTATGTGCGTGTATTACCTGCTGTTTGGCATGATTTCTAGCGTGTCACTGGCCCTGAACCTACTCTTGCTGGTGGCCGTGCTGTC
>CANHZG010000259.1 GCA_947464995.1 Comamonadaceae bacterium | reverse complement strand
AATAATGAGAAACAAGCTCTGGTGCGCGCCTTGGTGGCTGAACGCATTCGCGGCCGCAAGCCAGCCGCCTACCTCACGCACGAAGCCTGGTTGCAAGGCTTTGCTTTTTATGTGGACGAACGTGCCATCGTGCCGCGCTCGCTGATCGCGGAGCTACTGGTCCACGGCGGCATGGACTATTTTTTGCGCCCCTCCACGCACAAGGTGCTGGACTTGTGCACCGGCAACGGCAGCCTGGCGGTGATTGCCGCCAGTGTGTTCCCGGACGTGATGGTCACGGCCAGCGACCTCTCAGCCGATGCGCTGGCGGTGGCCCGCATCAACGTGGACAAACATGGTTTGCAAGAGCGCATCACCCTGTTGCAGTCCGACGGGCTGAGTGCGCCCGAACTGGCCGTCTGTGGTCCATTTGACTTTATTGTTTGCAACCCGCCCTATGTCAACGCCCAAAGCATGGCCACCCTGCCCGCCGAATACCGCGCTGAGCCCGCGTTGGCGCTGGACGGTAACGCCAGCGGTGGCAGCGACGGCATGGACTTCGTGCGTACCCTCCTGAAAGAGGTGGGTGCACACTTGAATCCCCAGGGGGTGTTGTTGCTAGAAATCGGCAACGAACGCCCCTATTTTGAAGCCGCATTTCCATTGCTGGAAGTGATTTGGCTGGAAACCAGCGCGGGCGAGGACCAGGTTCTGCTCCTGACCCGCGAAACCCTTTATCCATGATTACTTTAAAAAACGTGACCTTGCGCCGCAGCGCCAAGGTCTTGCTGGAACACGCCTCGGTCACCCTGAACCCCGGAGAAAAAGTCGGCCTTGTGGGCCGCAATGGCGCGGGGAAATCATCGCTTTTTGCCTTATTCAACGGCAATTTGCACGAAGACGCTGGTGAGTACTACATACCCAGCCAGTGGCGCATGGGCCAGGTTTCGCAGGACATGCCAGAAACCGAGCAAAGCGCCACCGAATTTGTAATCGAGGGCGACACGGTGCTCAACGCAGCGCGCGAGGAAGTTAAGGCGTCTGAAACCACGGACGACGGCGACCGCATGGCCCATGCCTATATGGCGCTCTATGACGCGGGCGAACACGACGCGCCCTCGCGCGCGCAAGCGCTGATCTTGGGCCTGGGCTTCAAGACCACCGAATTGGAAAACCCGGTCAACAGCTTCTCAGGGGGCTGGCGGATGCGTTTGCAACTGGCGCGTGCGCTGATGTGCCCCTCGGACCTGCTGCTACTCGACGAACCCACCAACCACCTGGACTTGGACGCCCTGGTGTGGCTGGAGGCCTGGCTCAAACGCTATGAGGGCACCATGGTCGTGATCAGCCATGACCGGGAGTTTTTGGACGCCGTGACCAACGTCACACTGCACATCGATGCAGGCAAGCTGGTGCGCTACGGCGGCAATTACAGCAAGTTCGAGGACATGCGCGCCGAGCAGATGGAGTTGCAACAAAACGCCTTCTCCAAGCAGCAGGACAAGATCGCCCACCTGCAAAAGTTCATTGCCCGCTTCAAGGCCAAGGCCAGCAAGGCCAAGCAGGCGCAAAGCCGGGTCAAGGCGCTGGACCGGATGGAAAAAATCGCCCCCTTGCTTGCCGACGCCGACTTCACCTTCGAGTTCAAAGAACCAGCCAATCTGCCCAACCCCATGCTGTCCATGTCGGGTGTGAGCTTTGGCTACCCGCCCCCCGCGGACGCGCCAGACGGCACGCCACCCACGGTCATCGTGCAAAACGTCAGCCGCTCGGTGCTGGCCGGTCAGCGCATCGGCATTCTGGGTGCCAACGGCCAGGGTAAATCGACTGTGGTCAAGACGGTAGCGCGCGATCTGGCGCCGATTGGCGGTGAGGTGACAGAGGGCAAGGGCCTGAACATTGGGTACTTTGCCCAGCAAGAGCTCGACGTGCTGCGCCCGGCCGACACGCCGCTGGAACACATGATTCGTTTGGTCAAGGAAATGACCGCCGAGGGCCGTATTGCCGGCCAGGCCACGCGCGAGCAAGACTTGCGCAGCTTTTTGGGCACCTTCAACTTTGGCGGCGACATGGTCAAGCAGGCCGTGGGCAGCATGAGCGGCGGCGAAAAAGCGCGGCTGGTTCTGTGCATGATTGTCTGGCAGCGGCCCAATTTGCTGCTACTTGACGAGCCCACCAACCACCTGGACCTGGCCACCCGCGAGGCGTTGGCCATGGCGCTCAATGAGTTTGAAGGTACGGTGATGCTGGTCAGCCACGACCGCGCCTTGCTGCGCTCGGTGTGCGACGAGTTCTGGATGGTGTCACGCGGCGGCGTGGCGCCCTTCGACGGCGACTTGGACGACTACCAACGCTACCTGCTCGACGAAGCCAAGCGCCAGCGCGAGGCCATCAAAGAAACGCAAAACCAACTCAACAAGCAGCAGGCCAAGGCCTCGGCAAAGCCCGCTAAACCGGTGGTGACACCGGACGCACGGCGCAAGTGGACCACTGAAATTGCGCGCCTAGACACCCGCATCGCCACGGTCAGCGCCGAGGGCGCTGCGCTAGAGGGAAAACTCAGCCAAAACCCCCTGCCTCACGAGATCGCCGAACTGGGTAAACGGCTTAAAAATGTCAATGACGAGCTCAAAACCCTGGAAGATGCGTGGCTGACGGCCACAGAGGCACTAGAAGCCCTAGACGCCTAGGAAACGTGCGTAGAAAAGCCGGGACGGTCAGTGGTGGCCCCCAGCCGGTTTTTCCTCTTTTTTCTCTTCTTTCTTGTCTGCTTGACCCTCGGCCTTAGGCTTAACGAGCAAGGTCTTGCACACTTTTTTTGCCGGTTTGTTGAGCGTGGCCTCGGTCATCTCACAAACCCGCTCCACTTTATAAGCATGGGCCGGGACGCCAAAGACAAGCCCAATGGCCCAAGCACCAAGGTACACACCGCGTCGAAAGTTAACTGCCATCGCCATGTTCAGTCGAAGCCTTTCATATGATTCAAAAAAACACCTGCCGTTGAACATAAAGGGCAGTCAAGCCAGTCTAGCCTAGGAACAATAGGGTTAATACCGACTTCCAAGCCCTATCGCAGGGTACTTTTTAAGGCACCATACCGCGTTATGCAAGTAATCCTCTCCCTGCTGTTTGTCGCAGCCTACGCTGCCATTGCCCTTGAACACCCGCTAAAGGTCAACAAATCTGCATCGGCCTTGCTGGGCGCAGGTATTTTGTGGTCTGCCTACGCTTTGTACAGCCAGGATGCGGTACGCGTCAACACCGAACTGGGCGAATCGCTCATGGGCACGGCGCAGATTGTGTTCTTTTTGATCGGCGCCATGACCATTGTCGAGGTGATCGACGCCCACAATGGTTTTGAGGTGCTCACCGAACGCATCACGACCCAGCGGCTCTCGGCGCTTATGTGGATGGTGGGTTTCATCACCTTTTTCTTGAGCTCGATTTTGGACAACCTGACCACCACCATCGTGATGGTTTCCTTGATGAAGCGTTTGCTCGCCAGACGTGAAGATCGGCTGTTTTTTGCTGGAATCATCGTGATTGCCGCCAACGCCGGCGGTGCTTGGACCCCGATTGGCGATGTCACCACCACCATGCTGTGGATTGGCGGGCAAATCACCACCCTGGCCATTATGAAAGGGGTCTTTTTGGCCTCGATGGTCAATCTGTTGGTTCCCCTGGCCATCACCAGCTACCTGATGGGCAGCCAGCGCGTCGAGGCACCCCACCGAGGGGGCGAAAAAAACATGGCCACCACAACGCGATTTGAGAGCAGCTTAATTT
>CANHZG010000258.1 GCA_947464995.1 Comamonadaceae bacterium | reverse complement strand
CGGGCGTCCGAGCCAAAGGCGTGGGCCTGGCCGCCTTGGGCCTCAATTTGCGCCACCAAGGGCAGCAATTTGTCGCGCTGGCGCCGGGTCACGCAGGCAATTAGCCCTTCGCGGGCAAAGCGCCGGGCAATGGCGCCACCGGTGGCGTCTCCCGCGCCCACCACCAATACCGATTGGGGCGTGCCCATGGTGCTCCTCAGGCGTAGCGTTGGCGGGCCAGCGCCGCGCCTTTGGCCAAAGCTTCGAGCTTGCGCAGCGCGATGTCGCGGTTCATGGGCGCCATGCCGCAGTTGGTGCAGGCAATGAGCTTCATCTTGGGCACGAATTGCAGCGCTTTGCCGATGGTGTCGGCCACCTCATCAGGAGTTTCCACCACGTCAGACGCCACGTCGATCACGCCCACCATCACTTCCTTGCCCGCAAGCAAGGCCATCAAGTCCATGGGCACGTGCGAGTGAAAGCATTCCAGACTCACTTGCTGAATGCTGCTTTTGGCCAAGGCTGGAAACACCTTTTCGTACTGGCGCCATTCATGGCCCAGGGTGTTCTTCCAGTCCATATTGGCGGCAATGCCGTAGCCGTAGCAAATGTGCACCGCTGTTTTGCAAGTCAGCCCCTGGGCCGCGCGCTCCAAGGCTTGCACGCCCCAGTCGGCGGCGTCTTCCATGTAGACGTTGAAGGCCGGTTCGTCAAACTGGATGACGTCCACGCCGTCGGCCTGCAGGGCCAGCGCCTCTTGGTTCAGCAGTTCGGCGAAGGCAAAGGCCATTTTGATCTTGCCCTCGCGACCGCCGCCGTAAAAGCGGTCGGCCACGGTGTCCACAATCGTCATCGGGCCGGGCAGGGTGAATTTCAGGGTGCGCTGGGTGTGGGCGCGGGCAATGCGCGCCTCCAAGGCGTGCACCCGGCCCTTGAGCTTGAGCGGCCCCACCACCTGCGGCACCTGGGCGTCGTAGCGGTTGTTGCGAATGCCCATGGTGACCTTGTTCTCAAAGTCAATGCCTTCGACCTGCTCTAGAAAACCGTGCACAAAGTGCTGGCGCGCCTGTTCGCCGTCGCCAATCACGTCCAAGCCCAGGTCTTCCTGGGTTTTGACCCACAGCAGCGTGGCGTCGGACTTGGCTTCGATCAGGGCGGCGCCTTCGGCTTTCCATTGCGGCCAGAGCTTTTGGGTTTCGGCCAGCCAGGCGGGTTTGGGCAGGCTGCCAGCGATTGCGGTGGGGAACATGGTGCTTGTCTCCAGTCTCTTCTTTTGGGCGCCGCGCCGGTCTTTGCCAGCGCGGGTGGGGCGGGGCGCTGGCGACTTAAGGGTTGCCCAGGTAGTCGCGTTTGCCAATCTCCACACCATTGTGGCGCAGGATAGCGAAGGCAGTTGTCACATGAAAGTACACATTGGGCAGAGCGTGGCCGAGCAAAAACTGCATCCCCTTGTAGTGGGTTTCCTTGTCGCCGCGTTTGGTGACGATGTCTTTGTCCTCGGTGCCGTCAATCTGCGCGGGCGTAAAGCTTTGCACATAGGCCACCGTCTTGGCCAGGCGCGCCTTGAGCTCTTCAAAGGTACGTTCGTTGTCCTCATAGGCAGGCATTTCCACCCCGGCCAGGCGCGCCATTACGCCCTTGGCGGTGTCGCTGGCAATTTGCACCTGGCGGCGAAAGCTCAGCATGTCGGGGTAGAGGCGAAAGTCGATCAGCGCGGCGGGGTCGATCTTTTTGGCCTCGACGTGGGCCTGGGCCTTGTCCAGGATGGTGATCAGGTTGTTCAGGCTGTTGGACAGGCGGGGCACGCTGGCTTGGTACATGGAAATGGTCATACGGGTCTCGGTTAGGTTTGGAGCCCCGAAGTGGGGTCGGCGGCATCTTAAGGGGCGCGGCAAATCGGGTGTGGGCAAAGGCCATGGCAGCCGTTATGCTGCGCCTTAGACCGCCCCAATCGCACCAAGCCACCCGGAGACTGCCCATGAATGCCCCGTCCGCCCCGCACGCGCTGCTGCCTCAGATTAATCAGCGTAATGTCCCGCCCGAACTCATCGCCGCGCTCAAGGCGCTTTTTGGCACCCGCTGTTCCACTGCGGTGGCCGTGCGCGAGCAGCATGGGCGCGACGAATCGGCCTTTGAGGCGCCCCCGCCCGCCGCCGTGGTGTTTGCCGAGTCCACGGCCGATGTGGCCGCTGCTGTGGCCTTGGCGGCGCAGTACCGGGTGCCGGTGATTCCCTTTGGCGTGGGCTCGTCATTAGAAGGCCATTTGCTGGCCGTGCAAGGCGGCATCAGCATTGACCTGGGGCGCATGAACCAGGTCGTGGCCATTCACCCCGAGGACCTGACCGTTACCGTGCAGCCCGGCGTGACGCGCAAGCAGCTCAACGATGCCCTGAAAAGCAGCGGCCTGTTTTTTCCGATTGACCCCGGCGCCGACGCGTCCCTGGGCGGCATGAGTGCCACGCGCGCCAGCGGCACCAACGCCGTGCGCTACGGCACCATGCGCGAGAACGTGCTGGGCCTCGAAGTGGTCACCGCCAGCGGCGCCGTGATACGCACCGGCACCCGCGCGCGCAAATCAGCGGCGGGCTACGACCTGACGCGCCTGATGGTCGGCAGCGAAGGCACGCTGGGCGTGATGACCGAGATCACCCTCAAGATCTACCCGCTGCCCGAGGCCATCTCGGCCGCCGTGTGTTCGTTTCCCAGCATCGAGGCGGCGGTGCGCACCACCATTGCCATCATTCAGATGGGCGTGCCGATTGCCCGGGTGGAGCTGGTGGACGCCCAAACTGTGCGCATGGTCAACGCCCACGCCAAACTCGGCCTGCGCGAAGAGGCGCTGTTGCTGATGGAGTTTCATGGCTCGCCTGCCAGCGTCAAAGAGCAGGCCGAAACCGTGCAAGAGATCGCCGCTGAGCACGGCGGCAACGCCTTTGAATGGGCCAGCACGCCCGAGGAGCGCACCCGCCTGTGGGCGGCGCGCCACAACGCCTACTTTGCCGCCATCCAAAGCCGTCCCGGCTGCCGCGCCATCAGCACCGACACCTGCGTGCCCATCAGCCGCCTGGCCGATTGCCTGCTGGAGTCGATTGACGAGGCCGATGCCTCCGGCATCCCTTACTTTTTGGTCGGCCACGTGGGCGACGGCAATTTTCACTTTGGCTACCTGATCGACCCCAACAGCGCCCAGGAGCGCGCCACTGCGGAGGCGCTTAACCTTCAACTGGTGCAGCGCGCGCTTCGCATGGACGGCACTTGCAGCGGCGAACACGGCATTGGCCTGCACAAAATGGACTTTTTGGTGGCTGAGACGGGTGCCGGCGCGGTGGACATGATGCGCGCCATCAAAGCCGCGCTGGATCCGCACGACATCATGAATCCTGGGAAGGTGTTTTCTAGGTAAATGCCCCAGAAAGGGTTGGGGCGAAGCCCCTTGGGCTCAACGGGGTAGCAGCTGGCCCAACACCGATCGCTCAATCGCCGATCGCGGTTGGGGCGCTTGCCAGCAACCCATGCCGCCACGGGGCCCTGCCGATTGCTTGGACAGGGTGCTGGCCAGCCAGCAGGGTTCTAAGCTGCTGGTGCGCAAGGACGGCGGCGCCCCGATCGGCACCAGGGCGGCTGCGGCCATGCCCGCAAAAATACTGGCGACTGCCGCAATGGCCAGGCCACCGAGCATGGTGGCCGCTGCCGGGTGGCGCTGCGCCGCCGCTTTTGGGCTGGGCAGCTGCAACACTTGTTGCGGCAACGCCGCTTTGGCCCGTTGGATGCGCTGTAACAGGTCCTGGCCTGCT
>CANHZG010000257.1 GCA_947464995.1 Comamonadaceae bacterium | reverse complement strand
GTCCTGGTCGCGCCGGTCGCCCGCGCCACTAATTACCACCGAGCGCCGGGTGGCCGGCATGGTGTTGACGGCGTTGACCAGCGCCAGCATGGCGTCGGGGTTGTGGCCATAGTCGGCAATCACCGTGGCGCCACGGAACTGGAACACATTAAAGCGGCCCGCGGCATTGTTTTCGTCGGTCGAAAAACTGGCTAATCCCTTGCGGATAGTGTCCCAGTCCAGGCCCAGCGCCCAGACCGCCGCCACGCTGGCCATCACGTTTTCCACCTGAAAGCCGACCGCGCCGCCCAGCGTCACCGGAATGTCGCTCAGATTGATGAAGTGCTTGGTGGCGCCTTTGGCAGCGACGAGTTGCTGGTTTTCGACATACACCGCCGCCCGGCCTTGGGCCAGGTGCGTGGCCATCACCGGGTTGAACTTGTCGAGCGCAAAAAATGTCACTTCGCCCCTGCATTTGGCCGCCATTTTGGCTACCACCGGATCGGCTGCGTTGAGCACCGCTGTGCCTTTTGGGGACACGTTTTGCACGATCACGCGCTTGAGCACGGCCAACTCGTCTACGGTAGTGATGTAGTTCAGGCCCAGGTGGTCGCCGCTGCCCACGTTGGTGACCACGGCCACGTCGCAGTAGTCAAAGGCCAGGCCTTCGCGCAGCACGCCGCCGCGGGCGGTTTCCAGCACGGCGGCGTCCACGTCGGGGTGGTGGAGCACGCTTTTGGCGCTTTTGGGGCCGCTGCAGTCGCCGGTGTCAATGCACTGGCCGCCCACGTACACGCCGTCGGTATTGGTCATGCCCACGCACCAACCCTGCTGCTCCAGCAGGTGCGAGATCAGGCGCACCGTGGTGGTTTTGCCGTTGGTGCCGGTGACGGCGATGATGGGGATGCGCCCGTCTTGCCCGTTCTTGAACAACTGAGAAATGATGGCCTCACCCACCGGGCGGCCCTTGCCAAACGAGGGGCTAAGGTGCATGCGCAGCCCCGGGGCGGCGTTGACTTCGACTACGCCG
Source organism: Comamonadaceae bacterium (assembly GCA_947464995.1). Lineage (GTDB taxonomy): Bacteria > Pseudomonadota > Gammaproteobacteria > Burkholderiales > Burkholderiaceae_C > Allorhodoferax. Next base: position 2,856 of record CANHZG010000257.1, on the reverse strand, counting down.
CCGCCTTGCTCCTCGATCGGGCGAAGAATGCTGTCGCACACCATGTCCACGCCGCAAATGTGCAAACCCACCATGTGGGCTGCCGCCACTGCGCGTGCGGCGACGTCGGGATGCACGTCGTCGGTCACGTCAGTGGCCGAGCCACCGGTGGACAGGTTAGCGTTGTTGCGCAAATTGACGCGCTGGCCTTTGGCGGGAATGCTGTCGGCGCTAAAGCCTTGGCCGGCTAGGCAGGCGTGGGCGATGTCGTCAAAGCGAATTTTGGTCAACGACGTGGCGTGACCGCTGCCGCGCTTGGGGTCAAGGTTGACCTGGTCGACCAGTTGCGCCACCGTGTGCACGCCATCGCCCACCACTTTGGGCGGGTCGCGCCGGGCGGCAGCGACCAGCTTGTCACCCACCACCAGCAGGCGAAAGTCGTTGCCCGGCATGTAGCGCTCCACCAAAATGCGGTCGCGAAACTCGGTAGCCACTGCATAGGCGGCGCGCAAATGTGGTTCGGTGGTGATGTTGACGGTGACGCCCTTGCCCTGGTTGCCATCCAGCGGTTTCACCACCACCGGTAGGCCAATTTCCAGCGCGGCTTGCCAGGCGTCGTCGGCGTCCTTTACTGCGCGACCCATGGGCACGGGAACGCCAGCAGCATGTAAAAGCTTTTTGGTGAGCTCTTTGTCTTGGGCAATGGCTTCAGCAATCGCGCTGGTGGCGTCAATCTCGGCGGCTTGGATGCGCCGCTGTTTGCTTCCCCAGCCAAAGCGCACCATGCTGCCCGTCGTCATGCGGCTGTAGGGAATATTGCGTGCCAGCGCAGCGTTCACCACCGATCCGGTGCTGGGCCCCAGGCGCACATCTTCATCGAGTTCGCTCAGCTGCTCCAAGGCTGCTGCAAGGTCAAATGGTGTGTCCTCTAGCGCGGCCACGCACAGGGTTTGTGCCAGCTCGAAAGCCAGGCGACCTACTTCTTCTTCGCTGTATTCCACCACGACCTGAAAAACGCCTTCTTCCATGGTCTGCTTGGTACAGCTAAAGGTCACCGGGCAACCGGCCTGCGCCTGCAAGCCCAGTGCGGCGAGTTCCAGCACGCGCGCCATGGACACGGTGTCGTCGCTGCCGGTGGTCTGAAACGGGCTGACCTCGGGGAAGCGGGCGCGCAGGCGCGACTCAAAACCAAAGAGCTGCCCGACATCGTACTCAGGCGCGCTGCACGAGACGACGACTTGGATGGCGGTGTGGTGGCTCCACAGATTGGGGCCGCGCAGGGCGCGAAGGCGGGAAACTTCCATGGGGTGTCGTTTGTTCAGTAAGGCGTTTTTTGGGGGCTGGATTCGAAGGTGCGCAGGCCCGCGCCGATCAGCTCTGGGGCGATATGCAGTGCCCAGGCAGCTGCTACGGCAGCCATCACCATCTCGGGTTGTGCTGCCTTACTGGGCTTGAGGCTGGCGAGTTTGAGCAGCGACGTTTCGCTGTCGCCGCTGGCCAGAACGATGGTGCCGTCGCGCAGAGTCACCGTTCGTTCGCCCGCAGCGCGGTGCTGCGCCAAGGTGGGGTGTTCGGGGGACAAACCATAAAAAATCACCTTCCCGTCACAAAGTGCGGCGAGTTCGAGTGCCTGCGGGTCTGCGGCGTTCAACACCGCTGTGCCGCTGGGCAAGACCACATCGACTTGCGTGCGCGCCACCTTGTAGGTTTGCTCGGCGTCCAAGATGTCAAAGTCGGCCAGCGCGGGCAGCCAGGTGACGTCGGTCACGACGCCCACATCGCACTTGTCGTAGGCCAGGCCCTGGCCCAGGATGGTGGCGCTCGGGTTCTCAAACACGGCCGCCTGTACCGATCGGTTGATCAAAATGCGCTGTCCGGCGTCCCAACTTGTGCTGTCACGCGCGTCGACACGCCGACCGTCCAAGTAAAGACCTTCGCTGCAAGCCAGGCCCACGTGCTTGCCGCTGATGTGCACCAGCCAGGCCACCAGGCGCGCAATACGGCCGGTGTTGTGCGTGCCGGTAATGCCCACCACGGGAATGCGCCCGTCTACCTTGGGTGCAAACAAGTGGTCCATGATGGCTTTGCCCACCGGCTGGCCCGGGCCGTTGGCTGGTTTGATATGCGACAGCAGCCCCGGGCTGGCGTTGACTTCAATCACCGCTGCGCGCTGGCTGTTCAGGGGCAAAGCGCAGTCTTGCAGCACCATGTCCACCCCGGCAATGTCTAGGCCCACCACGCGCGCGGCCAGCACCGCCGCAGCAGCGACCGTGGGGTGCACCAACGCCGTCACGTCCAGTGCGACATTGCCGTTGCGCTGCATGAGCACCCGTTGGTCTTTGGCGGGAACCGATTGGGCGTTTAAGCCCACTCGTTCGAGTTCCAGAATCAGCTCCTCGTCCTGTTTTGGGTCTACCACATTAAGCGGGAAGTCCTCACTCCTGCCGCGACGCGGATCGCTATTGATTTGCAGCTCTGTTAGTTGATCAATGGTGGACACGCCATCGCCCTGCACGTACAGCACGTCGCCGCGCGCAGCAGCCACCATTTTTCTGCCCACAACCAACAGGCGGTGTTCGTTACCGGGGATAAATTTTTCGACAATGACGCTGCCACCACCCTTGCGGTGAGCCAGGTGGTAGGCCGCCTGCACTTCGGCTTTGTCATTGAGGTTGAGCGATACGCCCCACCCGTGGTTGCCGTCGTGAGGCTTCACCACCACCGGTAAGCCCACGCTTTGGGCGGCCTCCCAGGCGGCTTCGGCGCTGCGCACCAACTCGCCTTCGGGCACTGGCACGCCGCAAGCCTGCAAGAGTGACTTGGTCAGGTCTTTGTCACTGGCAATCTCTTCGGCGATAGCCGATGTCTGGTCGGTCT
>CANHZG010000256.1 GCA_947464995.1 Comamonadaceae bacterium | reverse complement strand
CCGTACAACCCGATGACACTTCTAAGCGCACCGCCTCACCGTAATGGCGGTGCACCAAACCCTGGCGCAAGGCCGTGCGCAGGTTTTGCACATCGTCCTCGTCAACCGACAGGTCGGAATGGCGCGTCACCCGAAATTGGGAAAACTGCTCCACGGTGCGGCCTAAAAACAGCTCGGATAAATGCGAGCGTATGACGCTGGTCAGCGCCACAAAAACTGTTTTGGCACCGGCCACCTTGTCCGGCAGGCGAATGATGCGTGGCAGGACGCGCGGGACTTTGACGATGGCGATCTCGTTGCTGCGGCCAAACGCATCATGGCCACCCAGGCGCACAATGAAATTGAGTGCTTTGTTGGCCACTTGCGGAAAAGGATGGGCCGGGTCCAACCCCACCGGTATAAGCAGTGGACGCACCTCGCGCTCAAAGTACTGCTTGACCCATTGCCGCTGCGCGGCGTTGCGCTCACCATGCGAGACGATCTTGATACCGCTGCGCTCCAACGCGGGCAGGATCGCGTCGTTGTAGAGCGCATATTGGCGCTCTACCAGCCGGTGCAAGGAAAGCGATAGCCGCTCAAAAGATTCACTGGTAAACGTCCCATCGTGGTCGTCTGCGCGCTTGGCCGTGACATGGGGTTCGGCCCGCACCTCAAAAAACTCGTCCAAATTCGACGACACGATGCACAGGTAGCGCAGTCGTTCGAGCACCGGCACATCTTCCCGCGTGGCCCAGCTAAACACCCTCTCGTTAAAGGCCACCAGGCTGTGGTCCCGGTCCCAGAGCAGGTGCTGGCCTGCGTCATGGAAGGCCTCCGACGTCTTCACACACCCCCCATCACCCTGCGGTGGTTCCCATTGCATAGTTACGTACTTTCAAGAAGCATTGAGGCCACTTGACCCGATTCGTGGTTCAGACCCCAGCGTCCCTACATACGCTCAGGGTGACGCGTTCATGGTACCTCAGACGCCCAGGAAATGTTTGCGATAACGGGGCGGCAGATCGGCAATACGCATCAGCATGGGCAAGTCGGCAGAATTGAAGTCCGGGTCCCAGGCCGGCGGGCCCAGCACCTTGGCGCCTAGGCGCAAATAGCCCTTAATGAGCGCGGGCGGCTCCACATCCAAGTCCGACCGCAGTCGTTCAACCGGAAGCGGCAAACGCGGGCGCACATGGTATTCGATCGGCGCCAGGTGGCTGACGCGGACCTGGCGCCATATGCTGGCGGCCGCGTCACCGCTGACGATACCGTTGTGCAGCATGGGCACGCTGGCGCAGCCAATCATGGTGTCTAGCTGGTTGCGCACCATGAACTCAGCCAGCGCGCTCCAAAGTGCCATGATCACGCCCCCGTGGCGATGGTCTGGGTGCACGCAGCTGCGGCCCAACTCCACCATGCGTTCGCGAATGCCACGCAGACGGGTCAGGTCAAATTCGGTGTCGCTGTAGGTGCTGCCAACCCGCTGAGCCTGCACCGGCGTAAGGACCCGGTAGGTGCCAATCACTATGCCGCTGGGCTCGTCACGTACCAGCAGGTGTTCGCAATAGTTGTCAAACAAATCGATGTCGTGACCGGGCACTGGTGTGGTCAAACGCGCACCCATTTCGCCGGAAAAGACTGCATAACGCAGCCTTTGGGCCGCACGCACCTCGTCTTGGTGACGCGCCCACGAGACCGAAATCGAGCGTGCCACGCCCAACGAAGCCGTATCCCGACCCAAAACCGCCATGCCACGCGGCGACTCCATCTGATCGACTCCAGCGCCCCGGTTCGCAATCTGACCCAAACTATCCATGCTTGACTCCATCCACGCAGCAACACTGCCTTGGGCCTGTAGTTTGCGAAACATCGGTTACAAAAATATGTCATTTCAATGAACAATTGGTGGCGCGGTGGCCCATCAATGGGTCTGTCATAGCCGTGCATCTGGGGCCCGGTACCATGACAATCCGTACTTGAATTTTGCAAACCCCTGGCTCTGCGTATTGGAGAACACCCTGGCCCCTGATCAGCACCCCGAGCGGCTTTTTCGCGCCGGTTTAAGTAAGTCAGACCTGGATCAGCTACAGGCACTACTGGCCCATGCACGCCAAGACCCATCGCCTTACGCCCTGCCCTGGTGGTGTGGGGAACACTTGATGGGCCATGTGATGCGCGCCCACGTACCCCATTTGCTAAGGTTCTTGAAGTCCACCGAGGCTAGCCCCAGCCAACTGCTCTGGAAGGTGTACGCGTCCAACCCTAAGGAGCGCAGCCAATTACTGCAAAGCGCACTGCAGCTACTCCGCAACCATGGCCACCTAGGTGGCTGGCGTGGTGAGCGCTTTAGCTATTGGAGCAACGATACGATGCTGCCGCAGCCAGCGCAGAGTGAGTTCCTACGCGTTGAGCGTGCGGGCTTTTTGTACTTGGGCATGCTCAGCCACGCCGTACACATCAACGGCTTCGCCCCAGACGGCCGCCTGTGGTGCGGCCAGCGCAGCGCTACCAAGTCCACCGACCCGGGTCTTTGGGACAACCTGACCGCCGGTGGGTTGCCTGCGGGTGAGTCCTTGCTTGACTGCGCTGCGCGTGAACTGTGGGAAGAAGCCGGATTCACGCTAAACCACCCCGCCGCGCTACAACCCGCAGGCTACGTACGAATCAGCCAGATGGCGCCAAGGGGCTGGCACGACGAGGTGCTCCATGTCTTCAACCTCACGCTAGCCGATGGTTTTGTCCCTTGCAACCAGGACGGCGAGGTGCAGGCGTTTGAAAAGCTTTCTGCGCCGGATGTGATGGGGCGCATCACTGCAGGCCAATTCACGCCCGACGCAGCCCTGGCCATTGCGCAAGGGCTGCTGGGAATGGATTGAATACCATAGGCGCCATGCAAACCAACCCCACCGAAACCTATGGCGCAGACCAACGCGGTTTGATCTGCGGATTTGTGTTCTCTAATGACGGCGTCGGGCAGGCGATTAGCACCGACCAGGCACTGCACTGGCTGTCGGACCCTTTGCAGACACAAGGCTTTGCTTGGCTGCACTTCAACCTTAGCCAGGTTAGTACCGAAAAATGGCTGCGCCAACACCTAAATCTGTCTTCCGTCTTTTATGAAACGCTACGTGAAGCCTCGCGCTCTACGCGCGTGGAGCTCGACGACGGCACGCTCGTAGCGGTGGTCAACGACGTGCACTACGACTTCTCGTTCGAACCGTCCGATATTTCTACGCTGTGGCTGTCGGTGAGCGAAAAACTTATTGTTTCTGCCCGAATGCAGCCCCTGCGATCGGTAGACCGCTTGCGCGACGCCGTACGCCGGGGCGTGCCGATGACCTCATCGGTTGCGCTGCTGGTGCACCTGATGCACGACCAAGGCGATGTGCTAGCCAACATCGTGCGTGAAATCACCACCCGCATCGACACCATCGAAGACAAATTACTGGCCGGGCGCCTGGAAACCAAGCGTGCTGACCTAGGAATATCACGCCGCCTGTTGGTGCGTCTGCAGCGCCTGCTAGCGCCCGAGCCTGCGGCCTTGTTTCGCTTGCTAAAAAAGCCACCGCCCTGGATCCGTGAGGCCGACATTGAAGACTTGCACCAGTCGTCGGAGGAGTTCAACGTGGCGCTCAGCGACATGGCCGCCCTGCAAGAACGCATCAAGCTGCTGCAAGAAGAAATAGCCGGACGCGTGGCCGAGGCCAACAACCGCAGCCTGTTTGTGCTGACCGTCGTGACCGTAATGGCCTTGCCCATCAACATCATTGCCGGCCTTTTGGGCATGAACGTGGGCGGCATCCCGCTAGCCGATCACCCGGCGGGCTTTTGGATGGTGGTGGCGGTGATCGTCAGCTTTACCGCGGTGGCCGCCTGGATCGTTTGT
>CANHZG010000255.1 GCA_947464995.1 Comamonadaceae bacterium | reverse complement strand
GAGCGTGTCATTGGTGCCCGCGCACTGTGGCGGCCAGAGAGCCTCAACGCCCTGTATCTAACTTTTGCAGATCCTGAGGTAATTGGTCTGTCCGCAATTGGCGGGTTGTTGCAGCCCACCACCAGGGAGTCCCCTGATGGGCTCATGATTGAACTTGCAAGCGATCCGGCCAAGGCCCAATTCAATTTGCGCGCGCCTATTGCGCCGGGAATGATGAGAGACATTCCCATCGCTAACTGGGCTCCCCTCAAAGCCGGTGTGGACTATCCGGTGGCCCTGGACGCAGGCGTGGTCGCGCTTGATGGGGAACGCGAAATGACGTTCAAGCCGGGTGAGCACGTAAACGTCTCGCTCGTTAGCCAAGCATTTTTCACCGTGGATGTAACCCGATGTCTGCAATTAGGTGCAGTCAACGGGTTATTCCGTTTTTAAGCCTTCACAACCAAAGGAGACAACTATGGCAGGCAATCCCTTCCCACTTAACAAAGGTCAGTTACTAGAGGCCTATCGCAAGATGAAAACCATCCGCGAATTCGAAGAACGTTTACACGTTGACTTCGGACGCGGCGATATCCCAGGTTTTGTCCACCTGTATGCCGGTGAAGAAGCGTCGGCAACCGGGATCATGGCCCACCTGGGAGATGGCGATCGCATCGCCAGTACCCACCGTGGCCACGGTCACTGCATTGCCAAAGGCGTTGACCTCGTCGCAATGATGAAAGAAATTTACGGCAAAAAAGGCGGTTCTTGCAATGGCAAAGGTGGCTCCATGCACATTGCCGACTTGAGCAAGGGAATGATGGGTGCCAATGGCATCTTGGGCGCTGGCGCACCCTTGGCATGTGGTGCCGCATTGGCCGCCAAGCTGCGTAAAAAAGGTGAAGTGGCCATCACCTTTGTTGGTGACGGCGCTAGCAACCAAGGCACCTTCTTGGAAAGCCTGAACTTGGCAGCGGTGTGGAATTTGCCCACTATCTTTGTTGTTGAAAACAACGGCTATGCCGAGTCAACTTCGCGCGATTACGGCACCGCCGTTGATTCCTATGTTGACCGTGCGGCTGGTTTCGGTATGCCCGGCGTGACCGTTGACGGAACCGACTTCTTCGCGGTGTACGAAGCAGCTGGTGAGATCATTCGGCGTGCACGCGAGGGTGGTGGACCCACCTTGCTTGAGTGCAAGATGGTGCGTTTCCATGGGCACTTTGAAGGCGACGCGCAAACCTACCGCGGGCCTGGTGAGAACGAAGAAAACCGCAACAACAAGGACTGCCTGAAGAAATTTTCGGCAGAAGTTGCGGGCTCCGGTGTGATTACCCTCGATGAACTCAAAGCAATCGATGCAGACGTCATGCGGCTGATCGAACATGCGGTCGCAGAAGCTAAGGCTGCACCGTTCCCGACTTTGGCGGATCTGACCACCGATGTTTACATTAAATACTGATACGTAAGGAGACAAAAAAATGGCAAGAAAAATCAGCATGAAGCAAGCGATCAATGAAGCGCTTGATCTTGAAATGGCCCGTGATCCCTTGGTTATCTGCATGGGTGAAGACATCGTTGGTGGCGCAGGCGGCAATGGCGAAATGGATGCGTGGGGCGGTGTGCTCGGCGTAACCAAAGGACTCTATGCCAAGCATGGCGACCGCCTGATGGACACTCCGCTGAGCGAGAGCGCCTACATTGGCGCGGCAATCGGTGCAGCGGCGTGTGGTTACCGCCCCGTCGCAGAACTGATGTTCATCGACTTTATGGGCGTGTGTTTTGATCAGATTTACAACCAGGCTGCCAAGTTCAAGTACATGTTTGGCGGCAAAGCGGAGACACCGGTGGTCATTCGCGCCATGGTGGGCGCGGGCTTTCGGGCTGCAGCCCAGCACAGCCAGATGTTGACCCCTTTGTTTACCCATATTCCGGGTTTGAAAGTGGTCTGCCCCAGCACGCCCTATGACACCAAAGGCCTGTTGATTCAAAGTATTCGCGACAACGACCCCGTCATATTCTGCGAACACAAGAACCTGTACGGCTTTGAGGGCGAAGTGCCCGAAGGCAGCTATGCGATTCCCTTTGGTGAAGCCAATATCGTGCGCGAAGGCAAGCATGTAACCATCGTCACCTATGGTCTGATGGTTCACCGCTCCTTAGAGGCTGCAGCTGAACTTGCCAAGGAAGGCATCGAAGTTGAAATCGTTGACTTGCGCACGCTTTCACCTTTGGACATGGATACCGTTCTTGACAGCGTGACCAAGACCGGTCGCTTGGTGTGTGTCGATGAAGCCAGCCCCCGCTGCTCCATTGCGGCAGACATCTCTGCCCAGGTGGTGCAACATGCCTTTGGTGCGCTCAAGGCTGGCATCGAGATGGTGACGCCACCCCATGTGCCGGTTCCGTTCTCGCCCGTGTTGGAAGATTTGTACATCCCCAGTGGTGCCCAAATCGCCATTGCAGTGCGCAAGACCCTCCAAGGAGGCCGTAAGTGAGTTCTGCCATCACGCCCATCATCATGCCCAAGTGGGGCCTCGAAATGCGGGAAGGAACCGTATCCGATTGGCTCGTGGATGTCGGCACACGTATTACCGTCGGGATGCCGATCATGGATGTGGACACCGACAAGCTTAGCAATTCGGTTGAGGCACCTGATCCTGGGCTGCTTCGACGCCGTATTGCCCAGGCTGGTGAAACCTATCTGGTTCGGGCACTTTTGGGCGTGATGGCTGAGTCGGACGTTAGCGACGCGGAAATTGATGCATTTGTTGACGCGTTCGAGGTTCCTGTGGCAGGTGCAGACGATGAGGACGCTGGCCCGGCATATGACTATGCGGAAGTCGACGGCATACGTGTGCGTTACGCACGCCGGGGTCCAGACGAAGGTGTGCCGCTGGTTCTGCTGCATGGCTTTGGAGGTGACTTGGGCAATTGGCTGTTCAATATCGATGCATTGGCCGAAAGTTTCCCAGTCATTACGCTGGATCTGCCCGGTCATGGGCAGTCGCAAGCGAAATTGCCAGCAAAATCGGTTGCGGGTCTCTCCGACTTCGTTGCAAAGCTGCTGGACCAGATTGGGGTAGCGAAAGTGCATATTGGCGGCCACTCCATGGGCGGCGCCATTGCCACACAGTTTGCCCTGACGCACCCCAAACGCACCGCCTCTTTGACGCTGATTTGCAGCGCTGGGCTCGGTAAGGAAATCAACACCGGCTACACCGACGGGTTCATCGCAGCAACTAACAAGCGAGAACTGAAGGCCGTGGTCGAACAGTTGTTTGCCAATCCGGAGTTGGTGACCCGAAGCCTCGTTGATGACCTGTTGAAGTACAAGCGGATGGACGGTGTGCCTGAAGTGCTGGAAGCTTTGGGGCACTCACTGTTTAGCAATGGATTGCAAACTGAAACGCCTGGCCTTAAATTGGACGCTAAATCACCGCCTGTGTTGGTGATTTGGGGTGCCAAGGACCAAGTCATTCCCGCCCAACACGCCTCCAATGCTCCTGCCGGTTCTACGGTGGCGGTGATTGATGGCGCGGGTCACATGGTGATGCTTGAAAAGGCCAATGAAGTCAATGCATTGATTAAGAAGCACGTCGGATCCCACTAGGTATACGACCTTGCCTCTGCCCAGTCATTTCGTCATCCACCAATACGATTCCCCACTGCAAAATGGGGTCGAGTGGGAGACGAAATGGATGGAGTTAGCGGCAAGTGAGCTTGAGGCCACCGCCCATTTTTGGCAGGCGCCCGTGGGCTGGGTGGTACCCAAAAGATACGTCGTGGATGCCCACGAAGTTGCCGGGCCTGCACCGCACTTCCAAGTCAGGGCGTCAGGCGGTGGGCTTGTGCCCCAAGGCCCTGGGATATGGAACCTCTCGCTGGTGTGGCCGGTAGATGAT
>CANHZG010000254.1 GCA_947464995.1 Comamonadaceae bacterium | reverse complement strand
GGTGCATCGCTCATTTTGATTTTTTGTACCCTGCTGGCAGCCAGCCTGATCAACCGCCTGGCGCACCGTGGCGCGCCGCAATCAATCCCAAGCGGCCTGACACCGCCGCCTTCGCCGCCCCGCAGGGCTTAGGCGAAATACCCGTGCAAAAACCAGTCTTGCGTGCCGTCCGGGGCGTCAGAGCCCAAGCGCTGGCGGTAAATCCACAGCAACCCGTGGTGCGCGCTGCGCGCCACAAAGTAGTCGCGCAAGATGCTGCTTTCTCCCGCCAGCCACCCGGCCTCTAGCCGTTGGGGTCCGGCCAGCAGGGTCAGTGGGCCATGAAACTGCGGCCCACTGCGCTGCGATAGCAGGCGCTGTGGGGTCGCCAGCAGCCAGGTGGGGTAGAGCGCCCCTGAGGCGTTAGCGTCCCTATCCACAGCCGCCGGCTTGCAGCGTGGCTGCACAGGCGGGGGGGTGCCAGACCAGGCTTGCCACTGCTGCATGCGCTCGGGCCGGTGCTCGGAGTACACCTGGGCGCACAGCACCTGTGCCGCGCCGCAACGCGCCGATACGCGCTCAAGCATTTGGTGCAAGCTGTCGCCGTTGCGCACGCTGTCGGGCAGCAGGCTTTGGCTCTCAGTGGGCAGGGCCTGTGTGGCCAGGCTGCGCAAGCGCAGGTAAAGCACGGGCGCAGGCAGACGCACGCGCGCCAGTTGCTCGCCCAGCAGCCGCTCAAGGTGCCGCATGTCTTGCGTGGCTTGCGCGGTATGCAGCTCCAGGCGGCCATGGTCTGACCCTTGGTGGTGCGCATCCAGGTGCTGCGCATTGCTGCGCCGGGCGTCAAGTTCCCAGCGCAACTCCAGGCGTTGCACGCCAAGCTGGCGCGCGCGCAACCAGGCCAGCAACTGCGCCAGAAGGCGTCGTGCACCAAACAACAAGGCTGGTGCCGACTCGACCTGCGCGGCCAGCTCCAGTGGCACATCAAACACCTCGGGCACGCGGATCCAGGGGTAGATGTCGGGCCGCAAGCCATAGGCCTGGTCCAGGGCGACTAAGACATCGGCCCCAAAACGGCGCGCCAGTCCGCCGCGCGGCAGCTTGCGCAAGTGCCCCCAGGTGTGGCATCCCAAACGCTCCAGGGTGGGCAGATGAGGGCGTGCGCTGGCCAGGGCGTGCAGCGGCAGCGCGTCGGGCGCTATCTCAGGCGCCATATTGGGGGCACTTGGTGGAAAAGGCGCGTACGTGCCTGGCTGCACACAGGCCAGCCGCCCCAAGGCCAGCAAGGACGTAGCGCCCTGAGCACAGCACACTGCCCCCGCGTGTGCGCCAGAAAGCCCCAAATGCGCCAGCAGCGCCGCCCGCCCGCCAAACAAACGTTCGCTGGCCGATATGTCGAACACCAGCGCGTCGTCCACCTGCGCCACCCAGGGCGTGACCTGCAACACCTGCCAGGCTAAAGCGGTCAAGGGGTCGCTGGGCGCAGAGCCTGTGGCTGGCGCTGCGTCCCCCAGGCGCAGCGCAATCCAGTGTGCGCTCATGGCTGCTGGCGCATCTGCCGGGCAGAGGGCGTCTGCGCCTGGGGTGGCCGGTCAGGCGCCCCGTGTGCGGCCAGCACCTGCTGCAAAGCGGCCGGGCGCGCCGCCCACTGCACCAGGTCCGCTGCCGGCGGCCCCCGCCGTTTGAGCACCTCCACGCACACATGCGATTGGACATTCAGCGATAGTTTGAGCCGCAGCACGGCAGGCGAGGCCTCGTGCTGGGCTTGCAAACTGCGCACGACAAACAGCAATTTGTGGTGCTCAGCCGCTGCCAGCTGCAAGCGGCGCAACTGGTGCGGGCGCACCTGGGCCAGCCACGCCACCACCGTATCGACCGGTGCGCAGCGCAGCGCTTGCTCGGTCGCCCACAAACAGCTTGCTGGCGCAACGGGGGGCGTGGCCTTTTGCGCCGTGTCCATGGCAAACGCGCCCGGGCACAGGCACAGCAAGCGTTGGGTTTGCAGGCCCTGGGCCAACAAGGCCGGTGCAAACGGCGGATGCGGCGGGCCGACCAGCACCACCGGCCCACTTCCGTGCTGCGCCAGGGCGGGCAGCAAGAGGCGCCATTCGTTGTGCACACCGGCTTCTTGCAGCAGCTCGGTCAAAGCGCCCACCGGCCAGCCGCCACCGGGCAATTGGGCGTCCAGCAAGGCCTCACCCGTGGCCACCGTGTGCAGGGGCGCGCGGGCCCATGCATGCGCCCGCCACACCTGCGCGTGGAGCCCGTCTAGGGCTTCTTCAGCGGATGGATGGCTCAAAAAGGCTTGTTGGGCTTGGGCTGCAGTCATAATACTGTACAAAATAACAGTATATTGCAAGCCTGCCAAACAGCCAATAACTAGACCAGATGCGCCTCGTTGCCAATGTACGGCCAGCGTCTGCGGATAAACATCCAGGCCGCCAGGCCCACGCCCATCATGCACAGCGAAGCGGTGGCCAGCGCCACGGTGGAATGCATGACCCATGGCGACACCACCCCGGCCACTATGCCGTTGGCCGTGGAGCCAATAAACATTTGCAGCGAAGACGCCATGCCCCGGCGCGCCGGGTGCAGGTCCAAGACCAGCAAGGTGACCACCGGCACCATCATGGCCCAGCCAAAAGCAAACACACCCAAAGGCCACAGTGCCCAGGCCACGTGTGCGGTAAACACCAGGTTGGCCACCAGGTTCACCACCCCAATGCACAGCATGACCACAAAGCCGTTGCGGATCTGGCGCTTGGGGCTGAGTTTGCCCGCCACCCGGCCACTGACCCAGGCGCCGCCCATGATGCCCGCGATGGTGATTAAAAAACACCAAAAAAACTGCTGCGGCTGCAGATGCAAATGGTCACCCAAAAACACCGGTGCACTGAGCACGTACAAAAACATGCCGTTAAACGGGATGCCGCTGGCCAGCGCCAGCAGAAAAAAGCGCGGGTCTGCCCCCAACTGCCAGTACCCAGCAAGCAGGTTCTTAACGTGAAAGTGCTGGCGCTGGCTAAGGTGCAGCGTCTCGGGCAGCAGGCGGTAGTTGGCGATCCACAAGACCATGCCTATGGCCGTCAAAAACCAAAATATCGCCTGCCAACTGCTGTGTATCAGCAGCCAGCCTCCCAGCAGGGGCGCGATGGCCGGGGCTGCGCCAAAGTAAATGGTGATCTGGCTCATCACCTGTTGCGCCTGGTGGGGCGGGTACATGTCGCGCACCACTGCGCGCGCAATCACAATGCCAGCGCCGGTGGACAGGCCTTGCAGGCCGCGAAAGAAAATCAACTGCCCGATGCTCTGCGACAGCGCGCACCCCACCGATGCCAGCGTAAATACCGCCAAGCCCCATAGCACCACCGGTCGGCGTCCAAAGCTGTCGGAAATAGCACCATGGAACAGCGCCATGAAGGCAAATCCAAACAAATAGGCCGACAGCGTTTGCTGCATTTGCAGCGGCGTGGCGCCCAGCGATGCCGCAATACCTGCAAAAGCCGGTAAGTAGGTGTCAATGGAAAACGGCCCCAGCATGCCCAACACCGCTAACAGCACCGCAAACGCCCATTGGGGCAGACGCCACAGAGACTGTGCGTCGGGATTCATCCCGCCATCCCAATCAAAATGAGCGGCACATGTTCAGGCGTCCTGCGCAATCTTGGTAGCGATGTAGGCCATGGCCTCTTCCACCTGGTCCACCAGAATCAGGCACAGCTCACCCGCTTTTAGCTTGTCCATAGCGGTGTCAATGGCTAAAAATTCGCCGTAAATTTCACTGCGCTGGGTGGCCTTTGTGGCCTGGGCCAGTCCTTGGCGCAGCAGCGCCATGACCTCGCCGTCCTGGCGTCCACGCTGGCACTGGTCTTCGAACATGACCACTTCTTCAAAGGCGTCACCCAGAATCTCGGTGATCTGGCGGATGTCCTG
>CANHZG010000253.1 GCA_947464995.1 Comamonadaceae bacterium | reverse complement strand
CGAGAGATAAAAAATATTTTCTAATAGCTGGATTCAATCTTCAGATAAAGACCTGGACGCTTTACAACATTCACACAGACACTGAAGGTTTGTTGCTATACCCTGAGAGTATTTTCAACCCAGACACTCGGGCTTATTCGGCAGTTATCTCAATTAAGCGCACCGCCCAATATGTCAATGAACGGGGCGGGGACCTCGATATTTGGAAAAAACGCTACCTAGCCAATGAACTCGAAGAGTTTTATAAAGCCGATGGTTACCGCGCAAAATCAAAGATACTGCGAAAAAAAGTGCCCTACGAGGTTGGGAATCTAGTTATCTTTGACAGCTTCATGCCGCATGTGGTGATTCCGTTCAAAGTAAAGAAGAAAGCCGACCGCCGCATTTCTTTTGTCGTCCACTTCAATTACCGCAAACACACCGAACGCAACCCGTTTCCGCACCTCGAATACTGGTACTAGATACGCCAGACAACACGACTAATTGGAATCTGACCCCAATTTATTCAGCGCAGCAGCCAGGGTCGCCGATGGCTGCAAACTGCTGGCCCAAAAAGCACGGGTTCCTGGCCCTTGCTTAAGCAGCAAGGCCTCCACCAGGGGCGCTATGGGCGTGTACGGGGGGTCCGCCAGCAGCACCCAACGAGCGTCGTGCTGCTCGGCGTGGTCGCCCTGCAACTGGCCAATCCAGTCCAGAGCGGTCAGGGCTTCCAGCACCGGCTCTAACTGCAAGGCATCGGCACTGAGCAAATCGCACAGTTCGGGCCGGGTGTGGCCCTTGCGACGTTGTAATCGCGAGGCGTCCAAAGCCGATAGCAGCTCCAACGCTAGTTCAAAACGGGTGCCAGGGCCCGTTCGCGGTTGCGGCACACCTGCAATCAGGCTGGGGACATGCGCCGTCAGAGCAGCACCAAGCAGCACAATCACCCAGGCCAGGTAGATCCAAACCAACAAAATAGGAACGGTGGCAAAAGCTCCGTACACCGCCGAATACGTTGGCACCAAGGACAGGTAATACCCAAGCAGCCGCTTGGCAACCTCCATACCGGTGGACACGAACAGGCCACCCATCCAGGCATGGCCCCACCGCACCTGGGTGTTGGGAACGTAATGAAACATGGCCGCCATGCCTGCGGCCACCATGGCGAACTGCACCAGGTCCAGCAGCAACCCCACGCCGCCGGGCAAACCGTCCACCAAACCCCTGGAGGAAGAAATGGCATAGGACGTCAGGGTGACACTGACGCCCAAAATCAGCGGCCCCAGCGTGACCGCAGACCAATAAATCAACAAACGCTGGCCCAAAGGCCGCAGCGCTCGTACACGCCAAATGCTGTTAAGGGTGCGGTCAATGGTGAAAATAAGCGTCAAGGCCGATACCAGCAAGGCCACCAGACCGGCGGAGCCCAGTTTGCTGGCTTTGCCGGCAAACTGGCTCAAATAACCCAGCACCTGGCGCGCAATATTGTCTGGAACCAGGCTGGCGACCAGCCACTTTTGCAGCACGTCCTGAAACTTAGCAAACATGGGAAAGGCGGTAAAAACTGCCAACGCCACTGTCACCAAGGGCACCAAGGCGATGGTGGTCGTGAAGGTCAGGCTGCTGGCGGTCAGGCCTAGGCGATCCTCCCGAAAGCGCTCCCGCAGCGTCACCATGGTATGCAACCAGGGCACGTGGGCCACGTCGGCGAGCCATGATTGGAGTCTTTGTAAGTAAATTCGCATGGCCGGTATGATGCCACCGACATGAATCTGCCCCTCTACCCCGCTGAACCCATTTCGCCCGACCTGCACGCCGCAACCATGGCTCATGGCCTACACCAGGTCAACCTGAGCCGATGGTTAGCTGTGGGCAGTTTGGTCGGCTTGATCGTCTTAAGCGTGGCCTGGGAGCTGGTTTTGGCCCCCATCAAACCCGGCGGATCGCTCTTAGCGCTCAAAGCGATTCCCCTTTGCGTTCCGCTTGCGGGTCTTCTAAAAAACCGCATGTACACCTACCGCTGGGTCAGTCTGCTGGTGTGGCTGTACTTCACCGAAGGCGTAGTGCGTGCCTACAGCGACCGGGCCCCGAGCAACTACTACGCACTTATCGAGGTGTTTTTGTGTTTGGCACTGTTTATCGGTTGCGCGTTGCATGTGCGCCTGCGGCTGCGCAATGCCAAAACTCAGGGTATCTTGCATGAGTCCGACCCCCCGAGCAAAGCCGATTTATGAGTCGATCTGAATTTTTGACAAACCTGCGCGCCATCGTCGGTGACGCCAACGTTCTGACGGAGGGCGACCTCACCCGCTACGAACTCGACTGGCGTAAACGCGAGCGCGGCAAAGCGCTGGCCGTGGTGCGCCCCAGTTCCACCGCCCAGGTCGCCGAGGTGGTCAAAGCCTGCGCAAAATCCGCTGTAAGCATCGTGCCCCAAGGCGGCAACACCGGCATGGTGGTCGGTTCCACGCCAGACGCCAGCGGCACGCAAATCGTGCTGAGCCTCACGCGCATGAACGCCATTCGCACCTTGGACACGGCCAACCTGACCATCACCGTAGAAGCCGGTTGCGTGCTGCAAACCCTGCAAGAGGTGTGCGACACGGCGGGTTTTCTGTTCCCCTTGAGCCTAGCGTCCGAGGGCAGTTGCACCATTGGCGGCAACCTCGGCACCAATGCGGGGGGTACGCAGGTGGTGCGCTTTGGCAACACCCGCGAACTCTGCCTGGGTCTGGAAGTCGTCACCGCCCAGGGCGAAATCTGGAGCGGCCTGACCGGCCTGCGCAAGGACAACACCGGCTACGACCTGCGCCATTTGTTCATCGGCTCCGAAGGCACGCTGGGCGTGATCACCGCCGCCACCATGAAGCTCTACCCGGCGCCCAAGTCGCAACTCACGGCGCTAGCGGCGGTGCCGTCGCTGGACGCTGCCGTTGCGCTGCTGGGCCTGGCGCACCAGCATTTGGGCGCAGGGCTGACGGGCTTTGAGGTCATGGGCCAATTTGCGCTGAGCTTGGTGACCAAGCACTTCCCCCAGCAGCGCGTGCCTTTTTATGAGACTACGCCCTACTGCGTGGTGCTGGAGAACTCCGACAGCGAATCCGACGCGCACGCGCGTGGCCAGTTCGAGCGCCTTCTGGAAGACGCGCTGACCCAGGGTTGCGTGAGCGACGCCGTGGTGGCTGAAAGCATGGCGCAGGCGCGCGCGCTGTGGCACATCCGCGAAAGCATTCCTTTGGCGCAAGCCCAAGAGGGACTCAACATCAAACACGACATTTCGATTGCTGTGTCAAGGATTCCCGAGTTTGTGAGCCTGGCCGATGCGGCGCTCGAGACGCAGTTCCCGGGTGTGCGGCTGGTCAATTAC
The DNA here is from genome assembly GCA_947464995.1 of Comamonadaceae bacterium. Lineage (GTDB taxonomy): Bacteria > Pseudomonadota > Gammaproteobacteria > Burkholderiales > Burkholderiaceae_C > Allorhodoferax. Next base: position 588 of record CANHZG010000253.1, on the reverse strand, counting down.
GGCCACTTGGGCGATGGCAACCTGCACTACAACGTGCAAGCACCAGGCGGCGCAAACGCCGAAGCCTTTTTGCGCGACCAGGAAGGCCCGATCAACGCCGTGGTCTACGCGCTGGTGGACGAGTTCAACGGCTCCATTTCGGCCGAACACGGCATTGGCAGCCTCAAGCGCGAGAAGCTGGAAAAACACAAGTCGCCGGTTGCGCTGGGGCTGATGCGCTCCATCAAGGCGGCGCTGGATCCGCACAATATGTTCAACCCCGGGCGGATGCTGGCGGCCTCCGCCGCCGAGCCGCAGAAATTGACCACGCCATGACTTCCAACGCCGCCGCTAAGGCATCCGCCGTCCCCCAGCAGTACGAAGACCTGTTGCGCCACGCCTACACCCAGGGCGTGGACAAGCAAGACCGCACCGGCACCGGCACCAAAAGCGTGTTTGGCTACCAAATGCGCTTTGACCTCTCCCAAGGCTTCCCGTTGGTCACGACCAAAAAAGTGCATTTGCGAAGCATCTTCGTGGAGCTGCTGTGGTTTTTGACCGGTTCGAGCAGCAACCACTGGCTCAAAGAGCGCGGCGTTTCTATTTGGG
>CANHZG010000252.1 GCA_947464995.1 Comamonadaceae bacterium | reverse complement strand
GCCTGCGCCTGCGCGCTGTTGAAGGAGAAAAATAGGAGGGCGGCTGCAAGTAATGCAGCCGCCTTGTGGAAAGTGTTAGGCACAGGTGTCAGGGCGACACCGTGCCACCCATGTATTTGTTGGTAGTAAAACTGTTGTATACGCGGCTTCTGAAATAAGGAATCGAGTCAACTAGTCCAATATAGGCACCCTTCATCAGCACGTGCATGGTGCTTTTGTAGGATGTGGAATAGCCGTCCGGTGTGTAATCCGCCACCGTATGCGCATGGTAGTGGTAACCAATACTGTCGTGGTTATGGCCGCCAAATGAGTCCAATGTTCCATAACCCAGCATCGCACTGTCCGTTGTGCTGCGGTATTGGGCAAAAAGTGCAATGCCGTCGTAGCCAAAGCCAATGATAGGCGGATGTGTTTTGCCAGAATAATCCTCGTCGTTGTACAAACCCAGCCCTTGCCCGGACTGGTAACCGTCCGCGTGGCAGTGCGGACCGCCGCCGCCTTGCCCCACGTGGCAACCACTGGCGGACAATTCGCCCTTCAAGTGAGAAGGAATCAAGGTGTTGTTGAACGCGGGGAACATCACCGAGCCGTCAATCAGCAAGCCGTTATCGGCAATGTCGGCGTAGGTATATACATTTTTTGCCAATACCGTTATGCCATTCGATCCAGAAGCATCACTCCACAAATTGGTCGTTAATGTGGCATTGTCGGTAACGGCGCTCACTTGCCCATAATTTCGCATCGGAATCATGGTCATGTATTTTTCCAGGTTCGAGAAGCGGGTCACTGATGTTCCGCAGGTTCCAGAACACGGTGGACTGGGCACGTCTTTTAGACCATTGGGGGAGGCCTGGTTGCCATAGTTCACCACCACCATGAAGGGGTGGTAGACCCCCGAACTGTCCGCTTCATTGGTGAAATAAACATAAGGCACTAAATTTTGACCAGGCGTGCCATCGGATATGGCGTCACTCACCAGCGTGTTGGCCAATAAAGCATCTCGGAACGCCGTGTACAAGGCCGGCGCGTAGCGCAGAGTGCCACTGTTGCTTTCAACCGCCGTCTTTATCAGCGCCAAACGTGCCGTGGCATTTGCCTTAGTCGTCGCATTGGTTCCAGCGGCTGAGACCTGGTTGCTGTAAGTGGAATTGACGCCGGATGCGATTTGCGCTTCGTATGCAGCAGCCGTTGACACCTTATTAACGAAGGCTGCGGCCCCTTCACTTACAAAGGTGGTCGCCATCGGGTCCATGAAGGTCGGGATTCCCAGATTGAGCGGCGTGCCATACAGGTACAAGGCGGTACCGGTGGAAGCCAGCGAATAAACGCCACCCGAGTAACTCACGTACTTGTCGGTGTATGTGCTGGCCAAGGTGTAGCTTGCAACATAGGTGCTTGAGTCATAACTGTAGGTGTAACGGCTTTGGGCCTTCAACAAATGTGTGCTCGTATCGTAGGAAAAAGTGACAAACCCGTATGTCGTGGACGCTTTGCCGAAATTGTTTCTGAATTTCAGTTTGGAAGAGTCTGTCGAATCTACGTCGACGGAGTTATTGGGGTGCAAGTGCGAGTCAATCCGATAGTAGCCACTGCCACTGGGGTACTCCACCAATTGAATCGTCTTGGTCAAGTAGTCGCTATAGGTCGCCGTCGATGAAAGGGTGCCCGAGGTGACCGAATATCCAGACGATGCGCTGTAAGAGTCACCGATGGACAAGTAGTTTGACGAAGTGCTTGCCGTGTCGGAGCCAGAGACCATGTAGCGCGCGCGGTTGGTTACGGTGCTCGTGACGCTCATCGTAGCGCTTGGGGTGAAGGTCTTTGTAATGGCGGAGGCGAAGCTGGCTGGCGTTGAATAGCTCACCACTGGCGTCACGCTGACCGAGCCGGAAGCAGCGCCCGTGCCCACGCTGTTGGTCGCGGTGACCGTGCACGCATAAACCGAACCATTGGTCAGGCTGGTCACGGCAATCGGGCTGCTCGACGCAGTGGCCGTGACGGCGGCCACGGTCCCCGTCACGCACGAAGCCGTATAGGCCGTGATGTCCGCGCCCCCGGTGGAAGTCGGCGCAGTAAACGCAATGCTGGCCTGGGCGCTTCCGGCCGTTGCAGCTCCAATCGTGGGCGCGCCGGGAACGGTATTTGTGGCAGTTGTCGAACTTCCTCCGCCTCCACAAGCGGCCAACCCGCAAAGAATGAGCGTGGCGAGCGCGGTTCGGAAAAGGTGTTTCATTGCCTGAATTACTTTCTTAGAGTTGACGTCCACTAGCCTTGTTACTTTACGCCAAAAATGTGGAATTCGACAAATTAAAAACTTATTCTAGATTTATTGATTAATTAATGAAAACACATAAAAACCCATAGCTATTCAAATAACCTTGCGGCTGAACCCATAACCCTTAGGCACAACGCGCACAGAGCGGTCCACCTGCCGCTGCCATGCTTCATTTGTACATCCGCAATCGCGTCGCGCCCGAAAACGCTCACCAAGCCAGGCCCTTGTTTGAATACAACCACGGCCATCCCAACGCAGTGGCTGGGCAGGCCTGGTTTTTAGGCGCAAATTGCGACAAAAAATACCGGCGCCACGGTACATTAACGTTTGGAAAACGGCTGGTCCATTTTCGAAGTCCGCATTCCAACCTGAAATACTTTATGACCCAAGAACGCCAAGATGCAGCGCAGCACCTGACCGTGGCCATCGTGGAAGACGATGCGCTGCTGCGCCAGGAAATAGAGATTCACCTGCGCGCCCACGGCATGGTGGTACACGCAACCAACAGCGCCGCCGGGCTTGATGACCTGACTGCACGCGAAGCGATAGATTTTTTTTTGATCGACCTGAATCTACCAGGCGAAAGCGGCCTAAGCCTGTGCAAACGCCTGCGCGAATCCTTGCCGCATGCGGGTATCGTGATTTGCACCGGACGCACCGCGCTCATTGACCGCATTGCCGGCTACAAACAAGGAGGAGCGGATTTTTACCTTACCAAACCCGTCTCACCCGACGAACTGGTGTTGGTGATTGAGAGCCTGGGGCGGCGCCTAAAGAAGAGCGCTACCGATGACAGCTGGTCTTTAAGCCTGCGCGACCGCACCATGCAAGGGCCCTTGCCCGAACAAAAGCTACAGATCACGAGCCGGGAAAAAACCCTCTTGGTCGCCCTGATGCAGGCAAAAGACAACACACTGGACTCTGGCGTACTGTGCGACCTTTTTGGCAACGACGGTTCGGACCACGCCATCAGCAAGCACTCGCTCGAAGAGCTGGTGGCCCGACTGCGCAAAAAGTTCAAAACCGTGCAAGCCGAAGGGTCTGAGCACGCCATCAAGTCCGTGTGGGGTGTGGGCTACCAGCTTTGCATCCGCGTCAACTTCGTCCATTGACCGCTCGCCCCAGGGGCGCCCTAAACAACCCGCTGCACCAACCAAAATGCGCCCATGGCCATCGCCAGGGCACCGGCCACTCGCTGCCAAACGGCGTCGCCCTGACCAGCAAACAGGCGGCGCAACACCTGCACCATGGCATACAAGGCCAGGGCGACCGCACACTGCCCGGCCTCAATGCCCAGGTTAAAGCCCACAATGCTCCAGACCGGGTAGGGGCTCAGGGCAATCAACAGGCTGGAGCCCTCCTCGCGCATGGCAGACGCAAAACCCAAGCCATGCACCAGTCCCAGGGCAAACACCAGCAGCAATTCCCACTGCAAGCGCATCTGCATCCGCAGCAGGTGCAAGGCAGACACCAGCACAATAGACGCGGCAATAGCAGGCTCCACCAAGGCCGCAGACACGCTGACCCAGCCCATGGACGCCAGGCCAAACGTCACGCCATGCGCCACGGTGAATGCGGTGAGCAAGGCCGCCCAACGCCGCACGCTGATGCCGCTGGCCAAAAGCGCCACCAAAAACACGATATGGTCGGCGCCGCCCATGATGTGCTCAAAACCGTGGCG
>CANHZG010000251.1 GCA_947464995.1 Comamonadaceae bacterium | reverse complement strand
GCGCCAGCACAGCGGGCCAAAAAACACCATCTTTTTAGAGCAAACAACATGAACTTCCGTGCGCGGTGCGCCATGTGGCATGCGCTAGGCAGTGCCAGTGTGGCGCTGCTGGTGGCGGCTTTGGTGCTGGGTCTGTGGTACCCGCCGCCCTACGCCACGCTGGCCGGGGGCCTGGAGTTGCTGGGTATTTTGGTGGGGGTGGACGTGGTGCTCGGCCCCATGCTTACCGCCGTGGTGGCGCACCCGGCCAAGCCGCGCCGGGGCCTGGCACGCGATATTGGTGCCATCGTGCTGGTGCAGTTGCTGGCGTTTGGCTACGGCGTGTTCACCATCGCGCAGGCGCGCCCCGTGCACCTGGTGTTTGAGGTGGACCGCTTTCGCGTGGTCAGCGCCGCCGATATTGACCCCGCCCAGCTGCCCCAGGCCCCACCCGGCCTGCGCGAGCTGCCATGGACCGGCCCCACGGTCATTGCAGCCAGCCGCCCGCAAGGCAACGAAGAGATGATGCGCAGCCTGGACCTGGCCTTGCAGGGCAAAGAAATATCCCTGCGGCCCGGGCGTTGGGTGGATTACGAAAGCCTGTCTGCCGCCGCCCTGCAGGCCGCGCGCCCGGTGGCGCTGCTGATAGCGCACTACCCCGAGGCCACAGAGCCGGTGCGCGCCACCGCCCAGGCCCACGGCCTGGAGCCGAGCAGCCTGCGCTTTGTGCCCGTGGTGTCGCGCAAAGCCAGCGCCGTGGCCCTGCTGGGCGGCCCGCAAGGCCAGGTGCTGGGCTTTGTGGCGGTAGACGGGTTTATTTAGGACGCGGGCGGAACCTGCCGGTGCTGCTTCGCCACAGGTCCTCTGGGATTGTGGCGCTCACCCGCTGATTCAGGCTCACCCCTTCGGTTTTGCCCTGGTGTGGCAGGCGCGCAAGCATGCCGCGCGCCGAGGCGCTCCCAGATAATCAGCCGCTGTGAACCTGTCGCCCCCCACGTCCGAGCCCCAACCCGAGCCCCCGGCCTCCCCGCCCACGGCCCAAGCCGCCACCTGGGCCACGGTGTCGCTGATGGCGCTGCCGTGGCTAAGCCCATTTACCAGCGGCCCCAATGCGTCGGTGCTGCCGCTGCTGGTGTCGTGGGCCTGCGTGGCGGCCTTGTTGCTGTGGTGGAGCGCGCTGGCGATCACGCCGCAGCAGCGCTTGCGCAGCGTGGCGCTGGCTTGGGCGATTGCGGCCAGCGCCAACGCAGTGCTGGGTTTGTTGCAGTACCTTGACGCCAGCGCCGCTTGGTCGCCCTGGGTCAATCAGCCGGGGCTGGGGCAGGCGTTTGGCAACTTGCGCCAGCGCAACCAGTTTGCGTCGCTGTGCACCATGGGCGTGTGCACGCTGGCGTGGTGGGCGCAGCAGCGTGGGCCGCAGGCGTCACGCGCGCCCGCTTGGGACTTGCTGGGGCTGGGCGCGCTGCTGGGGGCGGCCAGCGCGGCGTCGGGCTCGCGCACGGGTTTGTTGCAACTGGTGTTGCTGCTGGTGCTGGTTTTGGTTTGGCGCCGCGCCAGCGGGGCGCTTAGGCCAGCGGCGCCGCGCTGGCCGCTGAGCCTGCTGGGCGTGGCGCTGGCGGCGTATGTGTTGGCGGCGCTGGCGTTGCCCGGATTGGCTGGGGTGGACGGATCGGTGTTTGGCCGCCTGCAAGAGACCAGCGCCCAGTGCACCAGCCGCCTGAACCTGTGGCGCAATGTGCTTTATCTGGTGGCGCAAAAGCCGCTGCTGGGCTGGGGCTGGGAGGGGCTGAAGTACGCGCACTTCATCAGCCAGTACGACGCGCCCTGGGCCGGGCTGCGTTTTTGCGAGATCGTGGACAACGCGCACAACCTGCCGCTGCACCTGGCGGTGGAGCTGGGCCTGCCGCTGGCATTGTTGGCGGTGCTGGCGCTGGGCGCCTGGCTGTGGCGCCACCAGCCGTGGCGCGAGACCGCGCCCGCGCGCCAACTCGCCTGGGCGGTGCTGGGGGCCATTGGCGTGCACAGTTTGCTGGAGTACCCGCTGTGGTACGGCCCGTTTCAGTTGGCGGTGTTGCTGTGCCTGTGGGTGCTGCACGCCTTCCCCACGGATGCAGGCGCACCCGATGCGCTGGCCGACCAACGCAGCAACGGTGGCCGCGACACGCGCTGGGGCTGGCCCGCCGCCTGGGCCGCCGGGGTGATTGCGTTGGCAGTTGCCGCAGCCGCCCACAGCTACTGGCGCGTAAGCCAGCCCTACCTGGCACCAGACGAGCGCGCCCCCGCCTACCGCACGCTGGCCTGGGACAGCTTGCGCAGCACCTGGCTTTTTGCCCAGCAGGTGGACTTTGCCGAGCTGGCCCTGACCCCGGTGACGGAGGCCAGCGCGCCACGCCTGTGGGCCTTGGGCCTGCAGGTGCTGCACTTTTCGCCCGAACCCGTGGTGTTGCAAAAGCTGCTGCAAAGCGGCCAAATGCTGGGCTACGATGCCGACGTGGCGTTTTACACGCGCCGTTTTGCGACCGCCTACCCAGACGACTATGCTCGGTGGGTAGAGGGCCCCTGCCAGAGCACGGGCTGCCGCTAGCCGTTTTTCAACCGTTTTCGGAGTCCGCGATGAGCAAACTAGAAGACTTACTCCAACAGCAGCAAGACATTGCCGTTGCCATTGAAGCCGAGGTGCTGCGGGGCCGCGAGGCCGCTGCCAAGGGGCAATCCGAGGCCCAGTTCAACCTGGGCGTGATGTTCGAAAAAGGCCTTGGCATGGCGCAAAACTATGCCGAAGCCATGCGCTGCTACCAGCAGGCCGCTGAGCAGGGCCTGGCCAGCGCGCAGTGCAGCTTGGGCGTGTTGTACGAAAAAGGTCTGGGTGATACGGAAGACTTTGCGCAGGCCCTGCACTGGTACCAGTTGGCGGCGGCTCAGGGCGATGCAGCAGCGCAGTGCGCCGTGGGCGCGCTGTACGAAAAAGGGCTGGGCGCCAAACAAGACTTTCATGAGGCCATGCGCTATTACAAGCTGGCAGCGGCCCAAAACTACGCCGACGCAAAGTACGCCGTGGGTACCATGTTTGAAAGCCACCACGGTGTGGAGCAGGACATCCCCGAGGCAGTGCGCTGGTACAAGCTGGCTGCGGCGCAGGGGCACACCGGCGCGCAGTGCAGCTTGGGCCACATTTACGAGACGGGTGAGGGCATCAAGCGCGACTACGCAGAGGCCATGCGTTGGTACCGCTTGCCCGCCGACAAAGGCAATGCCGGCGCGCAGCTCAACCTGGGTGTGATGTACGAGCACGGCGAGGGCGTGGAAGAAGACAATGTGCAGGCCATGCGCTGGTACAAGCTGGCCGCCGCCCAAGGCGACGCCAGCGCCCAGGCCAAGATCGGGTTTATGTACAGCAACGCCAAGGGCGTGGCGCGCAATTACCCTGAGGCCATGCGCTGGTACAAACTGGCCGCCGAGCAGGGCAACGCCACCGCGCTGTCCAACCTGGGCTTTATGTTTGACCACGGCCAGGGCGTAGAGCAAGACGACGCCCGCGCGTTGATGTACTACAACAAGGCCGCCAAACGGGGTGACGCCTACGCCATGAAAAACCGCGACATTATTGAGGCCCGCATGGCCGCGCACGCAGCGCAAAAGCCGGCCGTCTAGACCTCCACCTTGCGACGCGACTGGCGTAGGTCAAGTAAGAAAGTGGCTATTTTGGCCTTGCCAGGAAAACATACTGAAATGGGATGGACTCCAGCGCCGCAATATCCGGATCAACACGGGCAAATTTTGCAATTTCCCTGATGATGGGTAAAAAGGGGACGTCGTTTGCGTCTCCAATTATTCTCGACGTAACCGATTCCACTTCAAATCCTGCACCTTCAAACATCTCAAAAATGGTTTTTCTGGTGAACCATCGCAAATGGGTTCTATCGAGCAAGCCTGAATCTTGGTATCGAAAATCGCCGATCGCCAAACTGGCAACCAGACTCCAATTTTGAG
>CANHZG010000250.1 GCA_947464995.1 Comamonadaceae bacterium | reverse complement strand
CGTCGCCTTCGTTGCTGTCTAGGTAGGCGTGGCCGCTCCAGCGGGCTTGGGGGTTTTGCATCTCGACCGTCACCCGCGAGCACGGGGCAATCGGGCCCCAGCGGTGGCGGGCGTCGGCGTCCAAACCAGTGACAAAGGCGCTCAGACCCACCGGTTGCACGGTCACGCGTCCGCGCACGCGCATGGGGATCGGCACGTTGACCTCGTCAATATCAATCACTAGCTGCTGGCCGTTCCAGTGCAGCTGGCTGGGCCCCACGGTGAAGCGGTTGTGGCTGCGCTGCATGTGCTTGCTCCCGCGCTCGGTCATGGTCCAGCGCCGGCCCTGGGCGCCGTAGAGCGCCACGTTGATGGCGCAAAAGTGTTCAGGGTCGGCCACGCCGCCATTGAGGCCACGTGCCAGCGCGTAATACGGCGAAAACACGCTGCCCACAAAGGCAATGATGGACAAGCCGTGTTGGCCGTCGTCGCTCAGGGCGTCGACATACCACCAGAGATAGCCACCCTGCGCGACCGGCTGGTCGAATCGAGGTGCGCCATCAGCGTCGCGGCCGCCAAACGCCCCGACATCGCCGCCATGGGAACGCCCGGCCCCGGGTGCACGCTGCCCCCCGCCAGGTACAGACCCGGCACTTTGCTCTGCGCTGAGGGCCGCGCAAAGGCCGACATCCAGCCGTGGGTCGCGCGACCATACAGCGCCCCGCCCGTGCCCGGGTACAGCCGGCCAAAGTCTTGCGGCGTGCTGCACACCACTTGGTGCGGCTGGGCCTGCAGCGTCAGGCCACAGTGGCGCAAAAGCGCCAGGCTTCGTTGTTCGCATGCTTGTATCCTTGATTCATCAAATGCGGGGCTGTCGCCGTCGGCCGGGGCGTTGACCAGGGCCAGCATGCGCTCGGGGCCGGGTTGGGCTAAGCCGTGGTCGTCGCGGTCTTGGGCACACAGGTACACCGTACCTTGTTCAGGTAGACGGCGCTTGGAAAATATATCGTCAAATTCGCTGCGGTAGTCGTGGTCAAAAAACACGTTGTGCCGCACCAGCGGAAAACCGCTAGCACGCGCGTGCATGGACCAAGTCACGGCGGACAACGATCGCTGCGCCACGGCCACGGGCGCCACAGCGCGCTGCAGCCCAGTTCCAAACAGGCCTTGGGCGAGTGCGCCCACGTCGCCGTTAAACACCACCGCGTCTGCCGCCAGCCGCTCGCCATTGGCCAGGCGCACACCGCTCGCGCGCCCTTGGGCGGTTTCAATCTCGCTGCAGGCCACGCCATAGCGCAGCTTTACGCCGCGCTGCTGCGCCAGACCCGCCAGAGCCTGCGCTACCGCGTGCATGCCGCCGGCCACCGACCACACGCCGTCCAGCTCCACCTGCGCCACCAGCATTAGCGTGGCGGGCGCGGCCCAGGGCGACGAGCCGCAATAGGTGGCATAACGGGCAAACAGTTGCTGCAGCCGCACGTCATGAAAATGCCGCCCCAGACTGCTCCACAGGGTGGCAAACGGGCCCAGGCCCATGAGTGTGCCTAGGCCACGCGGCCCCAGGTCTTGCGCCATACTCAGCAAGCTGGGGCGCTGGCTGCGGATATAGGGTTTTTCGAGGGTCTGGTAGAGGGCACGGGTTTGCTGGCAAAACTGCCTAAAGCGCTGGGCTTCGGCTGGGCTGCTGAAGGCGGAAATGGCGTCGGCCGAGCGCCCGGTGTCGGCGTGCAGATCCAGCGTGGCCGCGCTATCGCGCCAGGCGTGGCGCGCCAGCACGTGGATGGGCGAGAGCTGCAAAAGGCTCTCAAGCGAGCTGCCAATCTCGGCAAGCATTTGGTCCAACACCCAGCGCATGGTGAACACCGTAGGCCCTGAATCCACCGCCACGCCGTCCACCACAATCTGGCGCATCTTGCCCCCAGGGGCGGCGGCGGCCTCCACCAGCGTTACGTCCAGGCCCTGGTGCGCCAGCAGCAGCGCGCTGACCAGCCCGCCAATGCCAGCGCCCACCACCACCACGCGTGGCGTGCGCAGCGATTCAGCCATAGTGGTGGCCCTTCCAGGTGCCCTGGACGCTCAGGGTGACAAAGCGGGCAAACATGGACTCGGTGAAATACTGCTCCTTAGCCGCCGCCTTGATGGCCTCTAGGTGCGGACCCGAGCGGGCATAGGCGTCCATGGCGGCCACGCTGTCCCACAGGGTAAAGGTGGCTTGGCGCAAAAAAGGGGCCTCACCCAGGCCGACGGCCAACTGGCAGCCGGGTGCAGCCTCCAGCGCGGTTTGCGAGGCAGGCGCGTGGCGCCAAAAGGCCGGTGCTTTGCGCAGCGCAATGGAGGCGCGTGTGAGTGCGGCCACCGGGCCGCCGTCTGGCGGGGCAATGCTGGGCGCAAGCGTCTGCCCGTCCCAACTGCCCCGGCATGACCAAACGCGCAGCTTGAGCACGCAGCATTCGCTCGAGTGTTCGCGGTAGCCGTGCATCACGTCGGAATCGGCAACAAACTCGTCTGCCGCGCGCAAGCTGCTGAACACTGCAAACAACCCTTGCCGGGACGCGCTGGGCCTCAAACCAAAGCCGCCATCAAAACCACTACCCAAAACCTTGGAAAAGCGCAGTTGGTTGAGCGAGCGCAATTTCAGCGGCCCCTTGACAATGCGTGACCAGCCCCACAGACGGTGCACAGGAGCGATGTCGGCCAGCACCAGCACGCTCACCTGATCACAAGGAACGTCCATCAGCACCAGGTTCATTGACAAACACTCCAATAAAAAAAGGGCCTCCACCGCGTAAAGCGAAGGCCCTTGAGGAGCTTAGACCTTAAGGCTTGGCCAGCGCCTGCAGTTCAGGATAGTCCTTGGCCATGGCCGCACCATACAGCGGCTTGTAGGCACCTTGGTGGCAGGTGGTGCAATTCACCTTAGCTACGTCGCCTTTAGGGCCTAAGCGGTTGGCCGGAAAGGTGTCTGTCAGCGGCGTCATGTAGTCGTTGTTCAGGTCACGCGCCATGCGGATACCGTGCCAGGCCGTCACGCGCTGGGGTCGGGACTCTTCCCAAGACGCGAAGTTGCGGGTGTTGTGGCAATAAGTGCAATTGACTCCGAGCGACTCCGACATGTGAACCATCAGGCCGTAGGTATGTTCAGCCTGCTTGGTCGAACTGCGGTTAACCGCGTCACCCCGCAACACCATGGCCGTGTCGCCATTGACCCGAATTGGCGCCGCATCTTTCAAGTAAGGCGTGAACGGGTCAAAGGGCAGAGACGTCAAGCCCACCGATTTGGAGGCCAAGTTTTGCCCGGCCAAGTCGCCCATCACGCTGTTGTTGGCGTACTTGCGGTCTTTGGGCGCAAACCAGACATTGGCCGGAATGTTGTTGCCCCGGTGGCAGGTGTAACAAGTCACCCCGGTCTCAGCCACGTGCGGTTTCCAGTCCTGGTTGACGCGCTGCGTCATCTGGATCATGCGCCGCGCCACCACCTTGGTGTACTTGGCGTCCTCCGAAAAGTTTTCCACATTGTGGCAATAGGCGCAGCCCGCGTCAGGCGCCACCCACTGCGTAATGGATGCCATGTGGCGGTTGAACTGCGCCACGCTCAGGTCACCCAGCACCTGGACATTTTGATAAACGTCTTTGGCCTTGGGGCCGTCGGCACTGGCCGCCTCGGCAGCCACCGGCGCTTGGTTTAGTGAAGCCTGTTTAAGCAGGGTACGCGGGTTGTAGATCTGTTCCATGCCAGTTCCGCGATAGCCAGTTTGCACCGTCTCAATCGGGGGGCGTTCGCATCCGCTTAGCAAGGCAGCAGCAGCGGGCACCAGTGTGGCGAGCAAGAGTCGCAGGGAAGTTTTCATGGTTTTGCTCCCAGGATTGCGGGGTCGAGCACGGTGGGGCTTACCAGCGGATAGGCTGGCACCACATGGTGTTTGACCGACCAGAGATACCAGTTATCGACCACGGTTCCAGTAAGCAAGATGCCAACGCCGCCCACCAGAGGACACAGCACAGCAAACCACCAAGCCCAGCGG
>CANHZG010000249.1 GCA_947464995.1 Comamonadaceae bacterium | reverse complement strand
TGCGGATGCGGGCGGGGTCTAACGGGCCTGCGGCGTGGTGCGCTGCGTCGCCGGGGCTGCCCGCCCAGGCCCGGGCGGCGTAGGTGCCGTGTTCCAGGTCGTGCTCAATAATCTGTCGCAGGAAGTTGCTGGGCTTTGCGCTTTGTACAGCGGCTTGGGCAGAGGGTTTGGCAACAGACGTGGTGGCGGGGGGATGACTCATGTATTTGATTTTAGTCGGGGGCTTGGCGTGACGCGCCCCACTTTTGTGCCTGGCGTGGGCCAGTTTTGGCTGCGGGTGGCCCTCTGGCTGGCTTTTGTGGCGTGGTCACAGCGCCTTCTGGGCTTGGACTACCGCACCGGGGAGATGGGCGCGTCGTTTTTGCACTACCCCTTGATGGTGTTTCACGAAGCGGGGCACGCGGTGTTTTCGATATTGGGTAAGTGGTTGATGGTGGCTGGTGGCAGCGTGATGCAGCTCACCATGCCGGCGCTGCTCTGTGGTGGCCTGTGGCTTACCAACCGTGACGCCTTTGGTGCAGCGCTGGGGGCGTGGTTGGTTGGCGCCTCGCTGCTCGACATCGCGCCCTATGTGTACGACGCGTGGCATCCCCGCCTGACGCTACTCAATGGCGAGACCGGAACGGTGGATTCACACGATTGGGTGTACTTGCTCTCCAGCCTGGGCGCTGTAGATCAGGCGCAGCAATTGGGTCGGGTGGTGTGTGCGCTGGGCGCCGGGGTAGTGGTGGCGTCTATGCTGGTTGCCGGCTGGGTTTTACTGCATCAGTACCGCATGCACTTTCGCTTGCGCGTTTAAAGCCACCCCAGCCACTGGCCCCAAATCAGCTGGCCCAGGTAGCGGCTCGGCAACAGGGTAAAACCACCGGCAATGATGCAAGCGCTCCAGTAGAGCGTTTGCATCGTTTTGCGGTGGCCAACGATGTCTTTGCGGTGCAGGAACCAAAAAGCGCCCAAAAGGCTGAACAAGGTCACCGGAATGAGCACGTGAATGGGCGTGTAGCCAGCCACATTAGGCAAGTCGAAGTCGCGAATAAAAATGGCGGTGGTGGCCGTGGCCAGCATCAGCGTGGTCCAGGCATAACCAAAAGCGCGGTGCAGCATAGGGCGTTGGGTGCGGCCCTTGCGCGCCCACAAGGCAATGGGCCCGAGGACGACCGCGCCAATGGCGGCGCTCATGTGAACGGCAATAAGTGGGGTAAGTTGCATAGTTGCCAATGTTACAACAACCATCTGGGTGCGAAAATCAGCGTGCTTGCCAGTTATTCACACAGGAGTTTGTTTTGATCGATATTGCACTGCTAGGTAAAGCCGCCGTCATGGGGGTGGTCGAGGGCTTGACCGAGTTTTTGCCAATTTCATCCACGGGCCATCTCATTTTGGCCGGTGCGCTGCTGGGTTTTGATGATGACAAGGCCAAGGTGTTTGACATTGCCATCCAGACCGGAGCCATTTTTGCCGTCGTGCTGGTGTACTGGCAAAAAATTCGGGACACGGTGCTGGCTCTGCCCACCCAGGCGCGAGCTCAAACTTTTGCGTTGAATGTGTTGATTGCCTTCTTGCCCGCCGTGGTGCTGGGTTTGTTGTTTGGCAAAGTCATCAAGGCGCATTTGTTTACACCCGAGGTGGTGGCCACCACCTTTATTCTGGGTGGTTTTGTTATTTTGTGGGCTGAGCGGCGGCAGTCGCAGGCCCAAGACGTGGTCACCGGTACGTTTTCGCGCATCAGTAGCGTCGACGACATGGGGCCACTGGACGCGCTCAAGGTCGGTTTGGTGCAATGCCTGGCCATGGTACCTGGCACCAGCCGCAGCGGCGCCACCATCATCGGCGGCATGCTGCTGGGTCTGTCGCGCAAAGCGGCAACCGACTTTTCTTTCTTCCTGGCCATACCCACGCTCATAGGCGCCGGGGTGTATAGCCTGTACAAAGAACGCGCTTTACTCAGCCTGGACGACGTGCCCTTGTTTGCCGTGGGCTTGGTGTTTTCGTTTATCAGCGCTTGGGCCTGCGTGCGTTGGCTCTTGCGCTTTGTGTCCACCCACAGCTTTACGGGCTTTGCTTATTACCGCATTGCTTTTGGCGTGGTGGTGCTTGCCACGGCCTGGAGTGGCTTAGTTACCTGGGCGCCTTAACAGGCTGGTCTGCATTGCGCCCAGGTCGTATGCCAGGGCTTGCAGAGGTGCACCCCACTGCAGGCGCTGCTGTTGCCGGTACAGGCGCAGCGTGGGGTACCAGGGGCTGTCGCTGCGCCCCAGTTGCCAACGCCAGTCGGGCGTAAAAGGCAGCAGCAGGCTGGTCGCCAGCCCCATGGCGCCCGCCAGGTGCGCGACCGCCGTGTCCACGCACACCACGTGGTCCAGGCAAGACAGCAGCGCAGCGGTATCGGCGAAGTCGGTCAGCTCGCGGCCCATTTCCAGAATATGGGGGTTGGCTTGCAGCGTGGCGGCATCATCGGGCGTAGGTTCTTTTTGTAAAGCCACGTACTGGCAGCTGGGCGGCAGATGCGCCAGCAGGTCGGCCAAGGGCAGGCTGCGGTTGTGGTCGTTGGCGTGTGTGTTGCTGCCGCGCCAGACGATGCCCACGCGGGGCCGACAGTCGGGTGTCTGGGTTTGGGCGTTTTCCAGGGCAGTGAGGGTGGCGTGCCACTGCGAGCGCAGCCCGCTGTCGGCCACCAGATAGGCGCTCTTGGCATTTGTAAATGCCACGGCTTGGTCATCGGGCGGGGCGCTGGCAGCGTAGGTTTGCACGGCCAGCGGCAGGCTCATCAGCGGGCAATGCAGGTCAAAGCTGCCACGGGCTTGGCCCTGCACCAGCAACTGGTCCACGCCGTCCAGACCCTGCAGCAGGCGGTGCAACGGCTGGGGCACTTCCAATAGCACGCGAGCACCCCAGCTGCGTAACAGGTCGGCATAGCGGCAAAACATCAGAGTGTCGCCCAAGCCCTGTTCGGCATGCAGTAGCAGCGTTTTGCCAGCCAGGGCCGTGGAGCCCAGCCACAGCGTTTGGGTAAAAACCGCCGCGCTCGGGCCCCGGTTGTGCGGGTGCCAGCGCCACTCATATAGGGGCAGACCTTGCGCAAAATTACCGGCCAAGAGCAGCCCCAATGCCTTGTTCCAGTGTGCCTCGGGGTAGTCGGGCTGGGCCTGGAGGGCGCGGTCGTAGCTGCTGATGGCGGCGTCAAGCTGCTGTAACTCATGCAGCACCGTACCCCGGTTGTAGTGGGCGTGCGCGGCCTTGCCGTCTAGCGCAATGGCGCGGTCATAGCTGACGATGGCGTGGCCCAGGCGTCCCAGCTTTTGCAAAACCACGCCTCGGTTGGAATGCGCCTGCACATACCCCGGCTGGAAGGCTAGGGCTTGGTCGTAGGCGGGCACCGCATCCTCGTACTGGTGCAGGTCGCGCAAGGCATTGCCCAGGTTGTAGTGGTGCTGGGCCGACGTGGGCTGTAAGGCCACGGCACGCTGCACGCTGGCCAGGGCCGCATCGTATTGGCCTAAAACCCCCAGCGCCACGCTGCGGTTGGAGTGGGCGTCGGCGTTGTCCGGGGCGAGCGCCAGCGCCTGGTCGTAGCGCTGCAGGGCGGCCGGCCACTGGCCTAGCTTTTGCAGCACCGCACCGCTGTTAATCAGCGCTGGAACAAATTGTGGTGCCAAGGCCAAGGCTGTTTCATAACTGGCCAATGCGAGGTCGTAGGCGCGCTGGTGGTGGCGGGCTACACCCTGGTTGAAGTGCGCTGTGGCAGACGCGGGGTCGAGCGCGACTGCCCGGTCAAAGTCTTGTACCGCGCGGGCTGCGTCCGCCAGCGCCTGCCAGGCCAGGCCCCGGTTGGCGTAAAAATCTGCACGCTGCGGTTGTAGCGCCACGGCACGGTCCATCAGGCCAATGGCGCGCTGCGCCTGGCCCTGCTGCAAGGCAGCAACACCTAGCAGATGCACAGCGTCGGCGTTGTCTGATTGCTCGGACAAGACGCGTTCGCACCAGGCCACGGCTGCGTCGGGGTGGCCTTGGG
>CANHZG010000248.1 GCA_947464995.1 Comamonadaceae bacterium | reverse complement strand
GGACTTTTCACACCTGCGTGGCCCCCGGCGCCTGCGGCCACGGCGATCAGGCCATCGGCGCCTTTTTCAATCGCCTTGTGGGCGTGCTTGTTATTGATGATGTCGTGCAGCACCACGCCGCCATACGAGTGGGCTGCGGCGTTGATGTCCTCACGCGCGCCCAGGCTGGTGATGATGATGGGCACCTTGTACTTCACACACAGGGCCATGTCGTGTTCCAGTCGGTCGCTGCTCTTGTGCACGATTTGGTTGATAGCGAAAGGCGCGGCGGGCTGGTCGGGGTGCGCCAGGTTGTAGGCGGCCAGGGTTTCGGTGATTTCGATCAGCCACTCTTCCAGCTGCTCGGCCGGGCGGGCATTGAGCGCGGGCATGGAACCGACCACACCGGCAATACACTGCGCAATAACCAGCTGGGGTGTGCTGATGATGAACAGAGGCGCGCCGATTACCGGGAACGGCAGGTGCGCCAGGGCGGCAGGGAGTTTGGACATGGCGGGCTGGTATGGCAGAGAGATTAAAAAGCGTCCAGGGCCAGAGCGGTCACGCTCTCGGCGCCTTCGACAATGCTGTCACGCAGGCCCTGGGCCTTGGTGAGGATGTGGTCGGCATAGAAACGCGCTGTTACCACTTTGGCCTGCATGAAGGCCAGGTCTTTTCCGTCGGCCACGGCTTGCTGCGCCACCAACAAGGCGCGTGCCATTTGCCAGCCGGCCATCACATTGCCCGCCAGCATCAGGTAGGGCACGCTGCCCGAGAACACGGCGTTGGGGCTGGCCTTGGTGTTACCGGCCACGAACCCAATCACGTCCACCAAGGCAGCACGCGCAGTGTCCAGGCGCTGAGCCACAGCCAGGGCGTCTGGGGTGCCACTGGAGCGCAGATCAGCCACCGTGCCCGCAATTTGCGCCGCAATTGCTTTGGCCGCCTGGCCGCCGTCGCGCGAGGTTTTGCGACCCACCAAGTCATTGGCTTGGATGGCCGTCGTGCCTTCGTAGATGGTCAAAATCTTGGCATCGCGGTAGTACTGGGCAACACCGGTTTCCTCGATAAAGCCCATGCCGCCGTGCACCTGCACCGCGAGAGAGGTGACTTCCAGGCTCATCTCGGTGCTAAAGCCCTTGATCAACGGCACCATGAACTCGTAAAACGTCTGGTGCTCTTTGCGCGCCTGCGCATCCGGGTGGTGGTGGGCCACGTCAAAGGCGGACGCCGCCACACTGGCCAGCGCGCGGCAGCCTTGCACATAAGCGCGCATGGTCATGAGCATGCGGCGCACGTCGGGGTGGTGGATGATGGGTGCGCTGGCGTTCATGGAGCCGTCCACCGGGCGGCTTTGCACCCGTTCGCGGGCAAAGCTGGCGGCTTTTTGGTAGGCGCGTTCGGCAATCGCAATGCCCTGCACGCCCACGCCATAGCGGGCTGCATTCATCATGATGAACATGTATTCCAGGCCACGATTTTCCTGGCCTACGAGATAACCCACTGCGCCACCGTGATCGCCGTACTGCAACACCGCGGTTGCGCTGGCCTTGATGCCCATCTTGTGCTCGATGCTGACGCAGTGCACGTCGTTGCGCGCGCCCAGTGAACCGTCTGCATTTACCAGAAACTTGGGCACCACAAACAGGCTGATGCCCTTGACACCTTCCGGCGCACCCTGCACGCGGGCCAGCACCAGATGGACGATGTTGTCGGCCATGTCGTGCTCACCCCAGGTGATGTAAATCTTGGTGCCAAACACCTTGAAGGTGCCGTCAGGCTGCGGCTCAGAGCGGGTGCGCACCATGGCCAGGTCGCTGCCGGCCTGGGGCTCGGTCAGGTTCATGGTGCCGGTCCATTCGCCGCTGACCAGCTTTTCCAGGTAGGTGGCTTTGAGTTCGTCCGAGCCTGCGGTCAACAGCGCCTCAATGGCGCCGTCACTGAGCAAGGGGCACAGCGCAAAGCTCATATTGGCCGAGTTTTGCATCTCACCACAGACCGATCCAATGGTTTTGGGCAGGCCCTGGCCGCCAAACGCGGTCGGGTGTTGCAGGCCTTGCCAGCCGCCTTCAGCGAACAACTTGAACGCTTCTTTGAAGCCAGGCGTGGCCGTGACCACACCGTCTTTCCAGCTGGTGGGGTTTTGGTCACCGGCCCAGTTCAGGGGCGACAACACGCCTTCGTTGAATTTGGCCGACTCTTCCAATACCGCCTGTGCCGTGTCCAGATCCGCGTCCTCGAACCCGGGCAATTGGGCAATATGGGCGATGCCAGCCAGGTGCTCGATGTTGAACAGCATGTCTTTGACAGGGGCGATATAGCTCATGGTGGGCTTTCAAAAAAGCAATAGCAAAACGAAGGAAAAAACGAAAAACACAGGGCGAAAAAAAGGCACCTCGCGGTGCCTTTTTGCCCGATTACAGGGCGGCTACAAGCGCTGGCACCGCCACAAACAAGTCGGCCTCCAGGCCGTAGTCGGCCACGCTGAAGATAGGGGCCTCGGCGTCCTTGTTGATGGCCACGATGACTTTGCTGTCCTTCATGCCAGCCAGGTGCTGGATGGCACCGCTGATGCCACAAGCTACATACAGCTGGGGGGCGACGATCTTGCCGGTTTGGCCGACCTGCCAGTCGTTGGGCGCATAGCCCGCGTCCACCGCAGCGCGGCTGGCGCCCATGGCTGCGCCTAGCTTGTCGGCCAGCGGCGTCATGATTTCCATGAACTTTTCGCTCGACCCCAAAGCCCGGCCGCCCGATACGATGATCTTGGCTGCGGTTAACTCGGGGCGGTCGTTCTTGGCGATCTCAGAGCGCAGAAAGCCCACGTCGGCGCTGTCGCTGGCAGCGGCCGGCGTTTCCACGCTGGCGCTGCCGCCGGTGCTGGCTGCGGCGTCAAAGCCGGTGGTACGCACAGTGATGACCTTGATGGCGTCCTTGCTTTGCACCGTGGCAATGGCGTTGCCTGCATAAATAGGACGCTCGAAGGTATCGGGGTTGTCGACCTTGGTGATGTCCGAGATCTGGCCCACATCGAGCTTGGCGGCTACGCGGGGCGCGATGTTTTTGCCATAGGCCGTGGCCGGAAACAGCAGGTGGCTGTAGCCCGATGCCAGGGCGACCACCTGGGCGGTCACATTCTCGGCCAGACCGTGGGCCAGCCCGGCGCTTTCGACGTGGATGACTTTGGCCACACCGACGATGTGGGCGGCGGCAGCGGCAGCAGCGCCCGCATTGTGACCAGCCACCAACACGTGGACGTCACCACCGCACTGGGCAGCGGCGGTGATGGTGTTGAGGGTCGAGGGCTTGATGCTGCTGTTGTCGTGTTCAGCGATGACGAGGGAGCTCATGGAAATATCCTTTACTAAATTCAGATGACCTTGGCGTCGTTCTTGAGCTTGTCCACCAGGGCGGCAACGTCGGCCACCTTGATGCCAGCGGCGCGGGCGGCGGGCTCAACCACCTTGAGCGTTTTGATGCGGGGGCTCACATCCACACCCAGGTCGGCGGGGGTGAAGGTGTCGAGCTGCTTTTTCTTGGCCTTCATGATGTTGGGCAAGGTGACGTAGCGCGGTTCGTTGAGACGCAGGTCGGTGGTGATGATGGCGGGCAAGTTCAGACTCAGGGTCTCGGAGCCACCGTCCACTTCGCGGGTGACCTGGACTTTGCCATCGGCCACTTCCACCTTGCTCGCGAAGGTGGCTTGGGGGCGGTCGCACAGGGCAGCGAGCATCTGGCCGGTCTGGTTGCAGTCGTCGTCAATGGCTTGTTTGCCCAAAATCACCAGGCCGGGCTGCTCTTTGTCCATCAGCGCCTTGAGCAGCTTGGCCACGGCCAGCGGCTGCAGCTCTTCGCTGGTCTCGACCAAAATGGCACGGTCGGCGCCAATGGCCATAGCGGTGCGCAGGGTCTCGGTGCACTGGGTCACGCCGCACGATACCGCGATGACTTCGGTGGCCACGCCCTTTTCTTTCAAGCGCACGGCTTCTTCGATGGCGATTTCGTCAAACGGGTTCATGCTCATCTTGACGTTGGC
>CANHZG010000247.1 GCA_947464995.1 Comamonadaceae bacterium | reverse complement strand
GATCCACAAGGGGTGGTCCCAAGGCAGCCACAAAGGCTCGAACGCGGCTACCACCGCATCGTCGCGGCCGGTGGTCTGCGCCATAGGCGTGGCCTCAGGCACGTTCGCAGGGCTGTCTGGCCCCTCCAGATTCCGGTGAACGATGAGGTGCTGCACGCTTGGCAGCGCCGCGCGCAGCTCTTGCACCACAGCGCGGCGGTCCAGGTCGCGACCGCCGTAGCGTACGCCATCCACGGCGATCAGGATTTTGGGTGCGATCTGGCGAAACCGGTCCAGCACGGCTGCGGTGCCCATGTCGGGTGCGCAAATGCTCCAGACGCCGCCCAGCGACACGGTGGCCAAAAAGGCGACCATGGCCTCGGGAATATTGGGCAGATAAGCCGCCACGCGGTCGCCAGGCTCCAGGCCCTGGGCCTTCAGATGCAGCGCCATGGAGGCCACTTGGCGGCGTAACTCGGGCCAGGAGATCTGGCGCTGATCGCCACGCTCGTTGCGGCACACCAGCGCCGGGCAGCCTGCGGCATGCGCCGCGTCCACATGGCGCAGCACCTGTCGGGCGTAATTGGTTTGCGCACCAGGAAACCAGCGTGCGCCAGGCATCACGTTGGCTTGCAGCACGGCGTTGTGCGGCGTGGGCGAGCGCAGGTCAAAGTAATCCCAAATGCTTTGCCAAAATGCGTCCAGATCGGTCACCGACCATTGCCACAGCGCGCGGTAGTCGGCAAATGCCAGGCCGCGCTGGGCTTGCAGCCACTCTTGGTAGAGCCGAATTTGCGGCCGATGCGGGGCAGGGGGGTGATCGGTGGTGGTCATTTGTGTGCGGCGTAGGATTCGTGGGGCCGAGCCTACCAGCGCCCGGCCTGTGCCGACCTACCGGAACTCCCTGTGCTGGCCGCCAAGCTGCGATCATGTGGCGCACTCGTTGCAAAAAGGATGGATATGAATCTCAGTAATGGCGCTCGCGCCTTGTATACGGCCTACCAAAGCGGCGTGTTGCGCCCTTCGCAGGTGGTTGCCAATGCCCTGGCTGCTGCGCGCTTGGGGGAGCCTGGCTTGTTCCTGTGCATCACCCAGGAGCGCGCCCTGCAGGAAGCCCGCGCCAGTGACGCCCGCTGGGACGCCGGGCAGCCCTTGGGCCCGCTCGATGGCGTGCCGGTGGTGTGGAAAGATTTGTTTGACGTGCAAGGAACGCCCACGACCGCCGCCTCAGCCACGCGACGCAACGCCGCCCCCGCCTTGCACGACGCGGCCACCGTGCAGCGACTAGCGGCCTGCGGCTGCATCAGCCTGGGCAAGGTGGGTCTGACCGAATTTGCTTATTCCGGCTTGGGCTTGAACCCGCACTTTGGTACGCCCATCAACCGTGCAAGCATGGACGGCCACCGCGCGCCTGGCGGCTCGTCCAGTGGATCGGCGGTGGCGGTGGCGGCAGGTATTGCTTGCATTGGCATGGGCACGGACACCGGGGGTTCGGTGCGGGTGCCAGCGGCCTTTAACGGGTTGGTGGGTTTCAAGCCGTCGATTGGCCACTTCGACAAGCGAGGCCTATTTCCGCTGTCTGAGACCCTGGATGTGCCCGGGCCGATTGCCAACACGGTGCAAGACTGCGCCTGGGTGGATGCCGCCTTGCGCGGTGCTGCGCTGCAGCCGCTGGTGGCCGGCGCAGTGGCCGGAATGTCTTTTGTCGTGCCTACCAACCTGATGTTTGACGGCATTGAGCCCGAAGTGCATGCGGCTTTTGATCTGCTGGTGCAGCGCCTGCGTGCGGCCGGTGCGCAGGTACGGTTCGAGGCGTTCCCCGCTGTC
The DNA here is from genome assembly GCA_947464995.1 of Comamonadaceae bacterium. Taxonomy (GTDB): domain Bacteria; phylum Pseudomonadota; class Gammaproteobacteria; order Burkholderiales; family Burkholderiaceae_C; genus Allorhodoferax. Next base: position 2,209 of record CANHZG010000247.1, on the reverse strand, counting down.
GACGCGTTCACCGCACTGACCGCGCGCCACGGCACCATTGCCGCCGCCGAGGCCTATGTGTGGCACCAAGAGCTGGTGGACGGACCGCTGGCCCAGGCGATTGACCGCCGCGTGCTGCTAAGGCTGGCGCGTGGCAAAACCATGACCGCGCTGGACGTTCTCACCTTGCAGGCGGCGCGCGTACGCCTAGTACGGGAATGCGCCGCCCAACTGGGCGACGCGTGGATGCTCAGCCCAACCGTCGTGCATGTGGCACCCTTGGTCGCGCCGCTGGAGGCTGACGACGCGCTGTTTCACAGCACCAATCTGCGCACCCTGCAAAACACCTTGCCGGGCAATTTTTTGGACTTGTGTGGCGTCAGCTTGCCTATGGGCACCGGCGCCGCTGGCATGCCGGTGGGCGCGTTGATCTCGGGGGCTGCTGGTCGAGAGGAAGCGCTATTGGCCGCCGCTGCGGGGGTGGAGCAGCTCTAAGGCCAAAGCCCTGCGGCTGCGGGAACAGAAATCTCTTAGGTGAAAACGCCCCAGTAAAACCTCGACTGGCTCCCCTGGTGGGGCCGCAATCAGGCGGTGGGCTTGGGTGCGGCGCAATCTCCGCACACAAACATGTTTTTCCCGGCTAATTTGCGGTAAACGCCCAGCGCGCGCGGTTTGTGTACGCCGCAGCGCGCACAACTCATGGTGCTGTTGTTGCCGGTTTGGCCGAAGGGGGAACCCGAGACCCGCGCTTTGTAGCGCAGGCCGTCGCTGCTAATGGTGTTGGAATCATCGCTCATCCCCCGATTGTGCCGCGTTTTTCTCTGCCCCGGGTGGCTGCCGTTTCAGGGGCGTGTTGGCGACCTATACTGGTGCGATTACTGTGAAGGAGCCAAAGATGGGTGAATTCTCTGTGTTCCATTGGCTGGGTTTCGTGGCGCTGGTCAGCCCCATAGTGGTAGGCGTACTCTTGTTGGGCTTGCAAAAGCCGGTGTGCATCATCCATACCGAATCGGGCCTGGTAAAGACTGGTTACATCGGCTACAGCTGGACCTATCTGGTGTTCGGCTGGTTTGTACCGGTGGTGCGGGGTGAGTTGGGTGTGGGCGTGCTCCACCTAATCATTACCCTGGTTTCGTTTGGCCTGTCGCAGCTGATTTTTCCCTTTTTGTATAACCGCCAGTACATGAACCGCATGCTGACCTCAGGCTGGCGCTTGGACCCCACGGATGGCAACTACGAGCGCGCCAAAACCGCGCTTTATATTCGCCGCGACATAGCGCATGGATAGCCATTCGGCGCGGGGAATTGTCTACCTGTGCTTGGGCGTGCTGGTTTTCTCACTGCAAGACGCCATCATCAAGCAAGTCAGCGGTGGCTACGCGCTCACCCAGGTGGTGTTTATCCGGTCTTGTGTGGCCGGGCCCATTTTGTTTGCGCTGGTGCTGCGGGAGTCGGGTTGGCGTGCGATTTTTGCCTCCAATTTGGCCGTGTTAAGCCTGCGCGCCACCATCATGTTGGGTGCGTATACGGCGTATTACATGGCGTTTCCAGCGCTGCCCCTGGCCGATGCCGTGGCGCTATATTTCACCGTGCCCCTGTTTGTAACGGCTTTGGCGGGCCCTCTGCTGGGCGAGCATGCCGGTTGGCGTGTCTGGGCTGCCGTGGTGTTGGGTTTTGTCGGGGTGATGGTGATGCTGCAGCCGGGCAGCGGCCTGTTTGAGCCGGCGGCCCTGTTGTCGCTGCTGGCTGCGGCCTTGTATGGCATGGCAATGCTCATGGCGCGCAAGTTTGGCAGTACCTTGTCGGCAGCGGTCATGGCGTTTTACCAAAATACTTTTTTCTTGCTCGGGTCGGGCTTGGCGGCCTTTGCCTTGAACCACTGGGGCGTGGTGCATGCAAACCACCCGAGCCTGTCGTTTTTGGTTCGGCCATGGGTCATGCCCACCCTGTCCGATGGGCTCTTGATCGCCGCTTGCGGCGTCGTGGCCGCCACGGGCATGATGTTCTTAACCAGCGCCTACCGTGTGGCGCGGGCCAGCACGGTCACGCCGTTTGAATACACCGGCATTTTGTGGGCCCCTTTGTGGGGATTTTTGTTTTTTGATGAGGTGCCGCGTGCGACCACTGTGCTGGGCGCGATGGTGATTGTGGTGGCTGGCTTGCTCGCCTTGCGCTTGGCAAAAGACCGGCAGTAATGGCACGCCCCGGCAGTCCAGGGATTTTGGCCATG
>CANHZG010000246.1 GCA_947464995.1 Comamonadaceae bacterium | reverse complement strand
TAGTGCGCACCTTGACCATACCCGGTGTGGCCACCAGGCTGTAGGGCAAGCGTTCGGCGTTCGCGATGTCGGCCAGGCCGCGCCCCATCAGGCGCTTGACCGAGGCTATGGTGTTGCCGGGGTCGCTGCTTTGTTGCGCCAGTGCCTCAAAACCAATCTGGCGGCGCTGGACGTCCAGGTAGCGCACGACGCTGGGCAAAATCACCCGGCCCTGGGCGTCGGGCAGGCACTCGGCCACCCCGTTGCGCACCGAGGCCACCAGCGAATGCGTGGTGCCCAGGTCGATACCCACGGCAAGGCGCCGCGCGTGGGGGTTGGGCGACTGACCCGGCTCGGAAATCTGTAGAAGCGCCATGGTGGTTTATGCCAACGCATCCAGGCGCTGGTTCAGATCGTGGGCAAATTTGTCAATAAACATCAGGCAGCGTACCGGCAGCACCGCTGCCGCAAAGTCGCGCTGCACGTCAAGCAATTGCGCGCATTCACCCAGCAGGTCTATTTTCACCCCGTTGACCGACGCCAACAGTGCCTCCAGTGCAGCATCGGTCTGCGCATCGTCTAGTGCCTCGCGCCATTCGATTTGCTGCACCAAAAAGCTCGCTGGCATGGCGGTGTTGCTGTGGGCGTTGATGGGCGCGCCATGCAATTCACACAAGTAGGCGGCGCGAGTCAGCGGGTCCTTCAGGCGGCGGTAGGCTTCGTTGATCCGCGCCGACCATTGCATGGCCACGCGCTGGGCAGCGGCGCCCTGGGCGGCAAACTTGTCAGGGTGCACTTGGGCTTGCAAGACCTTCCACTGCGAGTCCAGTGCGGCCTTATCTTGGGCAAACTGCGGCGGCAGGCCAAACAGCGCAAAGTCGTCAGTTTGCAGGTTCACAAGAAAACAATCAGACCCGGAAGGATTCGCCGCAGCCGCACTTGTCGCGCTCGTTAGGGTTGTTGAAGCGAAAGCCTTCATTTAGCCCCTCGCGAACAAAATCCAGCTCGGTGCCATCGATATAGGCCAGGCTTTTGGGGTCGACCAACACTTTGACGCCATGGCCTTCAAAAATCACATCTTCAGGAGCAAGTTCGTCCACATATTCCAGTTGGTAGGCCAGGCCCGAGCAACCGGTGGTTTTGACGCCCAGACGCACGCCCACGCCCTTGCCGCGTTTGCTCAGGTAGCGCGTGACATGCCGCGCGGCGGCCTCGGTCAAAGAGATGGCCATATCAGTTCAGGTGCTTTTTCTTGTAGTCGTCCACGGCCGCCTTGATGGCGTCTTCAGCCAGGATGGAGCAATGGATTTTGACCGGAGGCAGCGCCAGTTCTTCCGCGATCTGGCTGTTTGTCAGGGCCGCCGCCTCGTCCAGGGTTTTGCCCTTGACCCATTCGGTCACCAGCGAGCTCGATGCAATTGCCGAGCCGCAGCCGTAGGTCTTGAAGCGCGCGTCCTCGATCACACCGGTTAACGGGTTCACCTTGATTTGCAGCTTCATCACGTCGCCGCAGGCCGGCGCGCCCACCATGCCGGTGCCCACAGAGTCGTCGCCTTTTTCAAAGCTGCCAACGTTGCGGGGGTTTTCGTAGTGATCAATCACTTTTTCGGAATAAGCCATGGTTTTGTTGCCTCTTTAATGGGGATAAAGCTTGGAAATGTGGGCGTGTCGCGCTTAGTGTGCCGCCCATTGGATGGTGGAGATGTCGATGCCTTCTTGGTACATGTCCCACAAGGGGCTCAGGTCGCGCAGCTTGGCAACGTTGAGCTTGATGGTTTCCACCGCGTAGTCGATCTCGGCCTCGGTGGTCCAGCGGCCAATCGTCATGCGCAGACTGCTATGCGCCAGCTCGTCGCTGCGGCCCAGGGCCCGCAACACATAGCTGGGTTCCAGGCTGGCCGACGTACAGGCTGAACCCGACGACACCGCAAGGCCTTTGATGCCCATGATGAGCGACTCACCTTCGACGTAGTTAAAGCTCATGTTCAGGTTGTGCGGCACGCGCTTTTCCAGGTGGCCGTTAATGAACACTTGCTCCACGCCTGCCAAACCGGCCAGCATCCGCTCGTGAAGCGCCTTGATGCGCAGGTTCTCGGAGGCCATTTCTTCCTTGGCAATGCGATAGGCCTCACCCATGCCCACAATCTGGTGCGTAGGCAAGGTGCCGCTGCGCATGCCGCGTTCGTGGCCGCCGCCGTGCATTTGCGCCTCCAAGCGGATACGCGGCTTGCGCCGCACAAACAGCGCGCCAATGCCCTTGGGGCCATAGGTCTTGTGCGAGGTCAGGCTCATCAAATCCACTGGCATCTGCGACAAGTCAAAGGCCACACGGCCCGTGGCTTGGGCGGCATCGACATGAAATATCACGCCTTTTTCGCGGCAAATGGTGCCAATGGCCTCGATGTCCTGGATCACGCCGATCTCGTTGTTCACAAACATCACGCTGGCCAAAATCGTGTCCGGGCGAATGGCGGCCTTGAAGACATCCAGATCCACCAAGCCGTCTTCTTGCACATCAAGGTAGGTCACTTCAAAGCCCTGACGCTCCAACTCGCGGCAAGTGTCCAGCACTGCTTTGTGCTCGGTTTTCACCGTGATCAGGTGCATGCCTTTGCCTTTGTAGAACTGCGCGGCGCCTTTGAGGGCCAGGTTGTTGGACTCGGTGGCACCCGAGGTCCAGACGATTTCACGCGGGTCGGCACCAATCAGCGCGGCGACTTGTTCGCGCGCGGTCTCCACCGCGGCTTCGGCCTCCCAGCCCCAGGCGTGGCTGCGAGATGCGGGGTTGCCAAAATGGGTGCGCAGCCAGGGCACCATGGCGTCCACCACCCGCTCGTCGCAGGGGTTGGTGGCGCTGTAGTCCATGTAGATGGGAAAGTGAGGGGTGGAGTCCATGGTTATCTCGGTCTAGCAGTTAAAGGGGAACCTGTGGCGAGGCATCAGCTTTTAGAGAACGCGTTGCCCAGCGCGAACACCGAGTTGGGCGCATTGATGCGAATGGGCTGCGACACCGGCAACGCGGAAATAGCGCGCTTGATACTGGGTTTTTCTTCCACCTGCAAGCCCTTGGCCAGTTGGTCGTCAACCAGCTTTTGCAGCGTGACCGAACTTAAGAACTCGACCATGCGCAGGTTCAGCGAGGCCCACAGGTCGTGCGTCATGCAGCGGCTACCCTCTCCCATGCAGTTTTCCTTGCCAGCGCACTGGGTGGCATCCATGGGCTCGTCCACCGAGACAATGATGTCAGCCACCGTAATGTCGGCCGCCTGGCGCGCCAGGGTGTAGCCGCCGCCCGGGCCCCGAGTGGACTCGACCAGATCGTTGCGCCGCAGCTTGCCAAATAGCTGCTCTAGATACGACAGGGAGATTTGCTGACGCTGACTGATAGCTGCCAGCGTGACGGGGCCACTGCTCTGGCGCAGGCCCAGGTCGATCATGGCGGTGACGGCAAAACGGCCTTTGGTGGTGAGACGCATGACAAGCTCCTGGAGACGGATTTGGTTGAGTAATCGGGTCAAGTATAACCAACATCCTACTGTTTTACTCGGATAAGTAGACTGCACGGTTACAAAGCGAAAATTAACCCGCCTTCAGAGGCATCACCAGTACATTGTCCGTGCCTGGCGCACCAAAGGCCCGTGCCTTAAGAATGCCCAACTGGTCCCTCACCCGAGCGGCTTTTTCGAACTCCAGGTTGCGGGCGTGCTCCATCATGAGCTTTTCCAGACGCTTGATTTCGCGCGAGATGTCCTTTTCGCTCATGTCTTCTACCTGCGCGCGCTGCATCGCATCGCGTTCCAGGCGTTCGGCTTCCTTGCCAGCTTTTTCGCTATAGACGCCGTCGATCAGGTCGCGTACCTTTTTCACGATCGCGCGCGGGGTAATTCCGCGCTCTAAGTTGTAGGCCACCTGTTTTTTGCGCCGCCGCTCGGTCTCGCCCATGGCGCGTGCCATGGAATCAGTGACCTTGTCGGCGTACAAAATTGCCCGCCCTTCCAGGTTGCGCGCGGCGCGGCCTATGGTCTGGATGAGCGAGC
>CANHZG010000245.1 GCA_947464995.1 Comamonadaceae bacterium | reverse complement strand
TACACCGGGTCGAACCCGACTTTGGCAAGTTCGGCCACCGCGGCGTCCGACACTTCCAACGTGTAATCCATGCGCGCAAGCCGGTTGGCCAGAGTTTGCAGCTGAATCTTGGCGATGCTGGCAATGTGGCTGGCGTCCAGGGCATGGAACACCACCGTTTCGTCAATACGGTTCAAGAACTCAGGCCGAAAATGGTTCTTCAACTCCCCGGTCACCGCGTCCTTGATGTCTTCGCTGTCTTGGCCGACCATGCTTTGGATCATGTGCGAGCCAATATTGCTGGTCATCACGATCACGGTGTTCTTAAAGTCCACGGTGCGGCCTTGGCCGTCGGTTAGGCGCCCGTCGTCGAGCACCTGCAGCAGCACGTTGAACACGTCGGGGTGCGCTTTTTCCACCTCGTCGAGCAGCAGCACGCTGTAGGGTTTGCGGCGCACGGCCTCTGTCAAGTAACCGCCCTCCTCGTAACCCACGTAGCCCGGGGGCGCACCAATGAGCCGCGCCACGGAGTGCTTTTCCATGAACTCGCTCATGTCGATGCGTATTAAATGGTCTCCGCTGTCAAACAAAAACCCCGCCAGCGCCTTGCACAACTCGGTCTTGCCGACGCCGGTTGGGCCAAGAAACAAGAACGAACCGGTCGGGCGGTTCGGGTCAGACAGGCCTGAGCGCGAGCGGCGAATGGCGTTGGAAACCGCCGCAATCGCCTCGTTTTGGCCCACCACGCGGTCGTGCAAGCGGCCTTCCATCAGCAGCAGTTTTTCGCGGTCGCCTTGCATAAGTTTGGCAATCGGAATACCTGTGGCGCGGGCCACGACTTCGGCAATCTCTTCAGCCCCGACCTGGGTACGCAGCAGTTGCGGCGCCACGCCCTCGCCCCCCTTGGCGCGACCGGCTTCCGTGTCTTGGGCGTCTTTAAGTCGCTTTTCCAACTCGGGCAATTTGCCGTATTGCAATTCGGCCACCTTGGCCAGGTCGCCTTTGCGCGTGAGCGTTTCGATTTGCTGGCGCAAAGAATCGATTTCCAGGCGCACTTGCGCGCTGCCTTGGGCCGTTGCTTTTTCGGCCTTCCAGATTTCGTCCAGGTCGGCGATCTCTTTTTGCAGGCTGGCAATCTCTTCGTTGATCAGAGAAAAGCGCTTGATCGAGGCCTCGTCCTTCTCTTTTTTGACCGCTTCACGCTCAATTTGCAGCTGAATCAGGCGCCGGTCCAACTTGTCCATGACCTCGGGTTTGGAGTCCAGCTCGATCTTGATTTTGGCTGCTGCCTCGTCAATCAGGTCAATCGCCTTGTCGGGCAAAAACCGGTCGGTGATGTAGCGGTGGCTGAGTTCAGCAGCCGCCACAATGGCCGGGTCGGTGATGTTGACGCCATGGTGCACCTGGTAGCGCTCTTTGAGTCCGCGCAAAATCGCCACCGTGGCCTCCACGGTAGGCTCGCCGACCAGGATTTTTTGGAACCGACGCTCCAGGGCCGCGTCTTTTTCAACGTACTTTCGGTACTCATCCAGGGTGGTGGCACCCACGCAGTGCAGCTCGCCACGCGCCAGTGCGGGTTTGAGCATATTGCCGGCATCCATGGCGCCTTCGGCTTTGCCCGCGCCCACCATGGTGTGCAGCTCGTCAATGAACACAATGGTTTGGCCTTCGTCCTTGGCCAGGTCTTTAAGCACGTTTTTAAGCCGCTCTTCAAACTCACCGCGAAACTTGGCGCCCGCCAGCAGTGATGCCATATCCAGAGACAGCACTCGCTTACCCTTGAGCGAATCGGGCACCTCTCCCGCCACAATGCGCTGCGCCAGACCTTCCACAATGGCCGTCTTGCCCACGCCGGGCTCGCCAATGAGCACCGGGTTGTTTTTGGTGCGGCGTTGCAACACCTGGATGGCGCGGCGGATTTCGTCGTCACGGCCAATCACCGGGTCGAGCTTGCCCGCACGGGCGCGTTCGGTCAGGTCGACACAGTATTTTTTAAGCGACTCACGTTGGTCTTCGGCGTCCGCACTGTCCACGTTTTGGCCGCCGCGCACGGCCAATATGGCAGCTTCAAGGCTCTTGCGGCTAAGCCCCAGCGCTTGCACTTGCTTGGCGAAGTCGGATTTGGCCTCGCTCAAGGCCAGCATGAACAATTCGCTGGCGACGAACTGGTCGCCCCGCTTCATGGCCTCTTTCTCAGATGCTTGCAAGAGACCCACCATGTCGCGGCCCACTTGTACCTGTTCCTGACCCTGCACTTCAGGCAGCTTTTTCATGGCGGTGTCGGCCGCGGTAAGCAGGGTCTGCACATTTACGCCCGCTCGCTGCAACAAAGCCTTGGGGCCATCCTCCTGGCGCAGCATGGCGGCCACTACGTGGGCGGGTTCGATGTAGGCGTGGTCTTGGGCTAAGGCAGAACTTTGGGCGTCCCCCAGCGCTTCCTGGAATTTGGTGGTGAGTTTGTCCATCCGCATGCGTTTCTCCTTGAATACCTCCCAACTTGGGCGTTTGTGCGCATTTTCAAGGCGCGCACGAAAACCGGGCTTGTCTAGAATCAAGGCATGAACATCCACCAATTGAGCGTTGTTTTTGATGACCGGCAAGACCGTTTGCTGATGCGCGTCAATACGCAGGAGGGTGAGGAAGTTCGTTTGTGGCTTACCCGAAGCATTTCGCTCCGGCTGCTGGGCCCCATGGAAAGCACCATCGCCAAGCTGGAAGCCCGCAATCCGGCGGTGGCGGCTGACGACGCCCGTGCGCGTGGGATGTTGGTCGAGCTAAAACACCAGGCATTTTTGCAAAACGCTGATTTGGCTACTCCTTTTTCTGGGCAAAGCACGTCGCTCCCATTGGGGGACATCCCCTTGCTGGTCACCGAAGTCAGATTGGATGTCCGGGCCCAAGGTGGTGCGCAAATGGTATTTCAGGACTGTGGCGACGCGGAGGTTCCTGCCAGGTCGTGCACCCTCCAGATGCAATCGACCTTGGTTCATGGTCTATTGCATTTGTTGCAAAAAGCCATAAGCAAATCGCAGTGGACCGATGGACGCAGCGCAGGGTCTGCGGGCCCAAAGGCTCTAGAAGACCCGGATTTACCAGCGCGAAACAAGCGGGTTTACACCCACTGAAGCGCGTTTGCGCAGAATACGCAGGCGAAAAAAGCGCGCTTAGGCGTTATGCGCCTCAATGCCCCAGCGTGCCAGGGCTGCATCATCTGAAACCCGGGCATCTACCCAATGCGCACCCTGCGGGGTTTGCTCTTTTTTCCAAGATGGCGCCTGGGTTTTGAGGTAGTCCATCAAGAACTCACAGGCCTGGAAGCTCTCGCCCCGGTGCGCGGACGTGACCACCACCAGCACCACCTGCTCGGTGGGCGCCAGCACGCCAATACGGTGTACCACCCGCGCACCGAACATGTCAAAGCGCTGCTGGGCCTGGTCAATCATCGCCTCAATAGACTTCTCCGTCATGCCGGGGTAATGCTCCAACTCCAGCGATTGCACGCTGGCTGCGTTGGCATCGCCCGGCGCGTTGCGGTCGCGAACGGTACCCAAAAACGTGCATACAGCGCCTACGCGCGGGTCACCGGCCTGCAAGTCTGCGATTTCTTGCGCAATGTCGAAGGCGCCGTGTTGAATGCGAACGCGTGGTCCAGCCATGGTCTTAACCCCCAGTCACTGGTGGGAAGAATGCAACCTCACAGCCAGGCGTAAGCGCTGCATCTTCTTCGCACATAAGCTGGTTCATCGCCATTCGGACGGCCCTGCCGGCAGCCAGCGGGTGCTCAGGTGAAGCGTCGCGCGCTACCAGTGCTGCTCGCAACGCACCCAAGGTACCCGCATCGGTTTCCCAGGCCTCGCCGCTGCGGCCCAAAGTCTCGCGTATGGAGGCAAAGTACTTGATATGAACTTGCATGGGCCTGCCTTTCACGCCAAAAGATCGTTAAAGGCAACAAAGCGCACCAGATCGCCTTTGGCAATCGTCTGACCCGCAGGGTTGTCAACAAAACCGTCGCCCCAGACCACCGAGCTCAGCACGCCCGAGCTCTGGTTGGGAAACAAGTCCAAGCCACCC
>CANHZG010000244.1 GCA_947464995.1 Comamonadaceae bacterium | reverse complement strand
GACAAGATCCGCTGGCAGCAGGTGATGGCCAATTACCTGGTCAGCCGTGAGAACCTCAAAGGCATCGTGCTGATGTGCGATCCACGCCATGGCATGACCGAGCTCGACGAGGTCTTGCTCGACGTGATTCGTCCGCGTGTGGGAGAGGGTCTGAAATTCCTGGTGGTATTGACCAAAGCCGACAAGCTAACCCGGGCCGAATCAACCAAAGCCCTGTCGATTGCCAAATTGCAGGCCGGTGGCGGCGAGGTGCGCTTGTTTTCTGCGCCCAAGCGCACCGGCGTAGAGGATGTAGCTACCTTGCTATGGGACTGGGCACACCCCAAGGGCGCCACGCTGGCCTCTGCGCCCAACGCGCTGCGCTCGCAGGAAAACGCTAGCGTCTGAGGCGCAAGCGGTCCACATCAATAGGGCGGCGCTTCGCCCTCGGGGCGGTCCTTGAAGCGCTTGTGTACCCAGTAGTACTGGGCTGGCGAGCGGTCGATGTAGGTCTGCAAGCGCAGGTTCATCAGCGCCGTATCGGCCACCAGGTCATCGGTTGGAAAGTCGCTCCAGGCTGGAGAAATTTCGATTTCATAACCCCGGGGCGTGATGCGCGCCACCATCACAATCACTTTGGCGCGACCCAGTCGAGCCACCCGGGAGAGTGACGGTACGGTGGCAGCCAGCACCCCGTAAAAGGGCACAAAAACCGACTCTTTGGGCTCGTAGTTCATGTCGGGCAACAGGCATAAAGGCTCACCCGCACGCAGTCCAGCCAGCACCGGTTTGAAGCCCTCTTTGCGGTCAAAAAGACGTCCGCCACCAAAGCGTTGGCGCCCTCTGAGTATCCAAGCATCCACCACCGCATTGGTTTGCCGGGCATACACGGTCATGAACTGGCGCGGCAGTTGCTGCGTCAAAGCCACCCAGCCCGCGTCCATTCCCACAAAGTGGGGGGTAAATATCAGCGTGGGCGCATGGCCGTCCAACTCATGGACCGCGCCTACCAACTCAACGCGCTTGCGCGTCACCTCGGGCGCGGCATACCAGAGCCAGCCCCGGTCCAGCCAGGCCTGGGCGAAATAGACAAAGCACATGAATGTTTGGGCTCGGCGCTGCGCCAGCGACCAAGCCGGAAAGCAGAGGCGCAAATTGGTTGCCACCACGCGTCTGCGCGACGCCACGGTGACATACAGCATCGCCCCCAGCACCCACCCCAACGCGCGCACCCAAGCCAGCGGCAAGACGGCGAGCCATTGGGTCAGCAGCAAAGGGATGCGGGCCAGCATGGTGGTGGGTTGTTTGGTTTACACCCTAAGCGTGAGCATCGGTACGCGGCTGCTTGTAGCGCGCATAGCCCCACAGATACTGGCCGGGGTGCTGCAGCACCAAAGCTTCGAGTGCCTGGTTCATTTGCACCACGGCGTCCTCTTCCTCAGAAGCGCTGATAGCGTCCGCGGGTAATACATGCACCACATAGCCCCGGCCACAGGGCAGGCGCTCGCCCCAGGCCAATAAAGTCACAGCGCCGGTTTGCTGCGCCAAGCGCGCCGCCAGCGTCATCGTGTACGCAGGTTTGCCGAAAAACGGCGCCCACACCCCTTGTTGCAAGGGCGGCACCTGGTCGGGCAACAGACCCACACACTCGCCGCGCTTGAGCGCCTTGAGCATCTGCTTCACACCACCCAACGTGGTCGGCGCCGTGCGCAAGCCCGGTCGGTCTCGGGCAATAGCCTCCAGCCCGGCCAACCAGGCCTGGCGCGCTGGACGGTACAGCGCAGTCATGGGGTGCGCATGGCCATAGCGCGTCGCATAGGCCTGCGCCGTGACCTCAAAGCAGCCCAGGTGCGGGGTGATAAACACCACGCCCCGGCCCAGGGCCAGGGCCTCATCCACCCCTTCGGCGCCCTGCCAACGCACGGTCACTGGGCGGCCGAGCCACAGGCGCGGCAATTCCATGGCCAAACAGCCTGCGTTTCCCACCGCTGCGCGCCACGCGCTTGCGCGTAATCCGGCCTGACCGGCGTTGGCCAGAAAACGACGGCGGTAGCTTGGCGACAAGAAAAAGACCGCCCAGCCCAACACCACGCCCCATGCGTGCAGCAGCCACAGCGGCCAACGTGCAAGCAGGTGAAAGAAGATTCGCATCGGTGGGGTAAACTAAGTGCGGTCGCTGAGTTATGAACTACTTGCAGGGCGACCACCGCGATGGCGGCCTGGCAACGGGTGATCATTGTGCCCTGTCCCCTTCGGACACATCTGCTAAAGCGTTCGCTGAAAGCTCCAAAGCCCAAGCAACGCGACCTGTTGTTTTTTATTTTGGAGTACAAATTATGGCGAACGATTTTCTCTTCACATCCGAATCCGTCTCTGAAGGCCACCCCGACAAGGTAGCCGACCAGGTATCCGATGCGATTCTGGACGCAATCTTTAAGCAAGACCCCAAGTCCCGCGTAGCGGCCGAGACGCTGTGCAACACCGGCTTGGTGGTGCTTGCCGGTGAGATCACCACCAACGCGCATGTGGACTACATCCAGGTGGCGCGCGACACCATCAAGCGCATTGGCTACGACAACACCGAGTACGGCATTGACTACAAGGGCTGCGCGGTGCTAGTGGCCTACGACAAGCAAAGCAACGACATCGCCCAGGGCGTAGACCATGCCTCGGACGACCACCTCAACACCGGCGCGGGCGACCAGGGCCTGATGTTTGGCTACGCCTGCAACGAGACGCCCGAACTCATGCCCGCGCCCATTTACTACGCCCACCGCCTGATGGAGCGCCAAGCCCAACTGCGCAAAGACGGACGCATGCCCTTTTTGCGCCCGGACGCCAAGAGCCAGGTCACCATGCGCTACGTCAACGGCAAGCCCCACAGCATTGACACGGTGGTGCTATCGACCCAACACAGCCCGGACCAGTCGCAAGACCAGCACAGCATGAAGGCCAGCTTCACCGAGGCCATCATCGAAGAGCTGATCAAGCCCGTGCTGCCCAAGGAGTGGCTGCAAAACACCCGCTACCTGGTGAACCCCACCGGCCGTTTTGTGATCGGCGGCCCCCAGGGCGACTGTGGTTTGACCGGTCGCAAAATCATTGTGGATACCTACGGCGGCGCCTGCCCGCACGGCGGTGGGGCTTTCTCGGGCAAGGATCCGTCCAAAGTCGACCGCTCAGCCGCCTACGCCGCCCGCTATGTGGCCAAAAATGTGGTGGCGGCCGGTCTGGCCACCCAATGCCAGGTGCAAGTGGCCTACGCGATTGGCGTGGCGCAACCCATGAACATCACCGTCTATACCGAAGGCACGGGCGTGATGTCCGACGACAAGCTGTCGGCTTTGGTGGCCGCGCACTTCGACCTGCGCCCCAAGGGCATCATCCAGATGCTCGACCTGCTGCGTCCGATCTACGAGAAGACAGCAGCCTATGGCCACTTTGGCCGCGAAGAGCCCGAATTCACCTGGGAGCGCACGGACCGGGCGCAGGCCCTGCGCGCAGCAGCAGGTCTGTAGAAACCTGCGCCGGATGAAACTCCAGACCCAACGCTTCATAGACCGCTGGCTAGGCCAGTTCCTGTGCGCGGTGGTCTCGGGGTGGGTGCGGATGACGGGCACCAAGACGCCGTTACTGGCGGCGCAGCCGCGCAATATCTTGGTGATTTTGCTTTCTGAGATGGGCAGCATCGTCTTGGCCGGGCCGATGTTTGCCGAGCTGCGGCGGCGCTACCCCACGGCGGCAATCCATGTCCTGCAGCTCAAGAAAAACCAGGAAGTCTCCAAACTGTTGCGCCTGAGCCAGGACGAGCATTTGCACAGCTTGGACGACAGCTCGGGCGCGCGCCTGCTGGGCGACATCCTGCGCTTTAGCCTGCGCATGCGCCGCCTGGGTGTGGACGTGGTGGTGGATTGCGAGCTGTTTTCGCGAGTGAGCGCCCTGCTGTCTTTTGCCTGTGGCGCGCCGCTACGGATAGGCTTTACGCCGCACACGCAAGAGGGGCTGTACCGTGGCAGTTTTATCAACCGTGCCATTCCCTACAACCCCTACCAGCACATTAGCAAACAGTTTTTATCGCTGGTGGACG
>CANHZG010000243.1 GCA_947464995.1 Comamonadaceae bacterium | reverse complement strand
TGAGTGGCGGCGAACGACAACGAATTGCGCTCGGGCGGGCGTTTGTCCGGCAACCCGGTGCCTTTTTGCTCGACGAGCCGATTGCCGCGCTGGACGCTCGCCTGCGTGAGGAAATGCGAGTCGAGCTCAAACGCCTGCAATCCGAGGGAAACCACACCTTCATTTATGTTTCCCACGATGAAGAAGAGGTCATGAGCGTCGCCGACAGGCTGGCTATCGTGGTCGACGGAAAAGTGCTCCAAGTGGGCACGCCTGATGAGATATACAACCGACCAAATGATGTCCGTGTGGCTACGCAGATCGGCTCACCCCCCATGAATCTGATTCAAGGAAACGTCAATGGAACGGGCTATTTTGAAGCGGACGGCTTCGAGTTCAGCCTTCCGTTAGATTTCTTGTCTGAGAAACCCCAGGGCGCCACCACCTTGGGTATCCGTCCAGAGAACCTGGCAATAGGCCAACTTCCGCAAATCGGCAGTTTTGAAGCCAAGGTGGTCGCGGTCGAACCCTTGGGTGGCCATACGATTGTCGACATGCACGCAGGTCAACAGACCATCAAGGTACGCATTGCGGGCCAGCACAGCTACAAAGACGGGGAGCGCCTGTACCTGCACCCTGACGTACAGCACATGCATTTCTTCAAGCCAGGCGTCTGAATTTCGGGACGTGTATTGCCGTTATTGGACTCTGGGAGCAGCTGATTTACTGCAATTTACTCGCGTAAACCCCCATAGAAGCAATTGTCTACCGGGCTAAAATTTGGCCTGGGATGCAATGACGAAGCGAAACTGTATGAAGGGGTTAGCGCAATGCTGCACAGACATGCACATGATCACATAGCCACCGTTATGCACGTGGCCGAGCATGGGCTTAATGCCAGTCGGGCCTCCAAACATGAGGAAGTTATTCGATCATCTTGGTTCAGATGCCTGAACCAGTACGGGCTCGACCCGACGCGTCCACAGCAGGCAATTATTTTGCCCAACAGTCGACTGAGGGAGCACCAGGATCGCTTGGAAGACTTTTTGCACATTGCTCGGCACGGCCTTGAGGCGCTTTACCACCAGGTCTCTGGTCTGGGGTATTGCGTGTTGCTCACTGATGCAAAAGGTGTGACGGTTGACTTTATCGGCGACTTGGTTTTCGAGCCCAGTCTTCGCAAGGCGGGCCTGTATCTGGGCGCCGATTGGAGCGAAGCGAGCGCTGGCACCTGCGGCGTGGGTACCTGCATCGCCACAGGGGAGGCCCTGACAGTGCATTTGACGGATCACTTTGACGTAACGCATATCCCACTGACCTGTACCACATCACCCGTCTTTAACGGCCTTGGTGAATTGATGGCGGTCTTGGATATTTCTCAGTTGAGCTCCAGTCAGCCTAAGGCGAGTCAGCACTTGGCGTTGCAACTCGTAAAGTCTTATTCGCAGCACATCGAAAATGCGGCCTTCATGCGCATGTTTCGTAACGATTGGATTCTCAAACTCAGCACGGCACCACAATTTCTAGATGTCAAGCCAGACTACTTGATTGCAATTGATGCAAGCGGACGAGTCATTGGACACAACCGTCGTGCGCAATTGATGATGCAAAGGGATGGTTCGGAAACCGTAATCGGTAGTAACTTTGAAGATCTTTTTAATGTGAAGGTCACCGACTTAAGCCGATTTACGGCCGGACGGGCGTATGACCAAAGCGTTATCACTCTGATCAATGGAGATTCATTGTTGTTTTTGATCGCTACACCACCACCACGGGTGTCCCCATCGGGTCAGAGCAACCCTGTTAATTTCAAAATTCCGGATCCACTTGCCGCGTTATCGGGCGGGGATATCGCGCTGAACCGTCAAATTGAGCGCGTAGCCAAACTGGTGAATACGCCCGTGAGCGTGTTACTTACCGGAGAGACGGGCACGGGGAAAGAGTTTTTTGCAAAGGCGATTCACGAGAGCAGCGAAAGACGCAAGAAGCCATTTATTGGGGTCAATTGCGCGGCCATCCCAGAAACCTTGATCGAGAGCGAACTATTTGGCCATACCGCAGGCAGTTTTTCGGGCGCTGGTAACAAGAGCAAGGTGGGACTCATTCAGGCAGCGCACGGCGGCACACTCTTCCTCGATGAGATCGGCGACATGCCGATGCTGTTGCAGTCCAGATTGCTTAGGGTATTGGCGGAAAAAGAAGTGCTTCCCGTGGGGGCGACCCAACCTATATCCGTAGATATTCGGGTGATCGCGGCGACGCACTTCAATATTGAGCAGCAAGTTCGCGCTGGCAAGTTCAGAGATGATCTCTTTTACCGCTTGGCAGGCGCCCGCGTCAATTTGCCTCCACTCAGGTCCCGGTCAGACCTACCATGGTTGATCAGGCGCATGCTTGCCATTGGGGTGGAAAACCCGGACGACGTCGCAGAGTTAATGCCCGAGACAGCGAACTTGCTCTACGCCTACAAGTGGCCAGGTAATCTGCGGGAGCTACGCAATACCATTGATTACGCCAAAGCAGTTTGCACAGACGGATGTATTACCCTGGACGATTTACCGGATGCTATTAGCCAAAACCCCGATGCACCGCCCCATGTAGCGGTAACGAAATCTGTGGCGAATGCGGAGGATGCCGCGCTCTTGGTACAGTACATGCGCGCGGCCAACTGGAATGTGACGCTGGTGGCCCGTCAATTGGCCGTATCGCGCATGACGCTGTACAGAAGGATGAGACGTTACGGGATCGAAATTCCGAATACGCCGTGAGAGCCTTCTGGTAGCTGTAACCTTGGCATAACTGTTGCTGGTCTCCCCGTGAAGGAGATTCAAAATGGCTCGTGTTACTTGTGCTGGAGAAACGCTCTATACGGATGGGAGTTTTCCAGGTGTTGGGCGTGTGCTCGGGTCCCATACCCTGACTGATACCAACTGGGATGACGTCAAATTGGACGCGCTTGGCGGCGGTCTCAAAGTGCTTGAGATCTTTCCAAGCATAGAGTCACCCAAGGCTGCCCATAGCGCAAGCCAACTTTCAGAGCTCGCGCTGGCATTTCCTTTGGCAAGCATGTTCATTGTCTCAAGCGATCTGCCGTGTGCGTTGCAGAATTGGCGCCTTAGCCACGGTTTTCGACAGATTGTTGCCCTTTCCGCGTTTCGCAGTCACAAGTTTGTTTCCAGCAATGGACTGATGATCTCCAGCGGGCGGTTCAAAGGCCTTTGTACCCGGGCAACCCTGGTTATTGATGGCGGTAATTCGGTATTGCATTCCTGTTTGGCTTTGGATTTAATGGTCGGAATGGACCTGAACGGGTTGCAGGGCGTTTTGGCACACCATGCGAGCACAGTGGCGGTGTGACAGTCACCCCTGTACATTGTGATGGTGTTACATCCAAATGAGACAGTTTTAGCCTCGAATCCCCAATTTCACTCAACTCGGATGGAAAACCTACAGGTTCAAAGGCGAATTTGCCTTGGTATGCAAATTGCAACAGTGATAGCAATCAAAAAGGAATTCGAATGTCAACTTTGGCTCCAAGCGTAGGCATCATTGCAAACCCGGTCTCAGCCAGGGACATTCGGCGTGTGATCGCCAATGCCAGCAATTTGCAAACCGCGGATCGGGTCAATATTGTTCTGCGTCTCCTGAGCACGCTGGCCGAATTGGGCGTAGGAAAAGTTTTCATGATGCCCGACAAATCAGGAATGCGGCCCCTGCTTTCGCGACAACTTAACCGTGAGAGTCAGCTTGGACACGGCTTTCCTGAGGTGGAGTACCTTGACTTCCCTGTCACCTCGACGGTGGAAGACACCTTTCGCGCGACGCGGCTGATGCGAGAAGCGGGCGTAAAGGCCATGATTGTCCTGGGTGGCGATGGTACGCACCGTGCGGTAGCAAGAGAGTGTGGCGACATCCCCATCGCCGGACTCTCAACGGGAACCAACAATGCATTCCCTGAGATGCGCGAACCCACCCTGACCGCGATGGCCGTGGCTCTTTACGCCACCGGTAAATTAAGCCGGGCTGAGGCGCTGTCCGGAAACAAAATTATCGAGATATCTATCAACCATGGTGAGCGAAAAGACATTGCCAT
>CANHZG010000242.1 GCA_947464995.1 Comamonadaceae bacterium | reverse complement strand
ATCTCGAAACTGGTGGTGACGAGTTCCATGCCATTGACCACCGTGGAACAGTCCGTGGAGGTGCCTCCCATATCGAAGTTGACCAGGTTCTGGATCCCCGTCAAGCGCGCAATGGCGCGCGTTGCAACGACACCGCCCGTGGGCCCCGACAAGGTCATCTGGACCGGCGCCGCTGCGGCGCCCGAAATCGTAGACTCGCCGCCATTTGACTTGATGACCCCCACCTTCCCGCCAATGCCAATGCCATCGAGGCGCTGTTTCATGCGGTTGAAACTTTCCGAGACGATGGGTTTCAGGTACGCGTCCGCAATGGTGGTCGAGGCACGCTCGTATTCCTTCCATTTGGGTAGCACGTCATACGAAATGGACACGGGAATCCCCGGCATTTCCTGCTGGAAAATGTCTCGAATTTGCTGCTCGTGCACCGGATCGATATAGGAAAAAAGCGTGCAAATCGCCACCGCCTCAATGTCCTTATTTGCCCTGAGGGCCGACGCCAGCTGGTGCACCCCGGCAAGGTCCAAAGGCTCGACCACCGCCCCCTTGGCGTCAAGCCGCTCGGAAACCTCGTAGCAATTCGCACGTTTGACCAAGGGCTTGGTCTTGATCCATGTAATGTCGTAGTGGCTCTTGCGGTCGGCGCGCTGAATAAAGGGGACATCGCGAAATCCCTTGGTCGTCACGTAGGCGATGTTGGCGCCGCGCCTGGTGAGCAAGGCGTTGGTGGCAATCGTGGTGCCAAGCCGGATCTTGGTCACGACGTCGAGGTCTTGGATCTGCTTTAAGCCTTGAAGCACGCCTTCGATGGGGTCTTGCGGCGTCGTCAAATTTTTCCAGTTGTGGATGGCGCCCGATTGGGAATCGTACGAAACAAAATCGGTGAAAGTGCCACCGATGTCGATTCCTAAGACATATTGCATCTAAAGTTCCCCTTTAAAGTTAAAACAGAATCCGTCCACTGAGCACCGATGTCGTCGCGGCGGCCGTGCTCCCCTCGTAGCTGCTCGCCGTGTGTTTCCAGGAGTCTTCGATATGCGCGCGTATGGCCGCTACGGCCGCTGCCGTGTTGCCGGTTTTCATCGCCGCCACGATGGGCCAATGGTCTGTCGCAGCAGCGTGCAGGCTCTCAAAATGGCGTTCAATCAAGGCGATGAGCAAGCGCATTTCGGCCTGCATGCTCAGGAGGGCGCGCAAGGTCTGGCTATTGCCCGACAACTCACAGAGCCTGCGGTGAAAGAGGAGATCGTTCTCGACCAGTCCAATCTCGTTACCCGTATTGGCGGCGACCTCCATGGCGTCAACGATAGCCGCCAGGCCCTGGTGATCGGCCGGCGTCATACGGGGTAACGCCTGCTCGATGGCGAAGCTCTCCAGCACAATCCGCAGGGAGTAGATATCGTCGATATCGTTCTTGGAAAATGTGCGCACCGACGTTCCGCGCCTAGGCGTCGATACCAGCAGGCCGTGCTCCTCCAGTCGGCGCAGGGCTTCACGAATCGGGTTGCGGCTGATGCCAAGCGTGCGCGCCAAGTGGGTCTCATTGATGCGCTCGCCTTGATGCAAACGCCCGGACACCAGTTCCCGAAACAAAAAAGACGCCACTTGATCCGACAAAATGCGGCTCTCAACGATGGCATCGACCAGCACGGGCGACCCCGAAAACTGGACGTTTGGTTCTGCCAATGCTGCGCTCATTGGGGTGAACATTCGATTTTTGGCTGCGACAGATGCTTCAACACGTGGAACATGGCTACTTTCTTGCCCCTATCAAACAGAAGACTGTGAACTGTGGACAGTTTTCTTCGAATCGTTGTTTGGATGAATAGGGACAAACCCTTGGCAGATCACTTGTTTGTGGATAAACCGCTGGCCGTCGTTTGTGCGCGACAAGCCAGGCTGCGTCAAGTGCGTCACCACTGCCAATCAGCCCAGAGAGCCAAGCCCCAAGTCGGTAAAGTTGCTTATCTTGACCGAGCCGTCTGGGAACCGTGCAACCAAGTCCACTTCATAGCCCATGACTTCGATATGGCTGCCCAGGGTGGACACATTGATGCCCGCTTCTCGGTCTTTGCAATCAACGGCCGCCGCATGGAAACAGACAAGCACCTCAACAGCTTTTCTTTACCTTGCAGAACCCTTAAACGGATTAAGGCCTTGAACCGAAGCCATTAGAATGATGGGTTGGTTGATTTATGTCAAATCGATGTAGCATCTCAAAAACGTTGCCAGTTGCCAGTTGCCAGTTGCCAGTTGCCAGTTGCTAGGCGCTATCACAGGAGACAGGCTTAGAGTAGGAAGAGTGATGAATAAGCGGGTAGTGGGGAGTGTTGTGTTGGTGCTCTTGCTAGGGTGCCCTTCTTTGGCGTTTGCTTATATCGGGCCGGGCTTGGGCGCAGGGGCGGTGGGCGCTGTGCTGGCTATCTTGGCTGGCGTGTTGATGCTGGTGGTGGGGGTGCTGTGGTACCCGCTTAAACGTCTCATCAAATTTTTGCGCCGCAAAAAACCATGATCGAAGTGTTTCCCACGGCTGCCCTAGTCGGCGTGCTAGCGGCTGAGCTGGCTTGGCGCCTCGTACCCTTTATGAACATGGACCAACACCTGCGGGATTTGGGCAGTTTTTTTGAGCACTTCAAGCGCACGGCGGGCGACGACGACGCCCGCGAACGCCTGCTGCGCTACGCTGGCTGGCGCATTCTGAAGATCGGCTTGGCCAAGCTACTTATTTTGGGTGCAGCCACAGCACTGGTGTGCGCGGTGCCCTGGCTGCAAGATTGGTCAGTCAACCAGTGGCTGCAGTACAGCGTGGCCCTCACCCTGGCGGCGGTCGTATGGTGGGCCGGGCGCTATTGGACGCGCCCCGCAAAGCCTTGATTACCAGCCCCTACAGCGCCCTGGAGCGCTGGTTGCACTGGATCGCGCTGCAACCCAGCGCGGTGCGGCACCTGGCGTTTGACCTGGAGCGTGCAGCCTACCTGCCCGACAACCCGGCGCAGGCTGCCTTGGGCCCGGTGTATGTGTGTGGCTTGGCGCGCTCTGGCACCACCATCTTGCTGCGCCTGCTGGACGAGGTGGAGGTGCTCAAGTCGCTGTCGTACCGCGACATGCCCTTTGTGCTGGCGCCCAATTTGTGGCGGGCCGCGCACGGCGAGCGCCAGCGCAACGTAGCCAAAACCATGCGCGCCCACAAAGACGGCCTGTTTGTTGACCTGGACAGCCCCGAGGGCCTGGAAGAAGTGTTCTGGCACACCTTTGGCCACACCGTAGCGGACACCGCAGCCCGCACGCTGAGCTACCACCCCCCCTCGCCCGACACGTTGGCCGCGTTTGCCGACTACCGCGCGCTGGTGGCCAACCCCAAGGGCAGCGTGGCGGCACCCGGCGCCCTGCCCCGGCGGTACCTCTCTAAAAACAACAACAACCTGATGCGCCTGGCCAGCTTGTCTGCCGACCCCAGCGCCCACGTGTTACTGGTCTACCGAGACCCAGTGGCCACCGCCCGGTCTTTGCACCGGCAGCACCAGCGGTTTTGCAAAGCGCAAGCAGGCGACCGCTTTGTCCGCCGCTACATGGGCTGGCTGGCGCACTACGACTTTGGCCTGGACCACCTGCCCTTTGCCTTCGCCCGGCCCCACATGGCGCCCGGCTTGCAAAGCGACGACCCCAACTACTGGCTGGACTACTGGTGCGCCGTGCACCAGCACATCCTGCAGCAGCAGGCCCCCAACCTGCACCTGGTCAACTACGACACACTGTGCGCCCAGCCCGCTCGCGTGTTGGGCCAGGTGTTTAACACATTGGCCCTGCAGGCCGACGCCACGGCGCTGTCCAAACTGGTCCGCGCAGCCCCTCCATCTAGCGCCGCCCCCACGAAGCCACCACACCCCGAGCAGCGCACCAGCGAGCCGACCGACGTGTTACTGGCGCCACCCACTGAGTTCAGCCCCACGCTGCTGCAGCGCGCCCACACAATTCACGCCGCTTTGCGTGCCAGTGGGCGCAATATTATTTCTGAGTGATTTGTTTAGCCCGCACCTACTATGACGACACCCGAACTGCCACCCAATGCTGAAACTACTTTGTCGATGCCATCTGCGCGTAAGGTGGGATGGGTTTTTTGGGTTTGGGTAGGAACTTGTTTAGTGTTGACGCTCGGGGTTGCTTTGAT
>CANHZG010000241.1 GCA_947464995.1 Comamonadaceae bacterium | reverse complement strand
TGCGCCAAGTCGGCCATGCCAGCGCAGCCCAGCACGATGGCCTCGGCCCGGTCGTCCCGAATTGCGCAGGCAATTTCATCCCGAATTTTTTGCAAGGCCTCGGGTTGGGCCTCTTCCAGGTCGAGGACGGCGACCTCCGACGAGCGCACGCGTTGGCACTGGTGTTGCATGCCGTAGCGGCGCAGGTTGTGTTCCAGCGCTGGAACAGAACGCGCCAAGGTGGTCACCACTGAAAATTTGTTGGACAGCATGGAAGCGATGTGGTAACCCGCTTCGCCAATGCCTACGACTGGCTTGTCGGTCAGACATCGCAAGGCGTCCAAACCGGTGTCGTCAAAGCAGGCGATCACCACGGCGTCAAAGTCGCGCGCTTCACGCACGATTTGCAACAGGCCCGCCAGGCTTAGCGCCTCGTCGTAATAGCCTTCGATGGATGCCGGACCGCTGTGGGGCTGTACGGCAACAATGGTAGTACCCGGAGCAGCAACGCGTTGGGCCGCTGCGCCGATTTTTTGCGTCATGGACGCGGTGGTATTGGGGTTGACGACCAGGATACGCATGGGCTTAGACCTCCCCGCCAAGATAGGCAGCCTTGATGCGCTCGTCGCCCATCAGGTCTTTGGAGTGCCCGCTGAGCACCACTTTCCCAGTGGCCAGGGCATAGGTGCGGTTCGAGATGGACAGCGCCATGCGGCTATTTTGCTCGACCAGCAACACGCTGACCTGCTCATCGCGCGAAATCGCGACGATGGAGCGCGCAATGTCTTGTACCAGCTTGGGCGCAATTCCCAGGCTGGGTTCGTCTAGTAAAAGCATTTTTGGTTTAGTCATCAGGGCGCGCCCGATCACCATCATTTGTTGTTCGCCGCCTGAGAGCGTGCCTGCTTGCTGCGCATAGCGCTCGCGCAAGCGTGGAAAGCGCTCCAGCACGCTGTCCAGGGTGTGCGCGATGCCCGCTTTGTCGTTTCGCGTGAATGCGCCCATGAGCAGGTTGTCCCGTACCGACATAAAGGGGAAAACCCGTCGGCCCTCGGGCACCATCGCGATGCCCAGCTTGACAATGTCTGCCGTGGGTAAACCGTCGAGCCGCTGGCCCATAAAGTGGATTTGGCCTGAGCGCAACTTGGCCAAGCCCGTAATTGCCCGCAGGATGGACGATTTACCGGCTCCGTTGGCGCCTATTAGCGCGACGGTTTCTCCCGCCTCCAAGGTCAACGACACGCCCTTGAGTGCGTAGACCCGGTCGTAGTAAAGCTCGACGTTTTCGAAATTCAGCATGGCGCTCATGGTCTACATTCCGATGGCAGCGTCTTCGGCACCCAAATAGGCTTCGATGACTTTGGGGTTGTTCTGAATTTCAGCGGGCGTGCCCTGGGCAATTTTTTCGCCAAAGTTCAATACCACGATGCGGTCGGAGATCTTCATCACGGCTGGCATGTCGTGCTCCACTAGCAAGACCGTAATACCGCGCTCGTCGCGCAAGCGCCGCACCAGTGACACCATGTGCATGGTCTCGTCGTGGTTCATACCGGCAAAGGGTTCGTCAAGCAGCAGCAGTGCCGGTTGGGTCGCCAGCCCAATGGCCATGCCCAGAGCCCGCAGGTGGCCTTGCGGCAGGTTCGATGCCATCTCGTTGCGTATGGCGCCCATGCCCAAGAAATCGATGATGCCGTCGGCTGACACGGCAAACGCAGCTTCGTCGGCCACAGCCAACCGGGAACCGAGGAAAAACCCCAGCAAGGACGCCTTAGAGCGCAGGTGGTGGGCCACGATAATGTTTTCACGCACCGTCATGGAGCGAAAGATAGTGGTTTCCTGGAAGGTGCGTACCACACCTTTGCGCGCCACCGTATGCGGGGCGCGGTTGCTAATGCGTTCTCCCCGAAAGAAGACCTCGCCACTGCTGGTGGGTAAGAACGAGGCAATGAGCTTAAAGAGCGTGGATTTCCCCGCCCCGTTGGGTCCTATGACCGACAGAATTTCGCGCTCCTGCACGTCAAAGCTGATGTTGTTGACTGCGGTAAGCCCACCAAAGCGCTTGGTGGCGGACTTAACTTCCAAGATGGTGCTCATGGGCGGTCCCTTTTGCGGTCAAGCAGGCTCAACACCCCGTTGGGCAGCAGCAGCATCAAAGCAACCATCAGGCTCGAATAAATCAGCAACTGAAATTTGCCAGTGGCAAATAGCAAATCCCACCCAAAGTAGAGCAACAGCGTGCCCAGCATGGGCCCAAAAACGTACCCCAATCCACCTAAAAAGCAGTTGAGCATGAAGTTCACACTGTCCGTGGTTTGGAAAGAAGACGGGTAGACAGACTGGGAAATGGCAACAAAGCTCGCCCCGGCAATGCCGCCAAAAAAGGACGAAATCGCGTAGGCCAGCAAGCGCAAACGGGCAATGTTGACGCCAATGGACGACGCCAGCTCTTCGTTTTGTTGCAGCGAGCGGCACAGGTGACCCAGGCGTGAATTGACGATGCGCCAGAGCACGGCATAACTCACGGTCATCATCGTGGCAGCCATCCAGTAAAACGCCAGTTTGGGGTTCTCTAGGGTGTTGAAGTCGGGAATCAGTGTCCAGCCAAAAATGGCCAGTTCGGCGGGCATGCGAATCGACGTGATGCCCTTGGCTCCGTTGGTCAGGGGCAGTGCCAGCGCCGCGAGGCGCGAGACCTCCGTCAAAACCAGGGTGACCATGGCGAAATACACGCCGCGCAGGCGCAAGATGGGCATGCCAATGAGCACCGCCAAACCGGCGCAAAAGATGCCCGACAGAGGCAGCGTCCACCAAAAGCTAAGATCCGCTTTGGTGATGAGGAGGGCCGAAATGTAGCCTCCCACCAGCGCATAAGCGCCTTGCCCGATGTTGATTCGTCCAATATAAAAGGTCAGCCACACGCCCGCCGATGCGATGGAAAGCAGGGCTACGGCCGTCAGCGTGTAGTAGAGGTCCACCCGTCCCGTGGCGGCAATGGCAGCAGGGACGACCCCAAAAACCGCCAGCAGAAACACGCCAAGCGCAACAAGGTGTTTGGTGCTTTTCATATCAACCCCAGGGTTTCCCCATCAGCCCTTGGGGGCGGATGGCCAGAAACACCATCAGCGAGGCAAATATGGCGAGATAGGTGATGTCGCCAGATGCGGCCAAAACGGTCAGGCCCACGCTCTCCAGCATGCCCAAAATAAAGCCGCCCATGATGGCGCCCGAGATAACGCCCGCGCCACCGATCATGATCATCATGAAGGCTTTGATCGAGGTCGGTCCCCCCATGCCCAGGTTGATGCCGGTGATGGTCACCAGCAAACCACCCACCACGCCCGCGAGCATGGCGCCCATGGCAAAGCCGATCATGGAGTAGTGCTCCACGTCCACGCCCATCAAGCGCGCCGCCACCTTGTCTTGGGCCAGCGCGCGCATGGCGCGACCGGTCTTGGAATACTGCATAAACAAAATAAACGCCGCTACCATGGCAATGGCAAGTAGGCCAATGGCAATTCGGTCATAGGGCATGACGATCAAGAAATCCCAATTCAGTACCCCGTCCACAATTTTGGGTACGCCGCGTTGCTTTTCTCCAAACACCAGCAAAATCACCGCGTCCAAAAAAAATGCGATTCCCGCAGCCAGCAGCATGGTGCTTTCCTCGCGTTGCGATTTGCGAATCACGGGGCGAAACAAAAAGCGTTCCACCATGGCGCCGACGGCCCCAAGTACTAGACCCGAGGCCAGCAGGCCGACAATAAAGGGTAAGCCGAACTGGGCTACCACCGTGTAGGTAACGAAGCCGCCCAACACATACATCTGCCCATGGGCGAAGTTGAGCACGTTCATCAGCGAAAAGATCAGCGTCAGCCCCAGCGCAATCAACGCGTACTGCGCGCCCAGATACAGGCCGTTGGCAATAACTTGTTCCATGGATAGGGGATCTCTCGTGGTTGTTGCGCGCGCCCGGTGACCGGGCGCGCGCTGCGCGCTTAGTCGACCTGGGCGACAAACAAGGTTTCGAACTTACCGTCTTTAAACACGTTCACCACCAGCGGCACTGAGACTTGCCGCTTTTGGCCAAACGATGTCATGCCCACGTATTTGAGCTTGGCGTTGCCCACCATATAGGGATTGGGCGCCTCAAACGTATCCATGGTTTTCTTGAATTCGGCCACCTCGTTCATCCCCTTGGGGTTGGCTTTGAGGGTCTCCAGGATGTACTCCAGCGC
>CANHZG010000240.1 GCA_947464995.1 Comamonadaceae bacterium | reverse complement strand
GACCTTGTTGGCTACCTCGGACTGCAATTTGCCGTCTTGTGTCCATTCCTGCAAAAACGCCACACAACGCGGGTCCGAGAGCTTGAAGAAAAAGTGCTCCGAGCTTTTCAGCTCTGGCGTAACGCCCGAGAGCGCCGAATAGGGCTTGATCAGGTCGGTGGGCGCGTACACCGCGCCGCAGACCTCGCAGTTGTCTCCGTATTGGTCTTTGGCGTGGCACTTGGCGCATTCGCCTTTGATAAAGCGGTCGGGCAAGAACATGTTCTTGGCCGGGTCAAAAAACTGCTCGATGGTTTTGCGCTCGATCAGCGAGCCGCCTTGTGCCTGCGGGATGTCGCGCAGGTCGCGGTAAATCTGGCGGGCCAGTTCGTGGTTCTCGGGGGCGTCGGTGCTGTGCCAGTTGTCAAAGCCGATGTGAAAGCCGTCCAGGTAAGGCTTGCGCCCGGCGGCAATGTCGGCCACGAACTGTTGGGGCGTTTTGCCAGCCTTCTCGGCGGCAATCATGATGGGCGCGCCGTGCGTGTCGTCGGCACACACAAAGTTGACCGCGTGGCCCTGCATGCGCTGGAAACGTACCCAGATATCGGCCTGGATGTATTCCATGATGTGGCCGATGTGGAAATTGCCATTGGCGTAGGGCAGGGCGGTGGTAACGAAGAGTTGGCGCGGCATGAGGGGGTGGAAACCTTGGGGCGAAGGGGGCGATTTTAGATGTTCCACAATCAAGCGATGAACTTCGCCGTCTTTCACCCATTCCCACGAAACCGCCTGTTTGGGCTGGTGCTTTGTGTGTTGGCGTGGTGTGCCACCGGCATGGGGCACGCCAGCGAGCTGGCCGACAAACTTAAACGCCCGGATTACGCCCTGCTGATGCGCCACAGCTTGGCCCCTGGAACCGGTGACCCTGCTGGTTATACCTTGGCCGACTGCGCTAGCCAACGCAACCTGAACGAGGAAGGTCGCCAACAGGCGGTGCGCGCCGGGCAGTGGTTGCGCCAGCAGGGCGTGCAAAGCGCCCAAGTGCTGACCAGCCCGTGGTGCCGCTGCAAGGACACAGCCCTGCGCTTGGGCTTAGGCGACGTGTCCTTAGAACCCGCGTTGGCTTCATTTTTTGACGAACCCCAACGCGCGCAGGAATTTACCCAGCGCCTGCAGCAGCGGCTGGCCCAAGCAGGTGGAGCCAAAGGCGAAAAAGCCATGGTGCTGGTCACCCACCATGTCAACATCTTGGCTTACATGGGCGAAAACGTGGGCTCTGGCGACATGGTGCTGGTGCAGTTTGATGCGCAAGGCATGTTGCTAAACGCCAAGCGCTACCCAAGCCCCTAGGCGGGGGCGTTCCAGCCAAAAAACTGTTGGATCTCCGCACTTTGGGCTGCGGCGTCGGCCCGACCTAAATCCATCAAGGCCCGGGTGTAAGGCGCTTCAAAAAGCAAGTAGCTCAGTAGCGCGTCGCCCTGGCCCTGGGCCGGTGCGTCGGTGCGGCCCAGGGTGCGCAGCAGGCTTTGCACGGTGGGCGGCAAGGCCTGTGCATGTGCGGCGGCGATCACGTCTAGGCGCTGCGAGGGCGCAATCAGCAGCAACTCCACTGGGCGCAAGTGGGTGTTGGTGCGCTTGTCAGACGGGATCAATTGCAAGGTTTGGTTGATGCGACGCAAGCGCTCCACGTCGACCAAGAGCGAGTCCAAGAAGATGCTCGACAGTGCATGGCCGGCAATTTGCGCCAAATTGGGGTAGTGTGGCTCGACCGTTGAAAGTGTCCGGGGCTCTTGCATGCGTCCGGCGCCGACCACCAAAATGCGTTCTGCCCCCAGGTGGATGGCGGCCGACGTAGGCGCCGTTTGGCGCATCGAGCCATCACCAAAAAAGGCCGGGCCTTGGGGCCCGTCCAAACGCACTGCCGGAAATACAAAGGGAATGGCGGCGCTGGCCAGCAAATGCGCTACGCCAATTGGGCTGTGCTGCGCCAGGCGCTGGTTGCGCACCCAAGGCGCCACCGGAGCGTCGCTTTGAAAAAATGTGACGTGCTCACCTGTACCGTAGCTCGAGGCGGTAATCGCAAGCGCCTTCAAGTGCCCCTCTTGCAACAGACCGGGCAGGCGCTCAAAGCGTACGCGCTTGGTCAGCAAATCGTGCAGCGGGTCGTTGTTGAGAAGCGACTTGGGGCGCATGCGTTTTTGCCGCAACAACCAGCCCAGCGACAAAAGAGAAAGCCAGCGCGCGCCCGAGCGCACCATGCCCAAGACGCCGGTGTCATACACCTGCTCCACATGGAAGTTGCCCCACACGTCCACCAGCTCGGCCATGGCACCGTCAAAGTCGTCGGCACCGCAGGCCAACACAGCGGCGTTGATTGCGCCGGCCGATGTGCCTGTGATGACTGGAAACGGGTTGGGCCCTGCGCCAAAACCGCATTCACGGCGGATGGCGGCAATCGTTTGGAGCACACCCACCTGGTAGGCCGCGCGGGCGCCACCCCCGCTGAGCACGAGTCCGGTGATTGGGTGCGCAGGCGGCGGTGGTTGCGGCATAGCGGGTTCGGGTTGTGGCGCACGGTGCTGCGTCGGAGCGTTTGGGATGCTGCTTAAACCATACCACCAAAGGCCATTTGCGCTGCCGCTAGACTCGGGCCCAACCCAATTTAGAGGAGTGTGTAGTGGCAGCAAGCGAACAAGCGGTTCTTGAAGTTCTCAAGACCGTCATCGATCCCCATACCGGCAAAGACTTTGTCAGTGCCAAATGCATCAAAAATCTGAGCTTGCAAGGCGACACCGTGCAATTTGATTTGGAAATGGGCTACCCGGCCCAAAGCCAGATTCCCGGCTTTTGTCAGGCCCTGGCCGCTGCCGCGCAGACGGTCGATGGCGTGGTGCACGTCGAGATCCAGCCGCGCCTGAACGTCACGGCCCACGCCGTGCAGCGCGGCGTGCAACTGCTGCCCGGCGTTAAGAACATTGTGGCCGTCGCCTCGGGCAAAGGCGGCGTGGGCAAAAGTACCACGGCGGTCAATCTGGCCCTGGCCTTGGCTGCCGAAGGCGCCCGCGTGGGCCTGCTTGACGCCGACATTTACGGCCCCAGCCTGCCCATGATGATGGGCATCACGGGCAAACCCGCGTCCGAGGACGGCAAGACCATGGAGCCTTTGTTCAATTACGGCGTGCAGGTGATGTCCATTGGGTTTTTGGTCGCCCAGGACGAGGCCATGATCTGGCGCGGCCCGATGGCCACACAAGCCCTGGAGCAACTGCTGCGCCAAACGCATTGGCAGGAGCTTGACTACCTGGTGGTAGATATGCCCCCCGGCACGGGCGACATTCAGCTCACGTTGAGCCAGCGCGTGCCCATGACGGGTGCTGTCATCGTCACCACGCCGCAGGACATTGCGCTCTTGGATGCCAAAAAAGGCATCAAGATGTTTGAAAAAGTGGGCGTGCCGATTTTGGGCATTGTGGAGAACATGGCCGTTCACGTGTGCAGCAACTGCGGCCACGTGGAGCACATTTTCGGCGCTGATGGTGGCAAAAACATGGCCACCGAGTACGCCATGGACTACCTGGGCGCCTTGCCCTTGGCCATGTCCATCCGTGAGCAGGCCGACAGCGGCAAGCCCACCGTGGTGGCAGAGCCTGAGGGCGATGTGGCCGCCCTCTACAAAGCGGTGGCGCGCAAGGTGGCAGTGGCCATTGCGGCTAAGAACAAAGACTTCTCCAGCAAGTTCCCCAGCATTACGATTTCCAAAACGACTTGAGCCTTGGGCTGCTTTCGCCTTGGCCGACCCGGGTGCCTTTGCGCTCGCTCGCCAGTGTTTCCAAGTTTTCAATAGTTAATTGAAAATTATTTGGACTGGCCACTAGGGTTTGCCCTTGGCTTGTAAGCCTTTGTAGGGATTGCGCCCGGATACTGGTTTGCGTTGTAGTCATTCCCTTTTGGCTGCGATTTTCGCGAGCCAAGAGCTATTGGTTTCGCTCCTTCCCACCTAGATGACAGGAGTTCACCCATGACGACCGAATCCCCCGGTTTGCTTGACAAAGAGCGCATCATTGCGGGTCCCGGCTTCAACCGCTGGCTCGTTCCTCCCGCAGCCCTGGCCATTCACCTGTGCATCGGCATGGCCTACGGGTTTTCGGTGTTTTGGTTGCCCTTGTCCAAAGCGCTGGGCATCAAGGAGGCCATCAAATGCGGCCCGGACGCCGGATTTTGGGCCCAATTGTTTGT
>CANHZG010000239.1 GCA_947464995.1 Comamonadaceae bacterium | reverse complement strand
GCCTTGCCCCCGGCCTGGTTGATCAGGCCCACGATGTCTTGCTGCACTTCGCCGCCCAGCACCCACTCGACCACTTCCATCGTCTCGGCGTCGGTCACGCGCATGCCTTGGATGAACTCGCCGGTCTTGCCCAAGCGTTTGAGGGCGTTCTCAATCTGCGGCCCGCCGCCATGCACCACCACCGGGTTGATGCCCACCAGCTTCAGCAGCACCACGTCTTGAGCAAAAGCGGCCTGCAAGGCCGGGTCGGTCATGGCGTTGCCACCGTACTTGATGACCATGGTTTTGCCATGGAACTTGCGGATGTAGGGCAAGGCCTTGGCCAGTATGTCGGCCTTGTCGTGCGGGGATAGGGTAGTCATAGGCAAAAGGAGCTGTAGAACGGGTTTTGCGAAGGTGTCACCGCATTGTGACGGCAGCGGCCGCTCCAAACCCCTGCACGCAAGCGGACAACACGGCACGCATGGTGGCGTCGTCTTCCGCAAGGGCTGCCGCCTTAAGGCGGTCCAGGTGCGGCTGCAGTTCGTCCCAAGGCAGCATGGCCTCGCGGGCCCGCAAAATGCGCGGGTGCGCCGTGGGCTCAGGGTTGTCGCCAATGAGCAGCTCCTCGTAGAGCTTTTCTCCCGGGCGCAGGCCGGTTACGACAATTTCGATATCCCCGTCAGGGCGCGCGCTGTCCCGCACGGACAGGCCAGATAGGTGAACCATCCGCAGCGCAAGGTCAAAAATCTTTACGGGCTCGCCCATATCAAGCACAAAAACATCGCCCCCCTGGCCCATGGCGCCGGCCTGCAAAACGAGTTGCACCGCCTCGGGGATGGTCATGAAATAGCGGGTGACTTCCGGGTGGGTGAGCGTGATGGGGCCACCATGGGCCAGTTGCTGGCGAAACAAGGGAACCACGCTGCCACTGGAGCCCAGCACATTGCCAAAGCGCACCATCGAAAAACAGGTTTCGGGGGTCTGCTGCGGCTCAGACGGATGGGGGTCGGCCAGGGCCTGGTCTGCTTGGGCAGCCAGCGCCTGCAAAACCAGCTCGGCCATGCGCTTGGTCGCACCCATCACGTTTGTGGGGCGCACTGCTTTGTCGGTGCTGACCAACACAAACCGGCCCACGCCCGCAGTCCGTGCCGCTTCGGCCATGCGCAAGGTTCCAAAAACGTTGTTGAGCACGCCTTGCCCCACGTTGGACTCGACCAACGGAACGTGCTTGTAGGCCGCGGCGTGGTAAACGGTGGCGGGTCGGTGGTGCCGGCAAATGGCGTGCATGTGCTCACCGTCTGTCACACTGCCCAACAAAGCGACCACGTCTACAGCCAAACCTTTGACGGTACACAAGGACTCCAGTTCCTGGGCAATGGCGTACAAACCGTATTCATGGTGGTCCAGCAGCACCAGTTTTCGCGGGACCTGTGCCAGTATGTTGCGCGCCAACTCCGCACCAATGCTACCCCCCGCACCCGTGACCATAACCACCTGCCCAGCCAAGTCGCGCGCCAGCAAGCGCGCTTCCGGTGCCACGGGCAATCGGCCCAGCAAATCCTCGGGGTCGAGCTCGCGTACATCTTGTACCGTGACTTCGCCACTGGCCAGGTCGAACATGCTGGGCAGCGTGCGCACGTGGACCGGCAGGCCATCTAGGGATTCAATAATCGCGTTACGTCGCTCGCGGGAGGCCTTCGGCATGGCCAGCAATATGTCGGTAATGCCTTCGTCTACAACCCTTTGGGCCACCGTCTGCGCCGGCCAAACCGGCAGGCCATTGATACTGCGTCCAATTTTCGCGGGATCATCGTCAACAAAACCCAATAAGCGAAATTGACGTGAGACCGATAACGCAACCGCGGTTTGAACACCGGCAGTACCTGCGCCAAATATCAATAAGCGCCCTCGATTGGCGCCAGACAAGCCCACCAAACCCGTCAATAAAAAACGTGCTACGGCGCGGCTAGTGGCCACCAGCACGAAGAATATAAGGGGCTGTAGTATTCCCAAACTGCGTGGAACCATGGTCCATTGCATGAAAAGCAATAGCACTGTCAGTATGACGCTATAGACTGCGATGGCCTTGGCAGTCGCCACCAGCGCGGCCTGACCGGAGTAACGAAATATCGCCCGGTAAAGCCCAAAACGCACAAAGATGGGTATGGCCAGAATCGGGACCAAACCATAAAGCCGCCACTGAACCACCGTAGGAATATGCAACGCGTCCAGCCGCAAAGTAAATGCAAGCCAGGTGGCAACAAAACCTAAAACGACGTCCAGCGCAATAACTACCAATTGCTTTACCGTGCGTGACCAGCTTAGTACGTGTAATTGCATGCCATGTTGGGCCTGGCGCACGTTCCTTCATGCGCAGGCTTGTAATTAGTCAACAAAAAATGTCCTAAAAGATACGGCACACGCATCCAAAGGAATGGGTGTGCCGCTTCCATAGGCCTTGGCCTGCCACAAAAGGCAGACCCGTTAGACGCCGACTTACACGCTAGCTGACCCAGTTGCCACGGCAAACGATTCTTTGCTATGCCCTTGGGCTACCAAGGAGGTGAGCCACTTGGGCGTCAAGCCGCGACCAGACCAGGTCTCGCCATTGGGGCCCCGGAACTTTGCTGCCACCGGCGCACCTGCTTTGCGTGCAGCCTTGGGGGCTTTGGGCGCCTTGGCCGCTTTTGCAACACCGGTTTTGGCTTTAGCAGGGCGCCCGGCTTTACCCGACTTGGGCGACTGCAAATCTTTCACAGTAATACCAAAGGCTTGCATCTTGGCGTGAATATCTTTCACGGTGGACGCGAAATCTTTGGCTTTGATTTCATTGGCTTGCTTTTGTAGCTTTTCGATTTGGCTTTGAATATCGATCAGGTTGGTCATCTTTATCTCCAGTAAAAAAAATCCCGCCGTTGATTGTAATTCAATTCAACCTTAATGAGAAACACCTTCGCGCTTAAAGACCTTGATAAAGGTCAACACCAGTATCTTCATGTCAAAAATGAATGACTGGCGCAGCAAATACTCATGATCTAGAGCAACTTTGTGGGCGAGGGGCAATTCATCCCTGCCGTTGACTTGCGCCCAGCCGGTCAAACCCGGCCTGATCTGGTCTATAGCAGCTGCACTGCGCAGGGCTACAAGGTCATTTTGGTTAAAAAGCGCTGGTCGGGGGCCGACAAAGCTCATATCCCCGTTCAAGATACTCCAGAGCTGGGGCAATTCGTCCAAACTGCTTTTCCGCAGAAAAGGCCCTATGGGAGTTAGGGACGATTGGGGGTCGGTCAGCAAATGGGTCGCCACCGCTGGCGTACCCAGCCGCATGGTGCGAAACTTGGGCATATTAAATAAGACATTGTTACGGCCCACGCGGGCAGACCAATACAGGGCGGGCCCTTTGGACGTAGCACGCACCCACAGCGCCAGCAGCAACAGGGGCAGCAATAAGACCAGACCCGCCAGACCCGCCAAGAGCACATCAAACACGCGTTTACTCATGGTCGAGCCCCGGCAAAAGCACGTCGCAAGCCTTCCTCTAACGAAACGGGTGCCACCCAACCCAGCAGCGTGTGCGCCTTGGACGTATCGAGCTGCAAATTGCTACACAGGCGCTGCACCGCTGCGCGACGTCCGAGCAAGGCGGCGGAACATTCCAACAAAGCCACAGGCACGGACACCAATCGGGCCGGTTTGCCCGCCGCATGCGCCATGGCGCGAACCAAGTCCGGCGTGGACAGGTCATTCCCATCGCTGATCAAAAAGGTTTGGTTGGCCGCTGCCGGATGTACCGCGCACAGGGTGATGAAGTCCACCAGGTTGTCCAGCCCCACCAGGCCGCGCAAATTGCGCACAGCTCCCAAAGGCAGCGGCACCCCCCGAACAACGGCACGCATGAGCGCTGCAAAATTGGCCTTCACACCCGGGCCATAGATCAGCGGCGAACGAACAATTACAACCTGCATGCCAGTTTGGGCGGCAATACCACGCAAACCCTGTTCTGCTTCCATCTTGGACACGGCGTAGGGGTCTTGCGGGTGGGGGATATCCAACTCAGAAAAAGGAACTCCGCTGGGCGTGGATTCGCCATTAACTTTGACCGAACTCATAAAGACAAAGCGCTGCACACCGGCCACAGCAGCTTGGCTGGCCAAGCGCAAAGTGGAATCCACGTTGGCCAGCCGAAAAGCCGCCATTGGATCGGCGTGCGTTTCTTGCATCACGTGGACGCGGGCGGCGAGGTGGAT
>CANHZG010000238.1 GCA_947464995.1 Comamonadaceae bacterium | reverse complement strand
CTGCGCGCCGTGGGCGAGCAGGTTCTGGCCGACCATGCGCTGGCCCAGTCGGCAGACGCCCGGCTGGCGGCGGTGCAGGCGTCCTTGCGCTCAGCGCAAGGGGTGGCGGACTCCTACGACCGGCAGTTTTTGGCCGGACGCAAGTCGTGGCTGGACGTGATGAACGCCGCGCGCGAGTTAGCGCAGACCGAGACCCTGATCGCCGACTTGCTGTCCACCCAGGTGGTGGTGAGCTGGCGCCTGGATTTTTATACCCAGGGCACTGATGCCGCCACCCAAATCCGCCCATGAATTCCCCCGAGATGAACCATTTGTTACCGTGCCTGGCGCGCTTGGCGCAGTTGCAGCACGAAAGCGTGGACCGCCTGGCGCTGCAAGAGGCGGTAGCCGCCGCGCAGGCGGTGCCCGACGCCACGGGTAAGCCCCAGCGCCAGCTCAAGACCGTGACCGAGCACCTGCAGGTGAAAGCAGCGCGCTGGTTGAGCGGGCCCGATGCGTCCAAGGTGCCGGCCCTGCTGCACACCCTGGACGGCGAACAGGGGCAAGGCCAATGGGGCGTGCTGCGCGGCCAAAACGCACAGGGCCAGTGGATCAGCGACTGGTGGGACGCGGCCAACAACCGCTGGAACGAGTGCGCCGACGCCAAACTCGACCGCCACGCCATTGCCACCGTGCGCCTGACCCGGCCCTACTCGGCCAGCAACAGCCCGGTGTACCAGCTCATTACGGATGCACTATTTGCCCATGCCAGCGTGCTGCGCGAGGCGGTGGTGGGCGGTGTGATGATCAACCTGGTGGCGCTGGTGACCTCGTTTTACAGCATGCAGGTCTACGACCGGGTGATTCCCACAGCAGCGTCCCAAACCCTGCTGGTGCTTACGCTGGGGGTGTTGGGCGCGATTTTGTTTGAGGTGGTGGCCAAGCGCGTGCGCAGCCGACTGTACGAGCGCCTGATCGACGAGGTGGACCAGCGCCTGGCACGCACCGTGTATTTGCGGTTTTTGGCAATCCGGCTTGACCAGCTGCCCCAAAGCGTAGGCGCTCTGGCCGCGCAGATGCGTGGCTACGAGACGGTGCGCGGCTTTTTTACCTCAGTCACCACCAGTTTGCTGGTGGACGCGCCGTTTGCGCTGCTGTTTCTGGGGGTGATGGCGCTCATCGGCGGCTGGTTGGCCGCCATTGCGCTGGCCTTCTTTGTGGTGTGCCTGGGTGTGGGCATGTATTACCGCAAGCAAGTTGACGCCCTGGCCGCCAAGTCCAACACGGCGAGCAACAAAAAAACCGGACTGCTGGTGGAGACCATCGAAGGGGCCGAGACCATCAAGTCCGGCCAGGGCGGCTGGCGCATGCTGTCGCGCTGGATGAAGACTACCGACGACGCGCGCGACAGCGACTTGCAGATGCGCAACGTCAGCGAACATTCCCAGCACCTGGCTGGTGCGCTGCAGCAGGTGTCCTACACCCTGCTGGTGGCCGTGGGGGCCTTGCTGGTGAGCCGCGGCGAGCTCACGCTGGGCAGCCTGATTGCATGCTCCATCCTGTCGGGGCGGGTGCTGTCACCCGTGTCGATGATTCCGGGCCAACTGGTGCAATGGGCCCACGCCAAGGCGGCGTTGCAGGGGCTGGACCGCCTGTGGGCCCTGCAAGACGACCACCACGGGCAGGAGGCGCCCATTGTGCTGAACCAACTCAAAGGTGCGTACCGCTTTGAGGGGGTGGTGACCCACTATGGCGGCAAAAAGGCACTGGCGGTGCCCGCCCTGGTGATTCGACCGGGAGAAAAAATCGGCGTGCTCGGCCCCATCGGTGCGGGCAAAACCACGCTGCTGCGCCTGCTCTCGGGCATGTACAAGCCGCAGGAGGGGCGCATCTTGCTCGACGACGTGGACATTGCCCACCTTTCCAAGCCGCTGTTGGCCGAGAACATGGGCTACGTACAGCAGGACGGACGCCTGTTTGCCGGCACCTTGCGCGACAACCTGATTCTGGGCCAGCTTGACCCCGGCGACGAGGCGATCATGCAGGCCGCGCGCGACACCGGCCTGCTGCAAACCGTCATTACCACCCACCCCAAGGGCTTGCAGCAAGAAATCTTTGAAGGTGGCACCGGCCTCTCAGGTGGGCAGCGCCAGTTGGTCAACCTGACACGGGCTTTCTTGCGCCAGCCGCGCATCTGGCTGCTCGATGAGCCCACCGCCTCGATGGACCGGGGCCTGGAGCAACAGGTGGCGCAGGCGCTCAAGGCCGCCATCGGCCCGGCCCACACGCTGGTGCTGGTGACGCACAAGGCCGAAATGTTTGACCTGGTGGACCGCCTGATTGTGGTGGCCAACCAGCAAGTGGTGATGGACGGCCCCAAGGCGCAGGTGCTGCAAAAACTGCAGACCCCCCCGGTCCCGCAAGCCGCTCAGCAAGCCAGCCCGCAGTCCGCGCAGCAGCGCGGCTTTGCGTCCATGACCGCGCTGCTATTGGCCGCACTGGTGGCCTTTGTGCTGTGGGCGGCCCTGTTTGAAATTGAGCAGACCGTGCGCGCCCAGGGCCAGATCATTCCCACGGCGCGCACCCAGGTGATCCAGTCGGCCGACGGCGGCGTGCTGGAGAAGCTGCTGGTCGAAGAGGGCCAAAGCGTCAAGGCCGGCCAAGAACTGGCGGTGATGGAGCGCGAGCGCTCGGTGGCCGGGTTTGAGGAGAGCCGGGCCAAAGAGGCGGCACTTGCCACGGCGCTGGCGCGCACCCAGGCCGAGGCGCTGGACCGTGCACCCGAGTTTGGCCCCTGGCTTCGCGCCTACCCCAAGATCGTGGCGGTGCAGCAAGCCTTGTACGCGCAGCGCAAGCGCAGCCTGGAGCAGGAACTGTCCAGCCTACAACAGGCACTGGATATGGCAACTGAGGAGCTGCGCATGAACGAGGTACTGCTCAAAAACGGCGACACCAGCCGCCTGGAGGTGATGCGTGCCAAGCGCCAGGCGGTGGACATCGAGGGCAAGATCAACGCCACACGCAACAAATACCTGCAAGACGCCCGTGCCGAGGCTAGCAAGCTGGCCGAAGACCTTGCATCCAATAGCTACAAGCTTGACGAGCGCAAAAGCGTGTTGGGCCACACGGTGCTGACCGCGCCCATTGCCGGCGTGGTGAAGTACCTCAAGGTGACCACCATTGGCGGCGTGCTGCGCGCCGGTGACGAGATGATGCAGATATCACCCACCGAGGGCGGCATGGTCATTGAGGTCAAGATCAACCCCGTGGACATTGGGCAGTTGCAGCTGGAGCTACCGGTGACGATCAAGCTCGACGCCTTTGACTATTCGGTCTACGGGAGTCTGGAAGGCACCTTGGTTTATCTGAGCTCTGACACGCTGGTGGAGCAAGGTGCTAACGGCCAAAGCAGTACTTACTACCGCGCGCAAGTCAAGCTCGATGCCGAAAAAGCCCGCAGCCACCCTAACCCGATGCTGGCCGCCGTGGTGTTAAAGCCAGGCATGACCGCAAGCGTGGACATCAAAACCGGGCGCCGCTCGGTGCTGAAGTACTTGGCCAAGCCGATCTATAAGGCCTTTGGCGGGGCGATGAATGAACGCTAAGCCCGCAACATCCCCAACAAGCCCGCCGTAGACCCATCCAGCCCGGTGGTGTCGCCGCTGTCCAGGCGCGGCGCAATGTCTTTGGCCAGTACTTTGCCCAGCTCCACGCCCCACTGGTCAAAGCTGTTGATGCCCCACAGCGCGCCGCTGACAAATACGCGGTGTTCTTGCAGTGCGATCAGCGCGCCCAAGGACGCGGGGGTCAGGTCATCGAGCAGCAAAAAGGTGCTGGGGCGGTTGCCAGGAAAGTGTTTGTGGCCACCGGCGTCGGTCTTGCCCACCATGAGCGCCTGGGCCTGGGCCAGCACATTGGCCAGCAGCAGCGGGTGGTGAGCGGCCAGGGTGTGGCGGGCTTTTTTGACGGCCACAAACTCCACCGGCACCACGTCCGTGCCCTGGTGCAGCATTTGAAAATAAGCATGCTGGCCGTTGGTGCCCGACTCGCCCCACGGCACCGGCGAAGTACCAAAGGGCAGCGCCGCGCCGCTGGCGTCCACGCGCTTGCCGTTGCTTTCCATCTCCAGCTGCTGCAAATAGGCGGGCAGGCGGCGCAGGGCGCTGTGGTAGGGGGCGACCGAGCGGCTGCTGAAATGGTGGAAGTTGCGGTACCAGACGTCCAGCAAGCCCATGCGCACCGGCAGATTCGCCGCGAGGGGCGCGCTGCGAAAGTGCCCGTCCATCGCGTGGGCACCGGCCAAAAATTCGCG
>CANHZG010000237.1 GCA_947464995.1 Comamonadaceae bacterium | reverse complement strand
TGGGGCTTTGGCATCTGGCAGGTGGCGCACGGGCAGATCACCGTGGGTATGTTGCTTGCGGCCATTGCCTATATCGGACGCTTTTACGGGCGGCTCGATTCCATGAGCCGCATCGTCTCGGTCACGCAAAAGTCGGCGTCGGCGGCCAAACGCATTTTTGACATCCTGGACCATGTATCTAGCGTCCCCGAGCCGCAAAACCCGGTGCACCTGGACCGGGTGCAAGGGCGCATTGAACTGCGCGAGGTGGGGTTTCGCTACGGCAACCGCGCAGTGAACCGGGGTATCAATCTCAAAATCGCGCCCGGCGAGATGATTGGCCTGGTGGGCCACAGCGGCTCGGGCAAGAGCACGCTGGTGAACCTGATTTGCCGCTTTTACGACGTGTCCGAGGGCGCCATACTGGTCGACGGCGTGGACATTCGCTCGTATGCCGTGGCCGACTTTCGGAAAAACATTGGTCTGGTGCTGCAAGAGCCCTATTTATTCTTTGGCACCATCGCGGAGAACATTGCCTACGGCAAGCCCGAGGCCACGCGCAGCGAGATCGTGGCCGCCGCCCGCGCCGCGCATGCGCACGAGTTCATCCTGCGCCTGCCCCAGGGCTATGACTCCATGGTGGGTGAACGCGGCCAGGGCCTCTCGGGCGGCGAGCGCCAGCGCATCTCGATTGCACGTGCGCTGCTGATCGACCCGCGCATCCTGATCCTGGACGAAGCCACCAGTTCGGTGGACTCCGAGACCGAAAAAGAAATCCAAAAAGCCCTGGAAAACTTGGTGCAAGGCCGCACCACCATCGCCATCGCCCACCGCTTGTCCACCCTGCACCGCGCCGACCGCCTGGTGGTGCTGGACCGGGGCCACGTGGTGGAAGAGGGCACGCACGACGCGCTCATGGCCCAAGAGGGTGCTTATTTCAACCTCTACCAGGCCCAGGCACGCAACGCAGCGCCGGTGTTGGCTTTGTAAGGCAGCGAATCATGAACCACGCCCTTGTTACAAATCGCGCCGCGCCCGTCCCCTTCGTTTTGGAACGCACCCCCTTTGGCAAGTTGGTGCTGACCAACGCCCAAGGTCGGCGCTTTGAGGCCGTGGTGCCGGTGCGTGCATTTCCCATTCAGGCGCCCGATGAAGGCGTTTCC
This sequence comes from Comamonadaceae bacterium, assembly GCA_947464995.1. Taxonomy (GTDB): domain Bacteria; phylum Pseudomonadota; class Gammaproteobacteria; order Burkholderiales; family Burkholderiaceae_C; genus Allorhodoferax. The sequence continues at coordinate 3,150 of CANHZG010000237.1, read as the reverse complement.
GTGTTGGACACCGATGGCCATGAAGTGGCTTGGGTGCCCAACCTGGCCGACTTGCCACAGTCCACCCAAGACATGCTGCGCCAAGAGCTTGCCTTGCGCGAGTTCATGCCAGTGATTGCGCGCATCGTGTCGGTCAGCGGCTTTTCCACACCCTGCACCTGGGCCGTGGAGACCGACCGGGGCGCCTGCGAATTTGTATTGCGCGGCGACGAAGACATTCGCCGCGTGGGCACCGAGCATGGCCTGCTGATTGCCGACGCCCACGGCATCCACTACCTGGTGCGCGACCAACTGGCGCTCGATGCGCACAGCAAGAAGATACTGGACCGGTTTTTGTAGGTCGCCCAGGCCTTAGAACTTCATCTTGCCCGTCAAGATGTCAAACCACATGCGCCAGTCGCCCATTAGGCTAAACAGCGGGTATTGGAAGGTGGCGGGCTTGTTGTGCTCAAAAAAGAAGTGCCCCACCCAGGCAAACGCGTAGCCTTGCACCAGCGCCACCAGTACGAGCCAGCCGATTTGCTCCGTGAGCGCCGATGTGAGCAGCACTGCCGCAATCGTGGTGCCCACAAAGTGCAGCCGCCGCGACACCGGGTGGGCGTGCTCACCCAAGTAAAAGGGATAAAAGTCGGCAAAACGGGTGAAGCGCTCTTCGGTGGGCATGCAGGGCTCCTGGGTGTTGGGGTGTGGGCAATGGTAGCGCCCTGGGACTAGAATGGCCGCGTCAGGAGAGAGTCGCAAGACCGCCGAAGGCTGAACGCTCAGGCAAAAGGACTGACTTTTTATTCTGTTGGAGAGAGGCGGCCCTTAAGTGCCGCCCACCGAAGGGGCAATGCGCTACAGGTTTGTAGCGTTGAATCTCTCAGGTAAAGCGGACAACAGGGTTACCGGCCTGCAGCGCGTGGGGTCGATTGCCTTGGAGTCCCGCCGTGCCAGACACCCCCCTTCTTCACACCCCCCTGCACGCATTGCACCTGGAGCTTGGCGCTCGCATGGTGCCCTTTGCCGGCTACAGCATGCCGGTCCAGTACCCCCAAGGCCTGATCGCCGAACACCGCCACACCCGCAGCCAGGCCGGCTTGTTTGATGTGTCCCACATGGGCCAGCTCACCCTGTCGGGGCCGCAGGCCAGCTTGGCGCTGGAGTCGCTCATTCCCATGGACGTGCTAGGCCTGGGCCTGGGGCGCCAGCGCTACGGTTTGCTGCTCAACGACGAGGGCGGCGTTCTGGATGATTTGATGTTTACCCGCTGTGCAGACCACTTGTTGCTGGTGGTCAATGGCGCTTGCAAAGCCGCCGATCTGGCGCACCTGCAGACCCGCATCGGGCAGCGCTGCCGCATCACGCCGCTGGACACACACGCCCTGCTGGCTTTGCAAGGCCCGGCGGCGGCCACAGCCCTGGAGCGTGTGGTGCCAGGCGTGGCTGCCTTGGTGTTTATGTCGGGCGGCGACTTTGCCTGGGCCGGCCACGCGCTGTTTATCACGCGCAGCGGCTACACCGGCGAGGACGGGTTTGAGATCTCGGTGCCCCAGGCGGGCGCAGACGCTTTAGCGCGCGCTTTGCTGGCGCAACCCGAGGTGCTTCCCATCGGCCTGGGTGCGCGCAATTCGCTGCGGCTCGAAGCTGGTTTGTGCCTCTACGGCAACGAGCTTGACGCGCAGACCACACCCGCCCAGGCGCAACTGCTGTGGGCCGTTCAGAAAGTACGGCGCACGGGGGGCGCACGGGCGGGTGGCTTCCCCGGCGCACAGCGGGTTCTACACGAGATCGAACACGGTTGCGAGCGCCTGCGCGTGGGGCTGCTGGCGCTGGAGCGGGTGCCGGTGCGCGAACACACGGCCTTGCAGGACGCGGCGGGCCAGCCGATTGGCGAGGTCAGCAGCGGCTTGCTTGGACCCAGTGTGGACCGCGCCATCGCCATGGGCTGCGTCGACCGGCGCTACGCAGACGTGGGCACCCAGGTGGTGGCCATGGTGCGGGGCAAACCCGTTCCCATGCAGGTGTGCGCCCTGCCGTTTGTGCCCCACCGCTACCACCGTGGTTGAGCGAGTCGGTTTCAGTTTCCCCTTTGTTTTACTTACCTCTAGGAGATCACATGGCACTCAAATACACCGCCGAGCATGAATGGATTTTGGCCGACCAGGGCGTGGCCACGGTGGGCATTACGCACCACGCACAAGACGCCTTGGGCGATGTGGTGTTCGTTGAACTGCCCGAAGTGGGCGCGCACTTTGGCCAGGGCGACGTCACCGGCGTGGTCGAGTCGGTGAAGGCCGCAGCAGACGTGTACATGCCGGTGTCAGGCGAAATCGTCGCTGTCAACGACGCCTTGCGCGATGCACCGGCCCTGGCCAATACCGACCCGCTGGGGGCGGGCTGGTTTTTCAAAGTCAAGCTCAGCGAGCCAGCGCAGCTCGACGCCTTGATGGACGAAACCGCCTACGGCGATTTCGCCAAATAAGCCCACCGCCACCTGCTGCGCCGCTGCCGCCATGGCCACACGCGCAACCTACCGGAGAATCTGATGCACATCCACGCCACCGCTTTGCACGCCCTGGAAAACCCAGGCGAATTCGCTGCCCGCCACATTGGCCTGAGCGCACAGGACGAGGCGCACATGCTGCACGCCATGGGCGAGACCACGCTTGATGGGCTGATAGACGCCATCGTGCCCGCCAGCATCCGGCGCGCCGCGCCGATGCAACTGCCCCCGGCCGTGGGTGAGGCCCAGGCCTTGGCAGAGCTCAAGGCCCTGGCCCAGCGCAACGTGCTGCTCAAGAGTTGGATCGGCCAGGGCTATTACGGCACCCACACGCCGGGCGTGGTACTGCGCAACATCTTGGAGAACCCTGCCTGGTACACGGCCTATACGCCCTACCAGGCCGAAATCAGCCAGGGCCGCATGGAGGCTTTGGTTAACTTCCAGACCATGGTGTGTGACCTCACCGCGATGCCCATGGCCAACGCCTCCATGCTCGACGAAGCCACCGCCGCCGCCGAGGCCATGACGCTGGCGCGGCGCAGCGTCAAGAGCAGCAGCTCGGTGTTTTTGGTCGACCCCGGCTGCCACCCGCAAACCATTGCGGTGATTCAAACCCGCGCCGCGCCGCTGGGCCTGCAGGTGGTGGTTGCCGACGTGTTGGCCCA
>CANHZG010000236.1 GCA_947464995.1 Comamonadaceae bacterium | reverse complement strand
CTGGGTACCCCCGAGCATGGCACGAATACGGTTACCAGGTTACCAAGCGATCGCCTGCCAGGCGAAAGGCAAACGTGGCCGGGGTGCTGCCGGAAAAAGCGTCGTTTTCGGTCTGCGGGAGAGGGAAGGCAGGGTCTATACCAAAGTGGTCGAGTCGCGGTCTTGGCGGAGACCCTCATGAACCACATCAAAGCCCGCTCTAAGAAGGGATCTTTCTACTACACCGATGCCCTCCGGGGGTATCGATCGCTCAGGCGATTTGGTAAACACCGTGCCGTGAGTCACAGTAAATTCGTCGTCGACAAAAGCACAAAACATCCCATTAACGGCATCGAGGGATTTCGGAGCTATGCCAAACACATTCTCTACTACTATTGGGGAGTTTCTAGGTATCACTTCCCGATGTATCTGAAGGAAATCGAATACCGCTTTAATGACCGAAAAGAGAAGGTTTTTAAGCAGTGCTTACAAATCTATTTTGGTTACGCTTCGCCCTGATTACCTAAAAAATTACGGATGGGTTCGGGTACGGATGTGGGTTCCGAAAAACATAGACTCAACGCTCCCCCAGTGATTCGCTTACCGTTTTTATGATTGGTTTCATTAAATAATTCAACACAGATTTTCTGCCGGTTTTGACTTCGATCGTCGCGGTCATGCCGGGCCAAATGTCGATCTCGGTGTCTGGGCGGCCGCTGAACCGCCGTCCGGTGGTGCGCACGCGGGCACGGTAGTAAGGCTTTTCGTTTTCCTTCAGATTTTCGCTGAGGGTATCAGCGCTAATGAAAATAAGTTTGCCGGGCAGGTCGCCGTAGATGGTGGAGTCGTAGGCGTCGATCTTGACGCTGGCGGTCATGCCAATACTGATGAAGGCGATCTCTGACGGAGACACTTTGGCTTCAATCAATAAGTCGTCTTCCAGCGGGACAATTTGCATGACTTCTTCGCCTGCCCGAATCACCCCGCCTTGGGTGGTGATTCGGACGTTTTTAACCACGCCGCGCATGGGGGATGTCAGCTTGGTTTGGTCCAGCAGATTTTTGCGCTGGGCCATGAGCTGCAGTGTGCCGGCGTGTTCTTCTTCAACCTTGTTGAGCTCGGCCTGTGCGTCCTGAAAGTACTTGTTGCGCTTGTTGGTGCCTTGCGATCTCAGGTCGGCCACTTGGCGTTGCAGCCGCAGTACTTCGGTGCGGCTGACGTCGCCGGACTTGACCAGCGGCAGGTTCATGTTGAGCTCTTCTATGGCCAAGCCGGTCATGTCTTTGATGCCCTGGAGTTCTTCGCTAAGGGCTTCTTGGCGCTTCTTAAAGAGGGCCAACTGGTTGCTGCGAAATTCCGGGTAGTTAGCTATCTCGGGCGGGAAATCGATCTCTCCACCAAAGACCTCTGCACGCAGTCGGGCAGAGGTGGCCGACAAGCCGGCGGCTTTGGCTCGTGTTTCAAGAAAGGTGGCTGCTGCGCGGGTGCGCTCTAGGCGGGCGAGTGTTTGCCCGGCCTCTACCGTGTCGCCTTCTTTGACGAGCAAGGCCTCTAGCGTGCCGCCATCTTGCGACTGAATGACTTGGGTGCGAGATGAAGAAATAACGGTGCCGGGGGCACGGGTGATTTCGTCCAGTTCGGCAAAGTAGGCCCAAGCAAAAAAGCTGGCTAGGGAGACAAACGTAATGCTCAGCACCCAGCGCGAGCCGCGCAGGTCTTCAACCGCCGGCGTGTTGCCGCGTTGGCTGGTGTTGGAGTGAAGGAACCAGAAAATCTTCATGCTGCAGTTTCCTCAGCTTTCACGGCAGGCGTAGCGGCGGGCGCAGCAGCAGGCCCAGCTTGTTTCATGCGGGCGAGTATTCGGTCACGTGGGCCGTCGGCCACGATGCGCCCTTTTTCAACAACGATGATGCGGTTGACATGCGGCAGCAAGCCCATCTTGTGGGTGACCACCACCAGCACAGATTCAGGCGCGATGTCTTCAAACAAGTGCTTCATGACGCGCGTCTCTAACTGAATGTCCATGGAGGCGGTGGGTTCGTCAAGCAGCATGATGCGGGGCTGCGCCAGCAGCAGGCGTGTCAACCCGACCAACTGGCGTTGGCCGCCAGACAGGCCGCGCCCGCCTTCGTTGATCTCCAACTCCAGCCCTTTGGGGTGGTTTTGAATGACTTGGTCAAGCCCTGTCAGGCGGGCGGCGCGCAGAACCAAGCTGTCGTTTGGCGCTGGCAGGCCGAGCGTGAGGTTGTCGCGCAGCGTGCCGTTAAATAGGCGCACGTCTTGCGGCAAGTAGCCAATGTGCTCGCGCACAAACTCGGGGGCGAGTTGGTCCATGTCAATGCCGTCTAGCAAGACACTGCCGCTCTTGGGTTTGTACAAACCCGAGAGAATTTTGATGAGGGTTGACTTGCCCGAACCGACGGAGCCGAGCACCGCAATGCGCTCACCGGGCTGGATGCTGAGGGCAGCGACTTCGAGCGTGGGCTGGTCTGCGCGGTAGGCAAACACGGCTTTGTCTATTTGCAACCGACCGCTGCAGTTGTCGGGCACCATCAGGCGCTCTTGGCCGCTGCGGTCGCTTGGCATGGCCATGATGGCGTCGAGCGATTTGAGCGCTGTTTGTGCGTGCTTCCACTGCACGATGAGCTGCGGAATTTGTACCAAGGGCCCCAGCGCCCGGCCGCTGATGATGGTGCAAGCAATCAGCCCGCCCATGGTCAGCTGGCCAGTGCTGATGGCATGAGCGCCAACCACGATTAAACCCACGTAGTTGAGCTGCTGGATGCTTTGCGCCAAGTTGGTGGCGCGGCTGGTGATGGTTTTAAGCTTGAGCTCGCTGACGGCAATGATGGCTGTGAGGTTGCGGTAGCGGTCTTGCATTTTCCATTCGCCGCCAGCCGCTTTGATGGATTCAATGCCATCAACTGCTTCAATCAGCAAACCGTTTTTACGATTCGACTCGGCCATGTTTTCGCCCGTGAGCCGCTCAATCGGGTTGCGAAAGTACAAGCCCGTGAGAATGGCCACCGGCACCATGACCAGCGGCACAATGGCCACCGGCCCGGCAATCAACGCCATGACGCCGATGAACAGCAGCGCAAACGGGGCGTCGGCCAAAATAAACAGCGTCGACGAGGTCATGAAGTTGCGCACCGATTCAAAGTGCCGAATTTGCGAGGCAAAGGTGCCCACGGTGTTGGGCCGAGCGTCCATGCGGATGTCTAGCGCCTTACCAAAGAAGACGCCCGAGAGTTCTTGGTCAATGGCTTTGGAGGCGCGGTCCGTCATGTGCGCCCTGACCTGCTTCATGGTGAACTCAAGAACAATCGCCAGCAGCACGCCAGCGGTGAGCACCCACAAGGTGGAATAGCCTTTGGTGGGCACCACGCGGTCGTACACCTGCATGGTGTACATGGCTGAGACCAGGCCGATGCTGCTGATCATGAAGGTGGCAAAAATCGCTTCTGCAAAGATGCGCCGATGCTTTCGAATGGCGTAAGCAAACCAGTCGGTGGCGGTGCGCGGGGCGTCGGCGTCGTGTTGCTCACCCGTGTCAGCGCGCAACTGAAGCAGCGTGCCGCTGGCGACTGTGGCGGGGTCTAGCTCTTGGGCCAAGCCGTTGGCATTTTCAGTGGAGCAGGCGCCGTGGCTCAGCCGGCCGCGAACCAGGCGCACGTCTTGTCCGTCAGGGGCAATCCACAACAAGGGAAAAGAGCCGCGGTCTAGCTCGTCTGGGCGCAAAAAGCGAACAGGCGCACTGGCAAAGCGTGCCTTCCACATTTCAATGGCTTTTTGCTGGCGCGGCAGCTGCGCCAGCTCAACGCCGTCTTGGCTGTGCTCAACCATGCCAAAGCGGTGCGAAGGCACGGCGTGACCAAGCAGCGCAGCCATGCGTGACAGCAGACTCGAGAGTGCTGCGTCGTCCATCAAAAGCACTTCAGCGCGACCGGAATCAAGATCGTTCGGTGTGGCTGATAGGCCAGGCAATTTATGGAGCATGGATGAGGCTCAACGTGGTGGAATCCCAGCGTCCAGCCAGCAGCAGCAACCTGACGTTAGACAGCATCAGTGGGTATTCAAGGTCGGAAAATGAGTATCCGGCTTGGGCCTTTTCGCGCTGGGCGTTCAACACGTCGAGCCAATTTTTTCGGCCCACCTGGAACTGGCGCAAGTAAGAGGCCACAATTTCTTCAGAGCCAATCAGCAGGTTGCGCACGGGTTCGACTTGCTCTTTCAAGGCCAAGCTCTCGGCCCAGCTGGTGCGCACGCTTTGCGTGAGTCGGCGGTCGTGAGCTTCAATCGCTTCAACAGCCGCTG
>CANHZG010000235.1 GCA_947464995.1 Comamonadaceae bacterium | reverse complement strand
CCACCGGGCCGACATAAGCAAAGGCAATTTTCAGCGGCTCGGGCTTGGCTGGAGCTTCAGCAACCGGCGCTGCTGCGGGAGCTGGCGCTTCTTCCTTCTTGCCACAGCCCACCAGTGTGGCAGCCGCCACGACGGTGAGTGCTGCAAGCTTCAGCAGCGAACGTTTTTGCACATCTGTCATTTCATTTCCTTTGTGAAGTAAGGTATCGAGGGTAATCATCAGGAGCCAGGGTAAAACGGTTTTCCAATGGAAGCTGGCATATTAATCCGAATCCAGGCCGGATTTCGCGAAATGAGCGCCAAAACCACGATCGTGGCGACGTAGGGCAGCATGCTCAGGAACTGGCTGGGCACGTCCACCCCGATGCCTTGCAGATGAAATTGCAGCATAGTCACCCCGCCAAACAGGTAGGCCCCCAGCAGCACGCGGCCCGGGCGCCAGGTGGCAAAGGTGGTCAGCGCCAGCGCAATCCAGCCTTTGCCTGCCACCATGCCTTCCACCCACAGCGGCGTGTAAATAATCGAAATATAGGCCCCCGCCAAGCCGCACAGCGCGCCTCCAGCCACCACGGCACCCAAGCGGATCCAGCGCACCGGGTAGCCCAGCGCATGCGCCGACTCGGGCCGCTCGCCTACGCTGCGCAACACCAAACCCGAGCGCGTGCGGTACAGCCACCACACCAGTGCACCGGCAAATAGCACGGTCAGGTACACCAGCGGATGGTGCTTAAAGAGCGCTGACCCAAAAAAAGGCAAGTCAGACAGGCCGGGAATGGCAAAGCTCGGCCGCTCAGGGATTTTTTCTTGGACGTAGCGCACCCCGGCAAAGGCGGAAAAGCCGGTGCCAAACAAGCTTAGCGCCAGCCCGGTGGCGTACTGGTTGGTGTTGAGCCAGATCACCAGCGCGCCAAAAACAGCTGCCATGGCGGCCCCGGCCAGCATGCCCGCTGCAAAGCCCAGGGTGTCGCTGCCGGTGTGCACCACCGCGGCAAACCCGGCAATGGCGGCACACAGCATCATGCCCTCAGCGCCCAGGTTGACGATACCGGCTTTTTCATTGATCAGCAGGCCTAGCGAGGCAATGGCCAGCACGGTGCCCGCGTTCAGTGTGGCTGCGATCAGGAGCGCGTAGGGTTCCATGCGGTATGGGGTACTTGTTAGGTCTTTGGGGCCGCTGCGGCCTGGCGCACCAAGCGGTAATTGACCAGCGTGTCACAGGCCAGCAAAGTGAACAGCAGCAAGCCCTGGAACACGCCGGTGAGCGATTTGGGCAGCCCCAGGCGCGACTGGGCGAGCTCGCCGCCGATGTAAAACATGCTCATCAACAGGCTAGAGAACACCAGCCCCACCGGGTGCAGGCGCCCCACATAGGCCACGATGATGGCGGCAAAGCCATAGCCCGCGGGCACATAGGGCGTGAGTTGACCGATCGGCCCAGCCACTTCCAAGGCGCCTGCCAAACCGGCCAGCCCGCCCGAGACCAGCAGGGCCGTCCACAGCGCCTGGCGCGAAGAGAACCCGGCGTAGCGCGCCGCCGCCGGCGCCAAGCCACCCACTTGCTGGGCAAACCCGGCCCGGGTGCGAAACAAAAACACCCACACCGCCCCCACACCCGCCAGCGCAAACAGCACGCCGATGTTCACCCGCGAACCGCTGAGCAGCTTGGGGATGCGGGTGGCGGCTTCAAAGGTTTGGGTTTGCGGGAAGTTGTACCCCTTAGGGTCTTTCCAGGGGCCATAAACCAGATAGCCCAGCACCTGCACCGCCACATAGACCATCATCAGGCTAACCAAAATTTCATTGGCGTTGAATCGGTCGCGCAGCAGCGCGGTAATGCCCGCCCAAACCATGCCGCCCAACACGCCCGCCAGAATGACCGGCACCACAATCCAGCCGCCCGTGGTTTTGTCGGCCAGCAGCGCTACACCGCTTGCCGCGACCGCGCCCAGGACGTACTGGCCTTCGGCGCCGATGTTCCACACGTTGGAGCGAAACGACACCGCCAGCCCCAGCGCAATAAGCAAGAGCGGCGTGGCCTTGACCACCAGTTCACCCAGCGCATAGCCGGTCTTGATGGGTTCCCAAAAAAAGATTTGCAGGCCGCGCACCGGGTCTTTGCCGAGCAGCTTGAACAGCACGAGGCCGATCAACACGGTTAGCACCAGCGCCAGAACGGGCGACGCAAACGTCCATACCCGGGAAGGCTGGGGCCGAGCCTGAAGGTGAAAACCCCTCATGCTGGGCTCCACAAACCGCTCATCCACTCGCCCAAGCGCTCCACCGTGGCCTGCGAGGTGGCCACCGAGGGCGAGAGCTTGCCATGGGCAATCACATGCAGGCGGTCGCACACCTCAAACAATTCGTCGAGCTCTTCACTGACCACCAGCACGGCGCAGCCCGCATCGCGCAAGGCCAGCATCGCGCCGCGAATCTGTGCGGCTGCGCCCACGTCCACGCCCCAGGTGGGTTGCGAGACGATGAACAGGCTGGGCTGGGCGTCGATCTCGCGCCCCACAATGAATTTTTGCAAATTGCCGCCTGAGAGCGAACGCGCCGCCGCATCGGGCCCGTTGGCCTTGACGCCAAAGCGCTCCATGATGCGCAGGGCCTGGGCGTCGAGCTGGCGCAATTGCAACCAGCCGCCAAAAAACTGGGGCACGGCAATGGCCTCTTGGCGCGTGAGCAGAAGATTTTGCGCCAGGCTTAGCGTCGGTACTGCGCCGCGACCTAGGCGCTCCTCAGGCACAAAGTGCAGGCCCAACTTGCGCCGCGCACCGGGGTGCAGGGCTGCCACATCCTGCGCGCCCATGGTGATGCTGCCCGCGCTGGCGCGGCAGTCCTCGCCCGACAAGGCGTAGAGCAGCTCTTTTTGGCCGTTGCCCGACACGCCGGCAATACCCACCACCTCACCTGCGCGCACCTGCAGGTCGATGCCTTGCAGATCTACCCCAAACTGGTCTTCCCGCTGCAAGTTCAAGCCGCTCACCCGCAAGCGGGCCTCGCCCACCGCTCGCGTGTTGTGCACCAACTTGGGCGGCTCGGCACCAATCATCAGGCGAGACAAAGACGCATTGGATTCTTCGGCCGGGTTGCACACGCCGGTGACCTTGCCCCCGCGCAGCACGGTGCAGGCGGTGCAAAGGGCGCGGATTTCATGGAGCTTGTGGCTGATGTACAAAATGCTGCAGCCTTCAGCAGCCAGCTGATTGAGCACTACAAACAGTTTTTCCACCGCTTGCGGCGTCAGCACCGAGGTGGGCTCGTCCAGTATCAATAACTGCGGGTTGGTCAGCAGCGCGCGGATGATTTCCACCCGCTGCATCTCGCCAACGCCCAGGGTATGCACTGGGCGGCTGGGGTCGATGTCCAAACCGTACTGGGCTGCTTTTTGCGTGATGCTGGCTGACACCTGGTTCAGACTCAAGCTTTTGTCTAAGCCCAGCCACACGTTTTCGGCCACCGTGAGCGTGTCAAACAGGTTGAAATGCTGAAACACCATGCTGATGCCCAGCGCGCGCGCCTCTTTGGGGTTGCGGATATGCGCCACCTGGCCATTGAACACGATCTGCCCGGCGTCGGGCTTGACCGAGCCGTAGATGATCTTCATCAGCGTGGACTTACCCGCGCCGTTTTCTCCCAGAACCGCGTGGGTTTGGCCGGGCAACACGGTCAGCGCCACATCGCTGTTCGCCACCACGCCGGGATAGGCCTTGGTGATGCCAGTGAGTTGAAGGCGGGGGGCAGACATGCGGCTTTTTTTCGGGGGGGTGGTGCGAGTGCGGGTGGCCAGCGGTCAATGAGTGCGTATGCTAACGGCTTGCAAAGGGCGGACTTCACCTGAATTACCCTTGCACCATCTTGAGGCACAAAGGACAGGTTTGATGAACACACTAGCAAGTTGCAAGCCGGTTCGGTTTTTCAAAGGTGGAACCGTCCACACGCTGGAGCAGGTGGCGCCCACGCGCACCTTGCTGGAAGTGCTGCGAGAGGACCTGCATTGCACCGGCACCAAAGAGGGCTGCGGCGAAGGCGACTGCGGGGCCTGCACGGTGGTGGTGGGCGAACTGCGCGCGGGCAAGCTGCACACCCAGGCCGTCAACAGCTGCATCAAGCTAGCGCATTCGGTAGACGGCATGGCCCTGTGGACGGTGGAAGACCTGGGCGCGCCCGACGGCAGCTTGCACCCGGCGCAGACCGCGATGGTGGCCTGCCACGGCTCGCAGTGCGGTTTTTGTACACCGGGCTTTGTGATGAGCCTGGCGGCGCTGGCAGAACAACACCCCAAACGCGCCATCAGCCGCGAAGCGGCAT
>CANHZG010000234.1 GCA_947464995.1 Comamonadaceae bacterium | reverse complement strand
GGGCAGGCACAGTTCAACTGAATAAAAAAACAGGCACCGTCAAAAATATTAACGGTGCCCGATCCGAATAAGTTCCTGATTTATCTATTTTTTTACTGGCAGCCAAATTACTCCCAACAGAATAACGGCGACCACCGCCCACCAAATGACGCTAGAAGATTGCGAAAACAGGCTGTACTGAAGCTCCGCGGGAACGGCTCCGTAGGGTCCGGCGAGGAAGGATTCAGCTTGAACGCTGAGCGCCTGTCCTGAGGCTTTGATTGCAGCAAGACTTTTCGCCGATGTAGCTAAAGCATAGTTGCGATTCGCAAAGACCTGCAATCCGAAAAGAATAACCATTAAACCAAAAAGTGTGGTTAAAACCTTTGCTACCAATGTTCCTTGTTCTCCCCGGACCTGTGACGCCATTCTGAACGCAACCCATAAGATAAAGAATACCGCAACGGTAAATATGCCATTTTGAATCATCGACAAATTTAAAAGAGAAAGAGTTTGAAACTGATCCATGAGTGTTCCGATCGATTAGTGGAGAGTTGATGAAAATAACGACTGGTCTGGCGAAACTGTGACGCCCAACCTCATAGTAAATTACCTAATCAATTAATGCAATTTAATATTTCTTGAGTTTTATTGGCAGGCTTTGGTCCCTAGGTGAAACTTGTGTGGACGCCAAAATAGGGGCAAACGAAAGCCCATCGCAGCCTGGAATTTTTGCTTTTTTACTTGAATTGGAAAGTTATTGATGGACAAATCCCAATGGCTTCGCGCACAATGGGATTTACTAACAAGGGGTAACTATGAGCCAAGACCAAGCACATTACGCTGAGCTGCTAGAGATTTCCCAGCGTATCCAATCTCGCCAAATTTCCTCAGTGGAGGCGACCAAAGCCCAATTGGCTCGTATCGAGCAACTCAATGGCAGCTTAAAGAGTTACGCCGCCATCATGGCCGACCATGCGCTGGCAGACGCCGAAGCGGCCGACAAGGCCATTTCGGCGGGTCAGATCAAAGGACCGTTGCATGGTGTGCCCATTGCAGTGAAAGACTTGTGTTGGACTGCCGGCACCAAGACGGCGGCCGGCATGACTATTCATGCGAACAATATTCCCAAGGAGGACGGCACGGTGGTGCGCAAACTGCGCGGCGCTGGCGCAGTGATTTTGGGTAAATTGCAGCTCACCGAGGGCGCTTACGCCGATCACCATCCCAACATCTCCCCACCCGTGAACCCTTGGGGGGCGGGCCAGTGGCCGGGTGCGTCCTCCAGCGGCTCGGGTGTCGCCACCGCCGCAGGCATGTGTTACGGCTCACTCGGCTCGGACACAGGCGGCTCGATTCGTTTTCCGTCTGCTGCCAATGGCGTCACCGGCATCAAACCCACTTGGGGACGGGTAAGTCGCTATGGCGCGTTCGAGTTGGCAGCGACTCTAGACCACTTGGGACCCATGACTCGCAGCGCTGCCGATGCAGCAGCAATCTTGGGGGTCATTGCGGGTGCAGACGCTAAAGATCCCACGGCCAGTTTGCTGCCCGTGCCAGATTACTTGGCCAGCATGAACAAAGGCCTCAAAGGGGTGCGGGTAGGTATAGATTTGAAGTGGAGCCTAGAGGGTGTCGACGAGCCCAGCAAGCAAGCTTTGATGGCCATGATCGAGGTGGCCAAAGCGCAAGGTGCCATCATCAAGGAAGTTAAGTTCCCCGACGCCCAGCAAGCTATCGATGATTGGTTCCCCTTGTGCGGCGTCGAGTGTGCTGTGGCGCATGAGGCCACTTACCCCTCGCGCAAGTCCGAGTACGGCGCTGGCTTGGCGGGTTTGATCGACATGGGCCACGCCTTAAGCGGCTTGGAATACCAAAAAATTGTCTTGCGCCGCCATGACTTCAGGGGCCGCGTTGATGCCTTGTTCCAAGATATCGATTTGCTGCTGATTCCCACCACGGGCATTGCGGCACCTACATGGGAACGCATGAGCAAGCTCGCCACAGATGCCGAATTGCTTGGCGCCTTGTTGAAATTCACCTGCCCGTTTGACATGACCGGTCAACCCACCATCACCTTGCCCGCAGGCTTTACTCTCCAAGGAATGCCGATTGGTTGCCAGTTTGTGGGCCGTCATTTCGAAGAAGACATAGTTATTCGCGCCGGCTGGGCGTTCCAGCAAGCTACCGACTGGCACCGCCGTCACCCCCAAGTTGGCTGAATACGCCCATCCCCCCAATAAGGTAAAGCCAGCCTACCTCCTTTGCGGGGGCCGGGCACGAATCAGCCAAAAAAGTCAAATTGATGGATGCCCGCAACTCCGCCACGGCAAGATGCCGACGTTCGGTCTGCGGCGCGTTGTGGGCCCTTGGGTGTTTGGCCACCACACCGACTTGGGCCTGGAACCCTTTCGAAATCCGTCCCCGCTTTAAAGAGCCCGAACTAACCGCCGCCGAGTGGCACCAAGTCGACCTTAAAGCCGGTTGGGCTAGCGATTCGGACACCACGCTTCTTATTGAGGTCAACAACAAACTGCCAGGCCCCTTGGCCTGCCATGGTGCGGTCGTGAGCATGCAAAGTGGCTCCGACGTGAAAAAAGCTTTTTCACCCTACCTCTATGTGCCAGTCGGCGCGACTAGGCAAGCAGGCGTCAACGGGGTCAAAAAAGGACAAATGAAAGGCTTTGCGCTGACTTGTAACTGTTGGAAATCCGAAGCAGACCCGCGCTGTAGCGACCCGAAAAAGACACCCTAAGGCCGCGCTGGGAAACCTCCAAGGCGCATGATGGGGGCTCTTCTTCGTCACAATCGGATTTTCTAAGGCGTCAGCACTATTTAGCACGCGTTGAATGCGCGTGCGAGCGGAGCCGGCGTTTCGGAACAATATCTAGCCATCTGGTTCAAGATAAATTTGGCTAGTTGGTTGTGGGTAACGCTACGTAATTTGGTTGCCGCATTTTTCGCCCTTGCGGGATACTTTGTGTTGGATTCGGCGCGCAACATTTTTGACGGCGTTTTTTGCGCGTCACGCGTGAGCCCAAGTACTCAGCCCTCGACACCCTAGAGGCCATAGAAGATCATAATTGCGGTGGGCTGCGTCCTGTTCTGCGTATTTGACTTGATGTCAAAGGTCCGCCTAATTAACCCGATGGCGCGGTTTGTTCCCCTCCCGAAAGAAGTCCCCTATGACCAAACAACAAACGTTCACGGTAATTCCCTCCAATCTCACGGAGCTTGTAAGCAACTTGGCTGCCTATGCCGCATTGCCACTGGAGCCGAGCCGCCAGGCCAATGTGGCTGCGATTCTTTCCGTTTGGATCCCAAATGCAAATGCCTTGAGCACCAAAATGAGTGCCGCCCAGTACCAAAGCTTGGTACCGGCAACGCTGTTTACACATCCCGCAACACCCGAAGCGGAGGCTAAATCGTGAGCTCGAAAAATCCTCAGAACCAGTTGCTGAACCTGAGCCTAACTGAAGCGCGGCGCCTGGTTTTGAAGAAAGAGATATCACCCGTTGACCTGGTGGACGCAGCACTTGACCAGATAGCAAGGTTGGACCCCACGCTACGTGCCTACATCTCTGTGTACGATCAAGCGCGCGATGTGGCGAGAGCAGCAGAAATCATGATGATGTCTGGCCATGACTTGGGACCGCTTCATGGCATTCCACTTGCGCTAAAGGACAACATCGCCCTTAAGGGTCTGAAAACGACTGCTGGCAGCAAGGTGCTTGCGGATTGGCTACCAGATGCTGATGCAACAGTTGCCGCAAGATTGCGTTCTGCGGGTGGGATTTTTTTGGGAAAGCTCAACATGCATGAGTTCGCATGGGGAGGCACTTCAGATAACCCTCACTATGGTGCGGTTCGCAATCCCTGGAATCCAGAGAGGTTTCCAGCGGGATCTAGCGGTGGTTCAGGAGTTGCAGTTGCCGCGCGCATGTGTTGGGGAGCTATGGGCACCGATACGGGAGGCTCCATCCGTCTTCCTTCAGCCATAAACGGCATTGTTGGCATCAGGCCGACCTACGGGCGTGTAAGTAACTACGGCATCATTCCCTTAGCTTGGAGCATGGACACGGCGGGCCCGATGACTCGCACGGTCGAAGATTGCGCGTTGATGTTCTCAGTCATCGCTGGCCCAGATGCCAACGACCCTACTACTGCTCATGTTCCCGTGCAAGACTATCTCACAGGCATCCACCAGGGTGTCAAGGGCTTGCGCATTGGAGTCGTGCCAGACTATTTTTTTCAACACCTCCAACCGCCGGTTTATGCTGCAATCAAGTCTGCGTTGGAGATATTTGAAAGCCTAGGCGCAGAAATCAAAGAAGTCGAAATTAAAAATATCCACGGAAATATATCAGCGCAATTAACCATTGAGTCTGCTG
>CANHZG010000233.1 GCA_947464995.1 Comamonadaceae bacterium | reverse complement strand
TAGCCCGCGTTTCGAGTACACCTACAGCCAGTTGGACCGCGAGTTCCTGGTCAACCTGGCGGGCTCACGCAAGGTGATGTCGGTCCAGCTTGCGATCATGACGCGCTACGACGAACGGGTGGTGGAAAACGTCAAAAAGCACGAATTCGCACTGCGATCGGTGGTGATGGACGCCATGCGTGCGACCACCGAGGCCGATCTGGGTAAACCCGACTTCCGAAAAGACCTGGCCATCAAAATCCGCGACACCATGAACAACTTGCTGGAGAAATACGAAGACTTTGGCGGCATTGAGGAGATTTACTTCACCTCATTTATCGTACAGTGATCCTTTTGATCGACTTTTCAGACCCCGCTTGCCATGGCCGATAACCTGCTTTCCGCCGACGAGCTCTCCGCGCTTGCCGAGGGCGTCAATGACGGAACCATTGCGGTAGACACTGGGTTCAACACCGCCGCACGCGTTAAAAAACACGACATTGCTAGCGAAGACAGCAGCCTGGGCGTCAACGTCGGCTCGATTGACATGATCAACGAGCGATTTATCCGGCTTTTTCGCCCCAGCCTGATGGACGTGTTGCGCAGCAGCCCACGAATTAACCCCACCAAAGTACAAATTCTGAAATTTGGCGATTACGTCAGAGAACTCAAGGCGCCGCTGTCGGTTAACGTGATTCGCATGAACCCGCTGCGCGGCTATTCGATGGTGGTCATTGACCCCACGATCGTGTTTAGCTCGCTGGACAGCTTTTTTGGTGGCTTTGGCCAGGGCACATTGGGGCAGTTGTCGCCCGGGCGCATGTTTACGCCCATGGAAATGCGGATCATCAACATGATCCTGGACGTTACGTTTCGCAATCTCAAGGAGGCATGGGGGCCGGTAATGCCGTTGGACTTTGAATTTGTCAGTTCCGAGATCAACCCCCAGTTTGCCCAGATTGCGGACGAGAATGACCTGGTGATCCTGAGCCGCTTCGAAACCGAGACGGCCACCCAAAACCTGGGTTTTATCGACATCGTGCACCCCTATGCCTCGCTTAAGCCGGTACGTGACCTGCTGCGCAGCCGGGTGCAGACGGGTGACGGCAACGAGGACTCTGACCGCCAATGGCGCGAAAACCTGGAAGAGTCGGTGGGCGACGCTTGTCTGGAGGCCACGGTGGTTTTGGGCCAAATCAGCGCGACCCTCAAAGTGGTTGAATCCATGCAAACCGGTGATATCCTTTACTTCAAGAAGCCGGAACTGGCCAGCCTCCAACCCAATGGCATTCCAGCTTTCGAAGTTCATGTGGGCACACTGGGTGCGCAAACTGCGGTTCAAATCGAGCGTGCCGTAGCCCCTGGCAATAACTAAACCATTCAGGAATTCCGCCATGAGCGACACCCCAAACGATTCAAACCTGCTCGCAGGCCCCAAGGACCCGGACCACCAAATCAACCCGGAGGTGCTGCAAAATATCAGCGTCACGCTGAGCATTGAGGTTGGGCGGGCCATGATCAAGATCAAAGACCTGATGCGACTGACCCAAGGCAGCGTAGTGGAACTCGACCGGATTGCGGGGGAACCGCTGGACCTGCTGGTCAACAACACCGTAGTTGCCCAAGGTGAGGTCGTTCTGGTCAATGAGCGCTACGGCATTCGCCTCACGCGTGTGGTTCCCGCGTCCGAGCGGCTGAAAAACCTGTAATTGCCCATGGGCACGCAACTCGCTACGGGAGTGGATTGGTGGCGAGTGGGCGCGAGCATGGTGCTGGTGTTCGGCCTTCTGGGCGCCATGCTATGGACCTTAAAGCGCATGAAAACTCTGCAAATCCGGCACAAGGGCGAGCCCAAACTGCAAGTTCTTGAAACCTTGACCGTCGGGCCGCGCCAGAAAATTGCCCTCCTGCAAGTGGGCCAACGCCAAGTATTAGTGGGCATGAGCCCAAGCCAATTTACCGCGCTGGGAAGCTGGGAAGACAGCGCACCAGCCCAGGAAAGACCACGTGAAAGCTAAATACTTATGGGTCGGCGCTCTGCTGCTGGCGCTGTTGCTCCCCGGCTACTGCTGGGCGCAAGGCATTCCCATGATCAACGTGACCGGTTCGGGCAAGGACGCGCAGTACAGCCTGTCCCTGCAGTTGCTGGCCCTGATGACGACGCTCACGCTGCTGCCCTCGCTGCTGCTGATGATGACCTCGTTTGTACGCATCATCATTGTCATGTCCATCTTGCGCCAGGCACTGGGAACCGGGCAAACGCCGCCCAACAACGTGCTGGTGGGTATTTCGCTGTTTTTGACGCTGTTCATCATGTCGCCGGTGCTCACCGACATCTACACCAACGCCGCCGTGCCCTATATGGAAAACGGCATGAAGTTTGACAAAGCCCTGGCTGCGGCAGAAGCGCCATTGCGCGCATTCATGGTCAAACAAACCCGGGAAGACGACATTGGCCTGTTCATGCAAATGGCACGCAAAGCCGATGTGGCCGACGCCACGCAGGTGCCGTTTACTACCTTGGTGCCTGCGTTTATCACGTCGGAGCTCAAAAGCGCATTCACCATCGGGTTTTTGATTTACATCCCCTTTGTCGTGATTGACCTGATTGTGGCCAGCGTGCTCATGTCCATGGGTATGGCAATGCTCTCGCCGATGATGATCTCGATGCCGTTTAAGCTCATGCTGTTTGTGCTGGTCGATGGCTGGAGCTTGATCATGGCCTCGCTGGCAGCGAGTTTTGTTCACTAGCCAAGCCGCAGCGCCCAGGGTTCGCGCCAGAGCCGTTTTTTCATTAAAGGAAGCAAGCAATGGACATCGCAGCAGTGGTAGACCTAGGGCACCAAGCGCTTTGGATGATTGTGCTGATTTCGGCACCCCTCTTGGGCGTTTCATTGGCCGTGGGCTTGTTTATCGGGATCATCCAGGCCGCTACATCCATCAATGAGTCGACCTTGAGTTTTATCCCCAAACTCGCCGCACTGGCCATCACCTTGGCGATCGTGGGCGGCTGGCAATTGGCCACGCTGGTGGACTACACGCGCAGCCTATTTCAGCGCATCCCCACCCTGTTTGCATAAGCAAGGGCCCCAGCGCAACCGGTATGAACCTCTTAGCCAACGACATCGTCGAGCGGTTCTACACGTTCTTGTGGCCCATGCTGCGCATTTCGGCCTTGCTGATGTCCGCGCCCATTTTTTCCTTGCGCGCTTTGAACGTACGCATGCGGGTGCTGTTGGCCGTAGCTGTCACCTGGATGGTCTACCCGGTATTCACCTGGCCAGTGATCGACCCGGTGTCACCCGCAGGCATCGTGGAGGTGTTCAACCAAGTCTCCATTGGCTTGCTCATGGGCTTGAGCTTACAAATCATTTCGGCCGCGATTTTGCTGGCCGGCCAGTCGGTTTCGACCGCCATGGGCCTGTCCATGGCCAACCTGATGGACCCCAACTTGGGCAACGTCCCGGTGGTTGCGCAGTTCTTTCTGATCATCTCCACCCTGATTTTTGTTGGACTCGGCGGCCACGCCATTCTCCTGGGCTTGGTTATCGACAGCTTTGCCAGCCTTCCCATTGGCAAAGGCCTGCTCACAGCCGGTGCTTGGGCGCATTTTGTGCAGTGGAGCTCGATGATGTTTCTGGGTGCCTTGTTGCTGGCATTGCCGGTCATGGTGACCATGCTGTTCATTAACATCGGACTGGGCGTTGCCACGCGGGCAGCGCCGAGTTTGAATATTTTTTCCTTGGGCCTGCCGGTCATGGTGCTTGCCGGATTTGGCGTGCTGATGGTGGCCTTGCCCAGCATGGGTTCACGCATCGAATGGCTGTGGTTGCAGGGCTTTTTGGAAGTTCGCGCCCAGTTGGGGTTGCAATAACATGACAAACCACCATGGCTGAAGACAGCGCCGAACGCACCGAAGAACCGACCGCGCGCCGGCTCAAGCGGGCGCGCGACGAAGGACAGGTCGCTCGCTCCAACGAGCTACCCGCGGCGGCTGTCATGATAGGCGCCGTGCTCATGCTGCTGTCCTTGGGCGGCGTGTGGTTCAGGCAGCTTTCGGTGTACTTTGCGGCCGGCTTTACGCTGGACCGCAAATTTTTGGACACGCCAGCCCTCCTGCCACAGGCTTTTGCCGATCAGGCCAGCCATGCGTTTTTGATGGTCCTGCCCCTGATGCTCGTGACCATGGTGGTGGCGATTTTGGCCTCCGGGGCCACGGGCGGCTTTTTGTTTTCACTTGAATCGGTCATGCCGAAATTCTCCAAACTCAGCCCCATTTCAGGCTTCAAGCGCATGTTTGGAGCCAATGCGGCGGTCGAATTGATCAAGTCGATTTTGAAGTTCTCCCTGGTGTCGGTGGTCTTGCTGATGTTGATGGACCGACATTTTGGGGCGCTG
>CANHZG010000232.1 GCA_947464995.1 Comamonadaceae bacterium | reverse complement strand
TGCTGCCTACTTCGCAAGCGGGCAGCGTGTTCCAATGGGGAGAGCCATTTCCCCCAAAACCCCCATGACCGAAGACACAATTCCCCTGACCAACGCCAAACCTTCCACCTTGTGTGAACCCTGCGCCGGCGTGCAACAAAACTGGCGCCGCGCCAAAGGCCACCCCGAACTGATCCAGGGCACGCACCGCGCGGTCGCCCACCGCCACGGCTCGGTGACCATCACCAAATACGTCTGCGAGCGCTGCGGCACGGTGTGGGAGTATGAGAACAACAAGGTCAACCGGCACGCGGGGTGGTCGGTAATTGGGTGAGGGTTTACGCCAAGTGAGATACCAGCACCTCATGGGGCTGTTCATGAGGTGTATGAGTTATCGCATTTTTTGCGAATCATTGCGATAAACGTGTTTTATTGGTTCACTAATATCCGAAATCGCGCTATTTAATTGCGTGATTAGGTGAAAGCTTGGAAACTTCGCAAGCTTCTGCTTCGAGCTTTTGCGTAAGATAAGGGCTTGTTACGCTATTTCGATCTAAAGGCCCCCATGCTCTCGCAACCTGCTACCAAATACCAGGCTTTCCCCGCAATCCATTTGCCTGACCGCCAGTGGCCCAGCCGCACCATCACCGCGCCGCCCATCTGGATGAGCACTGACCTGCGCGACGGCAACCAGAGCCTGTTTGAGCCCATGAACCTGGAGCGCAAGATGCGCATGTTCCGAACCGCCTGCGCAGTGGGTTTCAAGGAAATCGAGGTGGGTTTCCCCAGCGCCTCGCAAACCGACTTTGACTTTGTCCGCGCCCTGGTGGACGAGGGCCATGTGCCCGCCGACGTGACCATCGAGGTACTCACTCAGGCGCGCGAGCACCTGATTCGCCGTACTTTTGAGTCAGTGGTGGGTGCGCGGCGCGTCATCATGCACGTATACAACGCTACCGCGCCCTTGTTTCGGGATGTGGTGTTCAACATGAGTAAGCCCGAAGTGGTGCAAATGGCGGTGGATGCGGTCACGCTGATCCAGCAACTCGCCAAAGCGCACCCCGAGACTGAGTGGGTGCTGCAATACAGCCCCGAGCTGTTCACAAGCACCGAGTTGGAATTTGCCAAGGAAGTGTGCGACGCCGTCACCGCCGTCTGGGGCGCCACGCCCTCCAACAAAGTGATTCTGAATTTGCCCGCTACCGTAGAAGTGGCTACGCCCAATATCTACGCCGACCAGGTGGAATGGATGCACCGCAATTTGGCGCGGCGCGACAGCGTTATCTTGAGCCTGCACCCGCACAACGACCGGGGCACGGCTGTTGCCGCCGCTGAACTGGGCGTCATGGCCGGGGCCGACCGGGTGGAAGGCTGCCTGTTTGGCAACGGCGAGCGCACCGGCAATGTGGACATCGTCACCCTGGCGCTCAATTTGTACACCCAGGGCGTGCACCCGGGCCTGGACTTCTCAGACATCAACGCCGTAGCCCGCACGGTGGAACATTGCAACCAGCTGCCCATCCACCCGCGCCACCCTTATGTGGGCGATTTGGTGTTTACCGCGTTCAGCGGCTCGCACCAGGACGCCATCAAAAAAGGCTTTTCTGCGCTGGACAAAAACGGCCTGTGGAACGTGCCCTACCTGCCCATTGACCCCGCCGACCTGGGCCGCACCTACGACTCCATCATCCGCGTCAACAGCCAGTCGGGCAAAGGCGGCGTGGCCTATTTGCTGGAGGCTGAGTTTGGCGTGGTTATGCCCCGGCGCCTGCAGGTGGAGTTCTCAGGCGAGGTGCAAAGCTACACCGACCAACACGGCGGTGAGATGAGCGCGCAAGACATTTGGGCGCTGTTCTCCAGCACCTACCTGGACCGCGCCGCGCCGCTGCGCTACGTGGGCTACCAATTGACCGACCACCCGAACGACGCCACCGGCCAGGGCATCCGCCTGACGGTGGAGGTGGCCGGCGTGCGCCACACCCTGCATGGCGCGGGTAACGGCCCCATCGACGCCGCGGTGCTTGCCCTGCAAACCCTGGGCCTGGAAGTGCAGGTGCGCAGCTTTGAAGAACGCTCTACCAAAAGCAGCGGCCACGGCGGCGACGCCCAGGCCTGCGCCTTCATGGAACTCAGCGCAGACGCCACCGATTCCCCCGACCGCTTTGGCGTCGGCCTGGACCACAATATCGTCACCGCGTCCATCAAGGCGTTGGTGAGTGGGGTGAACCGGTTGGGCTTGGTGCCGCATAGGGCGGTCGCTACCCATGAGGTAGCACTGGCCTAGCACGCGTGAATTGGATCTTTGGCGTGATCTCAACCAAGCCGAAGATGGTCCCCTTGCCGTCATGAATGAATCCATCGCCTACTTGCATGAGGTGTTCGACGTGTTCGGCCCCATCAGCGCACGCCGTATGTTTGGCGCTTATGGCATCTACCATAGCGATGTGATGTTTGGCCTGTACGCCGCCGGGCGCCTGTACCTGAAGGCCGATGCAGACAATGTGGCGCAGTTCCAGGCGCAGGGGTCGCAGCCGTTTACTTACACCCAACGCGCAAAGCAGGTGCAGTTGTCGTACTGGTCAGCCCCCGAGTTGATGATGGATGATCGTGATCAAGCCCTGTTTTGGGCCCGTAGCGCCTGGGATGCAGCGATGCGGGCTCGTGCGGAGAGATTCTCCAAACCGCGCCCTCGACGCCCCCTCAAGCCTTCTTCAAAAAGCAAGCCTTCAGCATAAAGCTGCCGCCGTCCATCTTGCAGTCCACCTCGTGGTCGCCGCCCACCAGCCGGATGCTTTTAACCTTGGTGCCCATCTTCAGCACGGTGGACGAGCCTTTGACCTTCAGGTCTTTGATCAGCACCACCGCGTCGCCGTCATGCAGCGCCTGGCCGTTGGAGTCCTTGACCACGGCGCCTGCCTCTTCTGGCGCAGCAGAGGCCTCGGCGGGCCATTCAAAGCCGCAATCGGCGCAGACCCAGTTGGCACCATCGGCGTAGGTGTTTTCCAAAGTGCATTGGGGGCAGGCGGGCAGTGTGTGGGGCATGGGTTTCCGGTTCAGGTTCAAAAATGGGTAAAGCGCTGATTCACGTGGGCGCGAGCCCGGGCCAGCGCCCGCCACTGCAGCGCGCGATACCAGCCAAGTCGGGGCGCGACTGCACATCAGCAAACCCGGCGGCCCGCAACAAATCACACACTCCCAGCGCTTGGTCATACCCGTGCTCCAGCAGCAACCATCCACCAGGCGCCAGACACGCGGGCGCTTGGCGAATGATGGCGCGCAAATCGTCCAGCCCATTGGCACCACTGGCCAGCGCCTGCAGCGGTTCATGCGCCAGCGCCGCTAGGTGCGGATCGGCCGCCGCAATGTAGGGCGGGTTGGACACGATGGCGTCAAACGTGCCGGTCACGCCCTCAAGCCACGAGCCTTGCGAAAACGCCACGTCCAGCTCCAGGCGTTGCGCATTGATTTGTGCCACGACCAAGGCGTCGGCGCTGAAGTCGCGCGCATGCATGTGCACGTCGGGCCGCTGGTGCTTCATGGCTAGGGCAATGGCGCCGCTGCCGGTGCCCAGGTCCAGCACGCGGGCGTCCGGGGCCAGCCGTTCCAGCGCCCAGTCCACAAGGGTCTCGGTGTCGGCGCGCGGGCACAGCACGCGGGCGTCCACGTGCAGGTCTAACCCATAAAACTCCTGGTGCCCGGTGATGTAAGCCAGCGGCTCGCCGTGCACGCGGCGTTGCAGTGCGGCGCCAAAGCGGGTTTGTGCGGCGGCATCCAGCGTGTCACCGTCGTGGGCCAGCAGCCAGGCGCGGTCGTGCGGGGCACGGCCTAAGGCGTGCAGCAGCAGCATTTGGGCGTCCAGCCGCTCCAAGCCCAGGCCCGCAGCGTGGCGCAGGGCGGTGGCCAGCGTCGCGTTCTCGGGCGCGGCTTGCGTCAAGAAAGTCCCACTTCCAGCGCCGCCATTTGCTGCGCGGCCTCATAGGCTTGCAGTGCTTCCACCACGTCGCCCAGGTCGCCCTCCATGATGGACAGCAGCTTGTACAAGGTAAGGTTGATGCGGTGGTCGGTCAAGCGGCCTTGGGGGAAGTTGTAGGTGCGGATGCGGTCGCTGCGGTCGCCAGTACCGATCAGGCCTTTGCGCTCGGCGGCGTCTTTGGCGGCGCGCTCGGAGCGGTCTTTTTCGTGGATGCGGGCGGTCAGCACCTTCAGGGCTTGCGCTTTGTTGCCGTGTTGGCTGCGCCCGTCCTGGCATTCGGCCACGATGCCGGTGGGAAGGTGGGTAATGCGCACGGCTGAGTCGGTTTTGTTGATGTGCTGGCCACCGGCGCCGCTGGCGCGAAAGGTGTCAATGCGCAAGTCCGCCGGATTGATCTTGATGGCTTCGGCCTCGTCCGGCTCGGCCAGCACCGCCACGGTGCAGGCGCTGGTGTGGAT
>CANHZG010000231.1 GCA_947464995.1 Comamonadaceae bacterium | reverse complement strand
CTCCAACCGCGAAAAAGCCCCGGTGCGCAAGAGCGGCGATCCGGCCGACCGCCTGGACAAGAGCCTGGACACTCTGGTGCCCGACAGCGCCAACAAGGCCTACGACATGAAGGAGCTGATCGTCAAAACAGTGGACGACGGCGACTTTTTCGAGATACAGCCGGAATACGCCAAAAACATGCTCATCGGTTTTGCCCGCATGGACGGTCAGACCGTCGGCATTGTGGCCAACCAGCCCCTAGTTTTGGCAGGTTGCCTGGACATCAAGAGTTCCATCAAGGCGGCGCGTTTTGTGCGCTTTTGTGATGCGTTCAACATTGCGGTCATTACCTATGTGGACGTACCCGGTTTCATGCCAGGCACCAGCCAGGAGTACGGCGGCATCATCAAACACGGCGCCAAGTTGTTGTACGCCTACGCCGAATGCACGGTGCCGAAAATCACTGTCATCACCCGCAAGGCCTATGGTGGCGCTTATGACGTGATGGCCTCCAAACACCTGCGTGGCGACGTCAACTTTGCCTGGCCCAACGCCGAAATCGCCGTGATGGGCGCCAAGGGCGCTGTTGAAATCATCTTCCGCGAGGACAAGGGAGACCCCGAAAAGCTGGCCGCCAAAGAAGCCGAATACAAAGCCCGCTTCGCCAACCCCTTTGTGGCAGGCGCGCGCGGCTTTATCGACGACGTGATTTTGCCCAGTGAGACCCGCAAACGCATCTGCCGGTCCTTGGTGATGCTCAAGGACAAAAAAATCGAGAACCCATGGCGCAAGCACGGGAACATTCCGCTGTAAGAACCAAGGAAACCACGAACATGTTTACCAAAATTCTGATCGCCAACCGGGGCGAAATCGCCTGCCGCGTTATCACCACCGCCCGCAAAATGGGCATCCAGACCGTAGCCGTTTACTCTGATGCGGACCGGGATGCGCGACACGTCATGCTGGCCGACGAGGCCGTGCACATTGGCCCCGCCGCCAGCCGCGAAAGCTATTTGCTGGCCGATAAAATCATTGCCGCCTGCAAACAAACGGGCGCGCAAGCTGTGCATCCGGGCTACGGCTTTTTGAGCGAGAACGCCGAGTTCTCGCGCCGCTGCGAAGAAGAAGGTATCGTTTTCATCGGTCCCAAGCACTATTCGATTGCCGCTATGGGTGACAAGATCGAGTCCAAGAAATTGGCTGGCGCTGCGGGCGTGAGCTGCATCCCCGGCGTGAACGACGCCATCGAGACGCCGGAAAAAGCAGTCGAGATCGCCAAGGGCGTTGGCTACCCCGTGATGATCAAAGCCAGCGCGGGCGGCGGCGGCAAGGGCTTGCGCGTGGCCTTTAACGACAAAGAAGCGTTTGAAGGCTTCACCAGCTGCCGCAACGAGGCGCGTAACAGCTTTGGTGACGATCGCGTGTTTATTGAGAAGTTTGTCGAAGAGCCGCGCCATATCGAGATCCAGCTGATTGGCGATAGCCATGGCAACGTGCTGTATTTGAATGAGCGCGAGTGCTCGATCCAGCGTCGCCATCAGAAGGTGATTGAAGAGGCGCCCAGCCCGTTTATCAGCGCCGCGACCCGCAAAGCTATGGGTGAGCAGGCGGTGCAACTGGCCAAGGCTGTCAAATACCAAAGCGCGGGCACGGTGGAGTTTGTGGTCGGCAAGGACCAGAGCTTTTACTTTCTGGAAATGAACACCCGTTTGCAGGTGGAACATCCGGTAACGGAGGCGATCACCGGGCTGGACCTGGTGGAGCTGATGATTCGCGTGGCGGCTGGCGAAAAGCTGCCGCTCACGCAAGCCGACGTGAAGCGCAATGGCTGGGCGATCGAATGCCGCATCAACGCCGAAGACCCGTTCCGGGGCTTTTTGCCTTCCACCGGTCGCCTGGTGCGCTTTGCGCCACCCACGCAAACCATGTGGCAGGGCGACACCGAGCACTTGAACGGTGTGCGCGTAGACACCGGCGTGCAGGACGGCGGCGAGATTCCTATGTATTACGACTCGATGATCGCCAAGCTTATCGTCCATGGTACCGACCGACCCGACGCCATTGCCAAGATGCGCGAGGCGCTCAACGGCTTTGTGATCCGTGGCGTGTCGAGCAATATCCCTTTTCAGGCGGCGCTCTTGGCCCACCCCAAGTTTGTGGCGGGCGACTTCAACACCGGTTTTATTGCCGAGAACTACGCCAACGGCTTTCGCGCCGAAGACGTTCCGCACGACGACCCCTTGTTTCTTATCGCCCTGGCTGCCTTTGTGCGCCGCAAGTCGCGCGAGCGTGCGACCACCATCAGCGGGCAGCTACCGGGTTATGCGGTGGACGCGGGTAAGGACTATGTGGTGGTCACCCTGGCCGACGATGGCCAGCACCGCTATACGCCAGTGCACGTGGATGAGTTCCAGGGTGAGCTGGGCTCAGCACGGGTGCGGGTAGGGGTGTCGGAGTTTGAAATCCGCAGCCAGTCACGCCTGAATGACATCGTCATCACCGGTACGGTCAATGGCCGCCCCTTTGTCGCGCAAATTGAGCGTGGAACGCCCAAAAACCCGCTGGCGCTGCGGGTGCAGCACAACGGCACGCGCATCGATGCGTTGGTGGTTTCGCCACGCATGGCGGAGTTGCATGCGCTGATGCCTTTCAAGGCGGCGCCCGACATGAGCCGCTTTGTGCTATCGCCCATGCCTGGATTACTGGTGCAGGTGGCAGTGGTGCCCGGACAAAAAGTGCAGATGGGTGAGCGCGTGGCCGTGATTGAGGCCATGAAAATGGAAAACGTGCTATTTGCCCCCGCCGATGGCGTGGTCAGCAAGGTCATGGCCGCCCAGGGCGAGAGCCTGACGGTGGACCAGCCGATCGTGGAGTTCGAAGCATGAGCGCCGCCGCAGCTCGGCCCTTTCAGGTTTTGGGGGTGCAGCAAATTGCGATTGGCGGATCCGACAAAGTGCGCCTGAAAAAGCTTTGGGTCGATATGCTCGGTCTGGAAGTGACCGGCACGTTCAAAAGTGAGCGTGAAAACGTGGACGAGGACATTTGCGCCATCGGACGCGGCCCCCTCAAGGTCGAGGTTGATTTGATGCAACCCATTGACCCCGAAAAAAAGCCCGCCGTGCACACCACGCCCCTCAACCATATCGGTCTTTGGATAGACGATCTGCCGGTCGCTGTCCAGTGGCTGACCGCCCAAGGCGTGCGCTTCGCGCCCGGCGGCATTCGCAAGGGCGGGGCGGGTTTTGATATCTGCTTTTTGCACCCCAAGGCCAATGACGAATTCCCGATCGCGGGGGAGGGCGTGTTGATTGAGCTGGTGCAGGCGCCGCCTGAGGTGGTGACTGCGTTTGCGCGGCTGGCGCAGGTCAGTGGCTAGCTGGCTTCCCCCAATATCCCCCCGGCCCCCTTTCCAACCCCGGCGGGGCGCAAAGGGGGAGCGAACTGTGTGCTGCAACTTTCACCCCAAACGCGCGGCGCGCTTTAGCTTGCTTTGCGCTGCCGCGCACGCTCCATGGCAGCCAGAATCACGGCCTTTTTATGATCCAAGACGATGGGGTCAGAAATGCGGGAATGCGCCGCTAGATCGGCCAGCTTTTCCTGGGCCTGCGCAGCCTTGGCCGCACTATGGGCCACCTTGGTGCGGGCGCGTCGCGCGGTGGCCGCTGCGTAGCGCTCCCGCGCGGTGTCCGCCAGGGCGGAAGACCACGCGCGCCATCCGGTAGGCGGGTTAGGGTTGGTGCCCAAGCTTGAGTCGCAGAAAGTCTCCAGATTGATGCAGTCCACCGGACAAACCGGCAGACACAGTTCGCAGCCGGTGCAATAGGCCTCAATGACCACGTGCATGCGCTTATTTGTGCCAAAAATTGCGTCGGTGGGGCAGGCGTCTATGCAAAGCGTGCAACCTATGCACCAGGCTTCGTCAACGAAGGCGACGCTGCGTGGCCCTTCCCGGCCAAATTCAGGGTTGAGCGCTTTGACAGGCACTTGCAAGATTGCCGCAATACGCTGTATTCCTTGGGCGCCGCCCGGCGGGCACTGGTTGATGTCGGCCTCGCCCTTCGCCATAGCCTGAGCGTAGGACGCGCAGTCGGGGTAGCCACAGCGGGTGCACTGGGTTTGCGGCAGCGCGTCGAGCAGGCGGTTGGCCAAGTTGGCTTCGCCGGTCTGCATCGCGCGCTTACTTTGCTTTTGGGATCTTTTTAGCGACCGCTTTCGGCGCTACTTTGGCCGCTATCTGGGCCAGTTTGGCCTTTGTGACCGCCGATGCCTTGGGCGCGGCAGTCTTGACCGTGGTGGCTGTAACGGGCCTCACTTTTTTTGGCAGCTTCGTTTTGACCGGCGCGGGCGCCGCAACTTTGGCAAGGGCTGCAGGCGGCTTCACTGCCACAGCCACGTCGACAGGAAGGGGCGCACTAAAGAGGGTGGGAGCCGTATCGGTCAGCTTAGTGATGCGTGGGGCGCGGGCTTTCGGGGCG
>CANHZG010000230.1 GCA_947464995.1 Comamonadaceae bacterium | reverse complement strand
GCAGGTACGGCGCGGCTGGCACGCGCGCTGGCTTTGCGCCAATGCGCGCCCATCAAGCGCACTCCGTGAACCCGCTTGACACCGACCAAAAAATAGGAAGAACCAAAAATAGGCCACCAGCGTTCGCCCAGTCGCTCCAGCCAGCCAAAACGCGAGAGCCACCTCTGACTTTGAACCGCCGGCGCGTAGCAGCCAAACCGCGCCACCTCCACCTCAAAACCCAATAGCTTGAGCCAATCGCGCAGCCGCCAGTAGCCCAGGTATTGGTTCGCCTGTGGCAGGTACGGTACGCCGCCCAAGCGCCCGCCGCTCAGTCTGCTCCACAACTGCGCTCGAGCCTGGCGAAAGGCCCACAAGCCCAGGGGGTTAAAGCCACAAATAACGACTCGCCCTTCGGGAACGAGCACACGCTCGACTTCACGCAAGGTGGCGTGCGCGTCGGTGCTGAGTTCGAGGGTGTGGGGCAAGATCACCAAATCCAGGCTCGTACCTGGAAAAGGCAGCGCCGAAAAATCAGTTACCAGAGAAACGCCCGGGGCATTGCGCAGTGCTGGCGTGCTCGAATCCCAGCGGACCAGACCGAGATGCTGTTGTGCAAACCAGCGGTGGGGCATCCGGTTATGCTGTAAGCCTTGCAATGCGGCCATGCCCAACTGCAAGGCGTGGTAGCCAAAAATGTCTGCCACCGCTCCCTCGACCTGCGCACCTTCCCAGTCCAACAGGTACTGCCCTGGTGGCGTTTGAATCCAGTCTTGCAAATCTATAATTTGTTCATCCATGACGTTATTACCGCTGCCCGCCTTTACTGACAATTACCTGTGGATGGTTCATGACGGCCAGGACGCATGGATTGTTGATCCCGGTGACGCGGCACCGGTGTTCCAGGCCCTTGAAACGCTTGGCTTACAGCTGCGCGGTATTCTAGTCACCCACCACCATCCGGACCACACGGGCGGCGTCGCCCAACTTCACGCCGCCACCGCAGCACCCGTCTACGGTCCGGCCCGTGAGTCCGTTCCCGAGCCGCTCCGGCGTCTGAGCCAGGATGACACCGTAGACGTATTGGGGCACCCTTTTGTCGTAATGGACGTGCCAGGCCATACGGCGGGCCACATCGCCTACTACTGCGCATCGTTTGAGGGATTACCCCTGCTTTTTTGCGGCGACACCTTGTTTAGTGGCGGCTGCGGGCGGCTGTTTGAAGGCACTGCCGCGCAAATGCAGACCTCGCTGGCGTCCCTGGCCGCGCTACCCGGAAATACGCGGGTCTGTTGCACCCACGAGTACACCTTGAGCAACCTGCGCTTCGCGCGCGAAGTCGAACCCGACAATGCGGCGCTTGCGGCCTACCAGATCCATTGCCAAAGTCTGCGCGCGCAGGGCCTACCCACTTTGCCCTCCAACATCGCGCTTGAGCGCGACATCAATCCCTTTTTGCGCGTTTCGCAACCCACTGTCGCAGCCTCAGCGCTGCGCTTTGATGCCCAACAAGTAGCCCAACACGGCGTTTTCGCTACGCTTAGAACCTGGAAAAACCAATTTTGAACCTAAGACCGTTTCTTCGCCACGGGCTTTTCAGCCTGGTCTGTTTGGCGTGCACGCAGGTTCCGGTGCAGGCGGCCGAAACCCTTGGTGATTTGCAGCCCCTATTGCTGCAAGACTTGAGTGCACAAGGCGTAACCAGCATGGCTACCACTGCCGACCTGTGGGAGCGCATACGCCGAGGGTACGCCATGCCCGACCTGGAAAGCAACCTGGTCCGGGACCGGGAAACCTGGTACACGGCGCGACCCGACTACATTTTTCGCATGACGGACCGGTCGCGCAAATACCTGTTCCACATTGTCGAAGAACTAGAACTACGCAATATGCCCACCGAGTTGGCCCTGTTGCCCTTTGTGGAGAGCGCCTTCAACCCCCAAGCGGTATCGAGCGCCAAGGCGGCTGGCATGTGGCAATTTATGCCGGCCACGGGCAGGAGCTATGAGCTCAAGCAAAACGTGTTTCGTGACGACCGGCGGGACGTGCTGGCGTCAACACGCGCTGCGCTGGACTATTTGCAAAAGCTGTATGCGCTTTTTGGCGACTGGCATTTGGCTTTGGCGGCCTACAACTGGGGAGAAGGCAGCGTGGGTCGCGCCATCCAAAAAAATGAACGGCTGCAGTTGCCCACCGGCTACACCAGCCTCACCATGCCCCTGGAGACCCAGTACTATGTACCCAAACTCCAAGCCATCAAGAACATCGTCGCTCGGCCAGAGTCCTTTGGCGCTCAACTGCCAGTCATCGGCAACCACCCTTACTTCAAGTCGGTGACGATGCAACGAGATATTGATGTCGCGCTGGCCGCCAAATTGGCGGAAGTTGCGCTCGACGATTTCAGGTCGCTCAACCCGTCACTGAACAAGCCGGTCATCATGGCGGCCGGCACGCCCCAAATATTGCTGCCGTGGGACAACGCGGATGTGTTTGAGCGCAATTTACAAGCTTTCAAAGGGCCGCGCCTGGCAAGCTGGACGGTCTGGGTTGCCCCCTCCACCTTGCGCGTGGCCGAAGCGGCCAAACGAGTTGGCATGTCCGAGTCTCAGCTTCGCGAAATTAACAACATTCCGGCGCGCATGCTCATCCAGCCGGGCTCCACCTTGCTGGTGCCACGCGCAGCAGGTCTCCAAAAAGACGTCACCGAATCGGTGGCCGACAAAGGCGAGGTCAGTTTTTCCCCCGAGATGGTCCTGGTGCGAAAGACACTGCGTGCAAGCAAGAGCGACTCAGTGGCAAGCGTTGCACAACGCTACAAAACCACAGCAGGCAACGTGGCGCAGTGGAACAAAGTTGCCGTTGGCGCCAAATTCAAACCTGGGCAAACCGTGGTGGTCTATGTGTCGGTAAACGCCAGCAACGCCATACCAAAAGGGAGCGGAAAGTTCAAGACCCCAACCAAGGCGCGGCAGGTGCAAGCAAAATCCAAGGCTAAGCCCACGCCGCACGCCAAAGCCTAAGGCTTGAGGCCTGACGGCGCTCAGCGCCGGTCCACCAAGGCGTGGGCGATGGTGCCCAAGTCCACGTATTCGAGTTCGCTGCCCACCGGTACGCCGCGCGCCAGGCGCGTGGGCTGCAGACCCTTGGCCTTAAGTCCCTCTGCGATCACATGGGCGGTAGCCTCACCCTCGGCGGTGAAGTTAGTGGCCAAAATCACCTCCTGCACGATGCCGTCACATGCCCGCACAAACAGCTTTTGCAAACCCAAGTCGTGCGGCCCAATCCCGTCCAAGGGGCTGAGCTTGCCCATCAGCACAAAGTACAAACCCCGGTAAGCGCCAGTGCGCTCCAGCGCCGCCTGATCGGCCGGAGTCTCCACCACGCAAAGCTGCGTGTGGTCGCGTCGGGTGTCCAGGCAGGTGGCGCACATGGGGTCCTGGGTGAAGGTGTGGCAGCGCTCGCAGTGGTGGACGTTTTCAGTCGCTTCTATCAGCGCGCGCGCCAGAGCCTGGGCACCTGGGCGGTCGCGCTGCAAAAGGTGAAACGCCATGCGTTGGGCCGACTTGACGCCCACGCCCGGCAAGCGCCGCAGCGCCTGGATCAAGGTATCTAGCGAATGCGCGTCAGACATGCGCAGATTTGTTCCAAAATTGCATCAACGCCTTAAAACGGAAGCTTCATGCCGCCAGGCAAACCGGGCATGCCCGCAGTGATCTTGCCCAGCTTTTGCGCAGACGTTTCTTCTGCCACGCGCAGTGCGGCATTGAAGGCGGCAGCCACCAGGTCTTCGAGCATGTCTTTGTCATCGGCCAGCAAGCTGGGGTCTATGGTGATACGGCGCACCTCGTGTTTGCAGGTCATGGTGACTTTGACCAGGCCAGAGCCAGACTCGCCACTGACTTCGATGTTGCCCAATTCGTCCTGGGCTTTTTTCATGTTGTCTTGCATGGCCTGGGCTTGTTTCATCAGGCCGGCGAGTTGTCCTTTGTTGAACATGGGGGGATTCCTTTGGATAAATAAGGGATGAAAATAAACGATCAGAGCGGCCGGATAGAGCCCGGCACCACCTTGGCGCCGAAATCACGCATCAGGTTTTGCACCAGCGGCGTGGCGTAAATCAACTGTTCAGCAGCGAGCTGGCGCTCGGCACTGGCACTGGCATTGCGCCGCCCCGGGCTGTCCGTCACGCGCCCCACTTCGACGGCCAGGGCAACGTCAAAGCCGGCGTCTTTAAGCGCCAGCGCCAGCCGATCGCGGCTGCCACTTTGGTTGAGCGACTCGCGCTCCACGCGCAGCAGCCACTGGCCTTCGTCGCGGGCCACAAGCTGCGACTGCAGCGCCAGCTCACGGACCATGGCGCCGATTGCCTGGGCATCGGCCAGTGCCTGGACGGTGGCATGCCAAAAGTCGCCCTCCTCGGTGAGAATCAATACCGGCGTGGCCTGTGCGGCGGCGCTGGCGTCGGAGCGGTTTTCGGTCTGCTGGCGAACGGGCACTCCAACCACACGGT
>CANHZG010000229.1 GCA_947464995.1 Comamonadaceae bacterium | reverse complement strand
CTATGAATTCATGGCCGCCAACAGCGAGGTCTCGGCGCTCAAGGGCATGTTTGGACCGGCAAAAAAAGTCGTTTCCATTGAAGCGATGAATGCGGCCATTGCAGAGCGGGCGGGCGCCGCGCGATGATTGGCCTCGATACCAACGTGCTGGTGCGCTACATCATGCAGGACGATGCCAAGCAATCGGCCAAGGCGACCGCGCTGATTGAGTCCTTGGACAGCGACAACGTCGGATACATCACCATGGTTTCCGTGGTGGAGTTGTATTGGGTGCTGACATCCTCCTACGCATTGACCGAAGCGCAGGTTGCACAGGCCTTAGAACTCATTCTGCGAACCCGGCAATTTTTGGTTGAGCGGGCTGATCAGGTGATGCGCGCTCTGCGCGTTTTTGGTGAAGGGGGCGCGGACTTTGCCGACTGCCTGATTGAGCGCTCGGCCAGTGGTGCGGGATGCAGCATGACAATGACTTTTGATGTCAAGGCTGCAAAGCATGCGGGGATGACTTTGTTAGCCTGAAGTCGCGCCACGGTAGAGGTGCTTTGAGGCATAAGCTTGCACAACGCCAATATTCGAGACTTGACCCACGATGCAAAAAATGATGAAAACCCGTGCTGGCCGCGAAAATATCGTACCCACCTGCGAGGAAAACGAAGCTATCAACGCGGCCGCGTTGAGCGACCCGGACGCCCAGCCCTTAGGTGACGCCGAACTGGCCCGCCTGCGCCCCACGCGTGGCCGCCCCGCCGCGGCCATCACTCTGCCCAAGCTATGACCACCGATTCCCTGCTCACCCTCCAACTCCCCGAAGGCTACGCCTTTGCCGACCTGAAGCTGCGCCGCTACGCAGACGACGAAATTGACTTGGACATGGACTTGTTCAAGCTTGTCTGCACCCTGAATGGCATGAATTTCGAGAAGGTCTTGCAAAACCCCGGGCCGGTGGTGACCTCGGTGCTGACGGTTTGGTACAAGCGCCACCTGTCCGATGGCGGCGCGCCAGATGCGTTGATGGAAGAACTGCGTCGCCAGGGGCCGCGATTGAACTGAGCGCTGCCAAACCGTACTGGCTATACTTGTATAGCACTTTTCAGGAGCCGCCATGCTTGCCATCCGTTTACCCGTTGACCTTGAGGCGCGTCTGGGGCTGCTGGCCCAGGAAACCGGTATTACCAAAACCGCGTTGGCGCGTGAAGCCATTCAGGCGCACATCGACGACCTGGAGGACTTGCACCTGGCCCAGGCGCGCGCGCGCAAAAACCGCAAGACCATTTCACTGGAAGACGTGGAGCGCGAACTTGGCCTGGCAGATTGAGTTCGACCCCGGCGCACTGAAAGACCTGCGAAAGATAGACAAGCCGATTCAGGTCCGTTTGCTGGGTTTTTTGCGTTCAAGGCTGAGCACATTGGACGACCCCCGGTCCATTGGTGAGGCACTGTCGGGCCAGCGTATGGGCAGCTATTGGAAGTACCGCGTGGGCGACTGGCGCATCATTTGCGACATCCAAGACCAGCGCATCGTGGTGCGCGTGCTGCGCATTGGCAACCGGCGCGAGATTTACCGCTAGGCCCTAAGCCGGTCGCCCGGCAGCCCCCGCCGCCAAACACAAATCCGCCCAGGCCTTGCCCTTGTCCGGGCTGTTGCGCAGCAGGGCTTTGGGCGTGTAGGTCACCACCACCGGGATGCCCCGGTAGCGGTAGACCGTGCCGCGCTGCTTGCCCGGGGGCTGGGCCAGCGCGTCGGGGTGTTCGGCCAGCAGCAACTGGGTGGCAAAACGGCCCATGGCCAGAATGATGCGGGGTTGGGCCAGGGCGATTTGACGCTGTAAATAGGCGGCGCACTGGGCCAGTTCGGCGCTCTGCGGGTTGCGGCCATTGGGCGGGCGACAGGCGGTGGCGTTGGCCAGCAACGCGGCGTCCAGGCCCGGCGGGGGCGGCTGGTCGGCGCTGGCGCGGGCGGCGCCCACGGCTTTGAGCATGTTGTCCAGCAGCACGCCCGCGTCTGCGGCAAAGGCGTGGCCTGCCGCGTCTTCGTCTTCGTCCGGCGGATCACCCACCACCAGCCAGTGTGCGCTTTGACCTTCGGCCAAGGTGCCCAGCGTGCTGTGGTTGCGCCCAGCGCACAGGCCGCAGGACTGGCATTCGGCAGCGGTTTGCTGCAGCGCGGCCCAGCCCAGGGTGTGGATCTGGCCCAGGTTGTTGGCCGCACCCGCGCTTTGCAGGGCCACCACCGCCGGTGAGGCCGTAGCAGCCAGTGAGACCAACGCACCAACCGGGGGCCTGGCGCTAGTTGACGAGGGGGCAGCTCGCGTTGGCATGGGCGGGCGGCTAACCACGATGGCGCCAGCAGGGGTGGCGGGGTTCGCCTCTGGCGCTGCTGCCTGCACGCCGAAATCAGTGCCGGGCAACCAGACGTGCACACCCATCTCCAGAAGCATGGCGCGCTGGCGGGTGTCGAGGTCTAGTGGCATGGGGGGATTATGGGAGGCGCGGGTTCACAGGCGCATATTCATCACCAGCGCGTCCTCACGTTGACCGCGACCTGCCGAATAGTAGTTTTTGCGCTGACCGACCTGGCGAAAGCCGTGGCTCTCGTAGACCTGGCGCGCGCGGGTGTTGCCCACGCGCACTTCAAGCCACATCCACTCGGCGTTTTGTCCACGCGCCCAGATGTCCAGTGCGTCGAGCATCAGGTGCGCCCAGCCTTGGCCTTGGTACTCGGGCTCCACGGTGATGTTGAGCAGGTGCACTTCGTCCACGCCTTTCATGGCCACAAAGTAGCCGAGGATGGTGGTATCAGCCATCAAGATTTGCGCCTGGTAGCCGCTGTGCAACACGTCCTGAAAGTTGGCGCGGCTCCAGGGG
This sequence comes from Comamonadaceae bacterium, assembly GCA_947464995.1. GTDB lineage: Bacteria > Pseudomonadota > Gammaproteobacteria > Burkholderiales > Burkholderiaceae_C > Allorhodoferax. Next base: position 1,657 of record CANHZG010000229.1, on the reverse strand, counting down.
TGGGCGTAGGCGCGTTGCTCTACCTCCAGCACGGCGGCAAGACGCTCTAAGCGCATGGGCTCAAAGCGCACTTCGGCCGCGGTGGCAGCAGGAGCCGGCCTAGGCATGCGGGGCGGCACTGGCCTGGCGGGCCAGCAGTTGGGCTTTTTCGGTCTTCTCAGCCTCGCGCTCCAGAGTGGTCTTGGCCACCTTGTCGCGCACATACAGCGGCAGCGCCTGGCTAGCGGGCACGGCCTGGCCAGCGGCCAGCAAGGCCGGGGCCAGTTGCAGCATGGCGCCAGCCGTGGGCAGGGCCGCAATACACCGCGCGCCAGACGCCATGCGCAGGCGATCGCCATAGACACCAGCCGCATTGCCAGCAAAGGCCTGCCACACATACGCGTTTGAGGGTGGCGCGCTCTGGCACGACCACTGCACCACGTCCTCGGGGGCCACCAGACAGGGCGTCTGAAGCGTGGTCCAGAGCGCGCCATCAAAGGCGTAGCTCGCGGCGTAAATCTCGTCCATGCGGGCATCCAGCAGGGCGGTGATGTGGCCTTGTGTGGCGTCGGGTGCGGCATCGCTGCGCGCCGCTTGCGCCAGCGCCAGCAAAGACGGCACTGGCAGCACCGGCACATTGGCACCAAACGCCAGCCCCTGCGCCACCGAGCACGCGGTGCGCAGCCCGGTAAACGAGCCCGGCCCACTGCCAAAGCAGACCGCGTCCAGATCGGCCAAGCGCAAGTCGGCTTGGCGCAACAAGTCCATGATGGCGTTGATCAGGCTGCTAGAAGCCTGCGCGCCGCCCGGGCCGCTGTGCTGCCACACCTGCTGCCGCGCTCCCACGCCACGCGACACGGCCAGCGACAAGGCGTCGGTGCTGGTGTCAAAGGCCAGCAAGTTCACGACGCGCCCTTCAAGGCGGGGGCGAGCGCCGCTCGGGCTGCCACCTTGCGCACGCCAAACACAATGCCCGCGCTGACCAGCAGCAGGCCAGCCAGCACGTTCCAGGGCAGCGGTTCGCCCAAAAACAGCGCCGCCGACAAGGCCGACAAGCCAGGCACCACGGCGGTGATCATGGTCGAGCGCACCGGCCCAAAGTGCTGGATCATTTTGGTAAAACCAATGCCCGACACCACCACCGAGCCCACGCCCTGAAAGCCCATCTGGAACAGCACCTCACGCCAGGGCGCGGCAAACACATGGCCGTCCACCCAGCCGCCCAGCAACAGCACCGTGTAGACCGGCACATACACCACAAAGGCCATGGCGGTTATGGCAATCGTGGCGCGCACTGCGTCCAGCGAATAGCGGCGCACCAGCACGCTGTAAACCGACCAGGCCATAGCCGCTCCGATAAACAGCAAGTCGCCACGCCAGACGCCGCTGCCGTCAAAGGCGTGCAGCAGGCTGGCGCCGCCCACCAGCACATCGCCACCCAAAATGAGCGCCAGCCCCAGCGCCCGGCCCCAGCTGATGCGGTCGCCTAAGAGCAACAAGGCCAGCAAGGTAGTCCACAGAGGCAAGCTGCCCGGCAAGAGCACCGAGGCGTGCGCCGCCGGGGCAAACACGAAGCCGCTGTAGGCCAACATGGCGTATAGCAGCCCGCCAAAAATACCGACCCGCGCGGTAATGGCCAGCGGCAGCGGCGACAGGCCCCCCAGCGAGCCCCCACCCT
>CANHZG010000228.1 GCA_947464995.1 Comamonadaceae bacterium | reverse complement strand
GATGCGGCAGTTGTCAAAGTTGATTTGCGCCGTGTCGCTGCTGTGCTGGCCCAGCTTGTCTTCGAGGCGCGCCACCACGTAGCCCGGCGCCTTGGTGGGCACCAAAAAAGCGCTCATGCCGCGCTTGCCTGCGCCCTTGTCGGTCACGGCCACCACAATGGCCACGTCGCCGTTTTTGCCGCTGGTGATGAACTGCTTGACGCCGTTGATGACGTACTCATCCCCGTCTTTCACCGCCGTGGTGCGCAGGCTGGATGCATCCGAGCCCACATGCGGCTCGGTCAGGCAAAACGCACCCAGCATCTCGCCCTGGGCCAGCGGCGTGAGCCACTGCTTCTTTTGCGCCGCGTTGCCGTAGCGCAGCAATATGGCGTTGACCGGGCAATTGGTCACGCTGATCACCGTGCTGGTGCCACCGTCACCGGCAGCGATTTCTTCCAGCACCACGGCCAGCGTTAAATAGTCCATCTGCGCGCCGCCCCACTCTTCGGGCACGCAAATGCCGTAAGCGCCCAGCGCGGCCAGGCCCTTGTGCACGTCTTTGGGAAAGGTGTGTTCCTTGTCCCAGCGCGCAGCGTGCGGCCACAGCTCGGCTTGGGCAAACGCGCGCACCGCGTCGCGTACGGATTCTTGGTCGGGGGTCAAAAGCATGGCGGCCTAGCGGTGGAACGGAAAAAGCAAAAAAGAACTTCGGCGCAAGGGTGCGCTTACAGCATTTCCAGCGCCACCGCCGTAGCCTCGCCGCCGCCAATGCACAAAGTAGCCACGCCCTTTGTCAGGCCGCGTGCCTTGAGCGCATGGATCAGCGTCACCATGATGCGGGCGCCGGACGCGCCAATCGGGTGGCCCAGAGCGCAGGCGCCGCCGTTGACGTTGACGATGTCGTGGCTGATTTGCAAGTCGTGCATCAGCGCCATAGGCACCACAGCAAAGGCTTCGTTGACTTCCCACAAGTCCACGTCTTTAAGCGCCCAGCCGGCTTTGGCTAGCGCCTTGTTCACGGCACCCACGGGTGCGGTGGCAAACCAGTTGGGTTCTTGCGCGTGCACCGCGTGGCTGACGATTTTGGCCAGCGGCTTGCAACCTAGTTTGGCGGCGGTGGAGGCACGCATCATCACCAGCGCAGCCGCGCCGTCGTTGATGCTGGAGCTGCTGGCTGCCGTGATGGTGCCGTCTTTTTTGAACGCGGCCTTGAGCGTAGGAATCTTGTCGAGCTTGACTTTGCCGGGGCCTTCGTCAATCGAGATCACGCTCTCACCTGCGCGGGTTTTGACGGTGACGGGTACGATCTCAGCAGCAAATGCGCCCGACTGCGTCGCGGCCTGGGCGCGCTGCACGCTGGTGGTGGCAAACGCGTCTTGCTGGGCGCGGGTGAAGCCGAATTTGGCGGCACAGTCTTCGCCAAAGGTGCCCATGGAGCGGCCGGCCTCGTAGGCGTCCTCCAGGCCATCGAGCATCATGTGGTCAAAAATGCGGTCGTGGCCGATGCGGTAGCCGCCGCGCGCCTTGGGCAGCAAATAGGGCGCGTTGGTCATGCTTTCCATGCCACCGGCCACCAGCACATTAGCGCTGCCCGCAGCCAACATGTCGTGCGCAAACATGGCCGCGCGCATGCCCGAGCCGCACATCTTGGACAGCGTGACCGCACCCGCGCTGATGGGCAAACCGCCCTTGAAAGCCGCCTGGCGCGCCGGGGCCTGGCCCTGACCGGCCATGAGGCAGTTGCCAAACAGCACTTCGTCCACCAGCGCGGGGGCAACACCGGCGCGCTCCATGGCCGCTTTGATGGCGGCACCGCCCAAGTCATGGGCGGCGAGGCTGGAAAAGTCGCCCTGGAACGCGCCCATGGGCGTGCGGGTGGCGCTGACGATAACGATGGGGTCTTGCATGGCACATTGCTCCTGAAAATTGGGCGCCGTCAGGCGCGGGGGAACCGCTTATCGCGGTCATACGGAAACACGTCGTGCACGTGGCCTGCAGCAATGCGGTCTTTGTGGCCTTGCCAAAAGGCCGCATCCAGCAGGTCACCATGGTGCTTCATGAACACACTGCGCACCGCCGGGTTGCCCAGTAGAAACGGGGCAAAGGTCTCGGGGAACACGTCTTTGGGGCCCACCGTGTACCAGATTTCTCCGGACATTTCGTCTTCTTCGTTGCGTGGTGCGGGCACCTGGCGGAAGTTGCAGTCGGTGATGTATTCGATCTCGTCGTAATCGTAAAACACCACTTTGCCGTGGCGGGTGATGCCAAAGTTCTTCCAGAGCATGTCCCCGGGGAAGATGTTGGCTGCCACCAGGTCTTTGATGGCGTTGCCGTACTCCAACACGCCGCGCTCGATCTGCTCGCGCGCCCGCGCCGCCTCGGGCGAGGCATCAGCCGGGTTGGCGCCACCGGCGTCAAAGGCCTCTTGCAGGAAAATATTGAGCGGAATCATGCGCCGCTCGATGTAGACGTGCTTAATCACCACCTCTTGCGTGCCGTCGCCGTCGAGGTCGCTGATTTGCAACTGGCTAGGGGCGAATTTTTCAATTTCGGCGATCAGCTCGTCGTCAAAGCGGTCACGGGGAAAGCCCACTTCGCTGTATTCCAGCGTATCGGCCATCCGACCCACGCGGTCGTGCTGTTTGACCAGCAGATATTTGCCCTTGATTTGCTCGCGCGAGGTGTCTTTGGGCGGCGGGTAAAAATCCTTGATTATCTTGAACACATACGGAAAACTAGGCAGGTCAAACACCAGCATCACCATGCCTTTGATACCGGGGGCGATGCGGAACTTGTCGGTGGAGTGGCGCAGGTGGTGCAAAAAGTCGCGGTAAAACAGCGTCTTGCCCTGTTTGGCCAAACCCAGCGCGTTGTAAATCTCGTTGCGTGGCTTGCGCGGCATCATGCTGCGCAAAAATTGCACATAGGCCGACGGCACCTCCATGTCCACCATGAAGTAAGCGCGCGCGAAACTAAACAGCATCAGCAAATCTTCTTCGCCAAACAAGGCTGCGTCGATGACCAGCAGCCCAGTCTTGTTGTGCAGCACCGGCAAGGCGAAGGGGAATTCATTAAAGCCGTTGATCAGCTTGCCCACCACGTAGCAGCCCTTGTTGCGAAAAAACAGGCCTGACAGCACCTGGATCTGAAAGTTGGCCCGCAGCTTGGCGTCGCCCAGGCGCTGCTGCATGGCCGCTGCCACCAAGGCGGCGTCGCGCGCCAGGTTGTCAAAGCCCAGGCGCAGGTCAAAGTCTTGCAACATGCGCAACAGTACCTCGCCCATGGTGTCCAGGCTCGGGTAATAGGAGCGGTAGGTGGGGCGCGACTGCGCCTCGGTGTCTTCGATGTACTCGGTGCTGACCGCCGGGCGCACAAAGATAAAGTCGTTCTGAAAATAGGCCCGGTGCAGGATTTTGGTGGTGACCGAGTTGAAAAAGGTCTCGGCCAGCTCGGGCTGGTGGTGGTCCACCAACAGGCCGATGTAATGCAGCTTGATTTGCTGCCACACCTCCATGGGCTGCTCGCCGGCCTTGAATTCGCGCTCCAGGCGGTTAGAACATTCGAGCACCCGCAGGTCATAGAACTCGATACGCTCGCGCTGTGCGCGCTGCTGGCCGTGCCAGTCGGCGGTCTCAAATCGGTGCTTGGCGCGCGCCGACTCGGTGCGAAACAGGCGGTAATGGCGGTTAAAGCCGTCCATCATCGCCTTGGCAATGTCATAGGCAACCGAGGAATCAAGGCGGGTGGGGAACATGGTGCTGTGCTTTGGTTCAGGAATTGCGTGTTCGCTGCGTCCAGCGCTGGCGCAGTGCGTACAGCGCGCGGCCATAGGCCGGGGTGACTTCGTCCACGCTGGCGGCGGTGATGCACATGTCTTGCAGCAAGCCGTTGTGCAGGCCGTAGACCCAGCCATGCACCACCACCGATTGCCCGCGCTGCCAGGCGTCGGCCACCACGGTGGTGCGGCAGACGTTGCGGGCTTGTTCCAGCACATTGAGCTCCACCAGCGCATCGACCCGGCAGTCCTCTGGCAGGCTATCAAGGAATGCTTCATGCGCGTCACGCACGTCTTGCACATGGCGCAACCAGTTGTCCACCAGGCCAGCGCGCTGGTTGGTCATGGCAGCGCGTATTCCGCCGCAGTTGCTGTGGCCCACCACGATGATGTGTTTAACGCCCAGCGCGTCCACCGCGTATTGGATGACCGACAAGGCGTTAAGGTCGGAGTGCACCAGCAAATTGGCCACGTTGCGGTGTACAAACAATTCACCGGGCAGCAGGCCGACCAGTTCATTGGCCGGTACGCGGCTGTCGGCGCAGCCAATCCACAGGTATTCGGGCTTTTGCTGCTGCAGCAAGCGGGTAAAGAAGCCGGCCTCGCGCTCCTCGGTCTTGCGGGCCCAGTCGCGGTTTTTATCAAACAGCTCTATCAGGTCGATGCTCATGGTCTGTTGCTTTCGTTGGTAGATTGCGCAGTGTACGAATCGCCATTTACCCTCAAATTACATGGTCTCTGCAAACAACTCACGCCCGATCAGCATGCGCCGGATTTCGCTGGTACCAGCACCAATTTCATACAACTTGGCGTCGCGCCACAGGCGGCCCAGCGGGTAG
>CANHZG010000227.1 GCA_947464995.1 Comamonadaceae bacterium | reverse complement strand
TTGGCGTAGTTCCAGCCCTTGTTTTCTTCGCCAATCAGGTTGTTGGCGGGTACTTCGACGTTGTCAAAGAAAACCTCGTTTACTTCGGCGGAGCCGTCGAGCAAGATGATGGGGCGCACGGTCACGCCAGGGGATTTCATGTCGATCAGCAAAAAGCTGATGCCGGTTTGCGGTTTGCCTTCGCTGCTGGTGCGCACCAGGCAAAAAATCCATTCGCCGTATTGGCCCAGTGTGGTCCAGGTTTTTTGGCCGTTTACGATGAATGTGTCGCCCACGCGTTCGGCCTTGGTTTTCAGCGATGCCAGGTCTGAGCCGGAACCTGGCTCGCTGTAGCCCTGGCTCCACCACACTTCGCCGCTGGAAATGCCGGGTAAAAAGCGCTGCTGTTGCTCCGCATTGCCAAAGGCCATGATCACTGGCGCCACCATCACAGGGCCAAAGGGCACCACGCGCGGGGCGCCAGCCAGGGCGCATTCTTCCTCAAACAGGTGTTTTTCGATGGCGTTCCAGCCTGGTCCGCCAAAGGCCGTCGGCCAGGCGTGGCCCAACCAACCTTTTTTGCCAAGGATCTTGCCCCAACGCTGCATGTCTTCGCGCGTCAGTTGCAGCGCGTTGTGCACCTTGTGCGAGATGTCTGCAGGCAGATGTTCCCCCACCCAGGCGCGAATGGTTTCGCGGAATTTTTGTTCATCGGGGGTGAAAGCCAAATCCATAGCGTGTGCTCCAAATAGTCAGTAGTAAATGAGTTGATGCGCTTGGGGTACAAGGCGAAAACCCCGTTTTTAGCACGACCGTTCGTTTTTTCCTGTCCGAGCCGCGACATTTTTCTGCAGCGTGTCGCGATAATTGCGCGCCTATGCACTCCACGCTCCAACCCATTGTTATCTTGATTTCAGGCGGCGGCTCCAATATGGCTGCCATCGTGCGCACGGCGCAAAAAGATGCGTGGGGCGAACGACTCCGCGCGCAAGTGGTTGCGGTAGTGAGCAACAAGCCCCACGCCGGGGGCCTGCGACTGGCGCGTGCGCAGGGTATCGCCACCGAGGTTCTGGAGCACAGCGCTTATGCGAACCGAGAAATCTTTGACCAGGCGCTGGCCGCTGCAATTGCCCGTTACGACCAGCCCCAGCGACCGTGTTTGGTGGTGTTGGCGGGTTTTATGCGCATCTTGACCCCGGGCTTTGTGGCAGAGCACGCGGGGCGCCTGCTCAACATCCATCCCTCCCTGTTGCCAGCGTTTGCCGGTTTGCACACCCACCAGCGTGCCTTAGACGCCGGTTGTAAGTTTGCGGGCGCCACCGTCCACCAGGTCAGCGCTGAGCTCGATGCCGGGGCGATCCTCGAACAATCGGTGGTGCCGGTGCTGGCCATGGATACTGCCGAAACTCTGGCGCAACGGGTACTAGCCACCGAGCACCAGATCTACCCGCGTGCCATTGCGCGCTGGCTGGCGCAGCGCCAGGCTCAGGCGGGCGAATCCCCCATCCGCTGAAACCGCACCGTGGGCACGCCGCCCACATCCACAACCTCTTCGAACATGGCCGCCGGGCGCACCCACAGTCCTTGAGCGCCGTAGAGCGCGCGGTACAAGGTCATGGGTTCCAAGGTCTCGCTGTGGCGCACGGTGTCGATCACTTGGTACAAATTGCCTTTGTAGTGGCGGTACAGGCCAGTCGGTGTGCAGACCAATGGGGGTAGATTTTCTTCGCTCATGGGACAATGACCTCTTATGCATCCAAAAGCTCTATTAGAAGCCTGCGCCGAGTTGGTCCGGCTCACACTCAAATTTGACCACCCCGCAGACGCCACCGTTTCCCGCTTTTTCCGCGACCACCGGGGCTTAGGCCCCCGCGAACGCGCCACGCTGGCAGAAACCGTCTACACGGTTTTGCGAAAGAAACTGTTGTTTGACCACCTGGCACCCTCTGGTAGCGGCCCCAAAGAACGCCGTCTGGCGATTCTCGGTTTCTATGGCCCCGGTGATTTTTTGCGTAGCGCGCTGACCGAACAAGAGACCAACTGGCTCGACGCTTGCGAAAAAGTCACGCCCGCTGACTTGATGGAGCGCCACCGCCACAACCTGCCGGAGTGGCTGGTGCAACCGCTCAAAGACCAGTTAGGCGACGAGTTTTGGCCTCTGGTGGAGCACCTGAACCGGGGTGCTGGCTTGGACTTGCGCGTAAACGACTTCAAAGCCAAGCGCGCGGACGTGCAAAAAGAGCTGGCCAAGGCTGGCATCAAGGCGGTGGCTACTCCGTATTCCCCCTGGGGCTTGCGCATTGCGGGCAAACCGGCGCTAAACAAGAGCGAAGGTTTTTTGCGCGGCGACTTTGAAGTGCAGGATGAGGGCTCGCAGTTGCTGGCCTTGCTGCTTGACGCCAAGCGGGGCGAAATGGTGGTGGACTTTTGCGCCGGTGCGGGCGGCAAGACCCTGGCTATTGGCGCTGCGATGCGCAGCACCGGGCGCCTGTATGCATTTGATACCTCGGCGCATCGGCTCGATTCCTTCAAACCCCGTATGGCACGCAGTGGATTGTCCAATGTGCACCCGGCTGCCATCGCGCACGAGCGCGATGAGCGCGTCAAGCGCTTGTCCGGCAAGATTGACCGGGTGCTGGTCGACGCACCGTGTACCGGCTTGGGCACCCTACGGCGCAACCCCGACCTGAAATGGCGCCAAAGCCCGCAGGCAGTCGAAGAAATGGCCGTCAAGCAGGCAGCAATTTTGCAAAGTGCGTCGCGCCTGATCAAATCTGGCGGGCGTTTGGTGTACGCCACCTGCAGCGTGCTGCCGCAAGAGAACGAGGCCATTGCCGCAGCTTTTTCTGCGGCCAACCCCGATTTCGAACCGCTGGTGGCCGGTGCGGTGCTTGTCGGCCTGAAGGTCGCAGACGCTGCATCTCTGTGCCATGGGGGCGAAAGCGGCCAGCTATATCTGCGGCTGTGGCCCCAACGCCATGCCACCGATGGTTTTTTTGCCGCTGTTTGGCAAAAAAAGTGAGTTAGATCGATGAAGTTGCTGATTTTTGGCTTGAGATCGCAATGTTTGACTGCTAACAGCTGCGTGACTTTACAATTGTGCGTTTTTTGCGGTTCACGCTAGTCCACAGAGCAACGGTGATTTTCACACCCTTTATAAAGAGACCCCTCACATATGTTTTTTGCTGATTCAACTGTGTTCAATGCGCTTCTCGAATGGCTGACTCATGGTGCCATGGCCTGGAGCTGGTGGCAAATTGTGTTGTTCGCGCTGGCCATGACCCATGTCACTATGATCAGCGTCACGGTCTTCCTGCACCGCCACCAAGCACACCGCGCCTTGGACTTACACCCGATTGCTTCGCATTTTTTCCGCTTCTGGCTGTGGTTGACGACCGGCCAGGTGACCAAGGAGTGGGCGTCCATTCACCGCAAGCACCACGCCAAGTGCGAGCAGGCTGATGACCCCCACAGCCCCCATGTGTATGGCATTCGCAAGGTCCTTCTGCAAGGTGCCGAGTTGTACCGCGCAGAGTCAAAAAACAAGGAAACCATGGCCCGCTATGGCCACGGGACGCCAGACGACTGGATCGAGCGCAACTTGTACACCCGTTTTTCTTGGCAAGGCGTGGGTTTGATGCTGGTCATTGACCTGTTTTTCTTTGGCGCGGTCGGCCTGTCGGTCTGGGCGTTGCAAATGGCCTGGACACCCATCATGGCTGCAGGCATCATTAACGGCGCTGCCCATTTCTGGGGCTACCGCAACTTTGAGGCGCCGGACGCCAGCACCAACATCTCGCCCTGGGGCATCCTGATCGCCGGTGAAGAGTTGCATAACAACCACCACACCTACCCCACTTCGGCCAAGTTGTCGGTCAAACCCTACGAGTTTGATATTGGCTGGATGTACATCAGCCTGCTGCAAATGGCGGGTTTGGCGCATGTGAAAAAGACGCCTCCCAAAGCCGCCTATGGTGATATTCGCCCGGTGGCTGACGAGAAAACCCTGGAAGCCTTGATCGCCAACCGCTACGAAATCATGGCCGGCTTTGCCAAACAAATGAAACAAACCGTGCGCCAGGAACTCACCGCCATGAAGGCGCGCAGTGCAGATTCCTCCGCGCTGACCGCGGCCAAGCGCTGGGCGCACCGCGATGTGGACCGGGTGCCAGCCTGGGCTGCGCCCCAACTGGCTTTGGCCCGCGCAGCGTCTCCGGTGCTGGACAAAATGGTCACCATGCGAGAAGAGTTGCGCCAGTTGTGGCTCAATACAGCCGTGTCGCGTGACCAACTCACGGCGGATTTGGCCGGTTGGTGCCACCGGGCAGAAGAGAGTGGTATTGCCGCCTTGCGCGATTTTTCGTTTAAATTGCGGGCCGCACGCTTAGCCTAAAACTCAGTGTGGCCCCCAAAACAAAAAGCCCGCAAATGCGGGCTTTTTGTTTTGGAAAAAGACAGCGGAATTACTTCAGCTTCATTTCCTTGTAGTCCACGTGCTTGCGAGCTTTTGGATCAAATTTTTTGATCAGCATTTTCTCGGGCATGGTTTTCTTGTTTTTGCTGGTCGTGTAGAAGTGACCGGTGCCGGCTGTCGATTCCAGCTTGATTTTTTCGCGTCCGCCTTTGGTTGCCATGG
>CANHZG010000226.1 GCA_947464995.1 Comamonadaceae bacterium | reverse complement strand
GCAGGATCCCGACTTAGCGAAGGATCTGGCCGAGCGCAAACTAGTCACTTCCAGCCCTTACCTCACTTTGGGCTATGTGCTTGTCGCCGCACCGGGTAAACCGGTACCGAACGCCGCTGCGCTGCAAGGAGCGCGCAGGGTGGGTGCCGTCACTGCCACGCCCGCCGACCTTTTTCTCTTCCGCAAACAGCTTGCCCGTGTGCCCTACCCCAACAGTACCGCGTTGATTGAGGCACTGAAGACCGGCGATATTGACCTGGCGATGCTCTGGTCGTCGGCTTTAGCCGGTGACGCTGGCAAGAACTTGGTAGCGGCCACCGAAGCCGTGGACGACACTGATCTGTACACGAACCTGACCGTGGCGACGCGCATCGCCGACAAGGAGTTGGTGCGCGACATCACGGCCGCCATTAAAACCTTGCGCGACGATGGCCGCATCGAAAAAATCTTGCGGCGGTACAGCCTACCGAGCATCGTACGACCCTAAACTCTCCTCCCTCATATTCAGACTATGTATTACGCTTTCGACCTTCGTCGTCGGTTTGCCGTCGCGTTCCTTGCATTTAGCCTATCAGGCCTTTCGCTTGCCTTTGGCCCCGCCCCTTCTACAGCGGCCACCAGCGTCATGCTTGCCCAAGCCACTGAGGCCGCCGCAACGCCTGCGCCTACCGTCGCCACAGCGATCGAGAACCAAGGCGAGGAACTGTTCGGGCGCAACTGCCAGCTATGCCACAACTCGCGGGGCAAGGGCGGCAAGGCGCCCCAGCTGTTACGAGGTGCCTGGGGCCCCGGTGGAGCCAACAGTGACGAGTTCATGTTCAACACCATCAAAAACGGTCGCCCCAATACGCAGATGGGTGGTTGGATCGGCGCGCTCAGTGATACGGAAATAAGGGTCATCATTGGTTTCCTGCGTGCTGAATCGGTGCGCGCCAAGGCAGCCGACCGCAAGGCGGTTGTAGACGACTACGTCCCGTTCTAAGGTCGACGGCAACGCCGGGCGTCCAGCAAAATCGACTGTGACAGGTTCGCGCCAGGCCCGTAGGCCCGATTTGGTAACGCTGGCTGTTGGGCTGCTCAGCAGCTTTACGCGACTTCCCTTGCGGCCATGCCTATGTCTGCTTCTGACCCTTCCAGCCTAACGCTGGCTCACAGCCAAGTTCGACCAGTGACCCAAACTTGCTCGCCGCAGCTATCGCGGCGACCTTGGCTTGGCAGTCGCCGAGCCCATGTGCAACTGATGCACGACAACTATTGAATTACTGCGCCGTGGGGCCCCATTTCTCTGCTTCCAGCGCAGGCACCCGTGCGAACCCACTGAGCCAAACGGTGAGCGTGACCGAAGTGATTCAGAAATGCGAACAAGCAGCACAAAAAAGATGCAAAGTTGACCCAATTTGCACGCCGCGCAGCGTATCAAGCCGCCTTCAAGTGCATGTCAATGTGCAATGACGCGTAGGGGCACAGCAGGCCACCGCTTTGCGTACGCTCCAGCAAGCCCAGTTCTGCCAGGATCACCACGTCTTCATGCACGCGTTTGATGTCGCGCCCGACAAGTCGGGCCAGTTCACGCACGGATAGTTCACCTTTGCCTTGGGCGGTGCGAACAAGCTCCCAGCGCTTTTCCGTAAGCTGGCCAAAGAAGTGCCCAGGGCTCTCAAAGTTGAGTACTTCCCCCTGGTAGGTGTCGGCGTGGGCGGTTTTCCCGATGGCGCGCAGTGCGCCCTTCCAGTCAGGCTGCAAAGTGATGGTCAGATAGCGCTCAGTCATGGTGCTCTCCTGGCAGCGACGGCTGCAATAAAGTCTTCGATCAATTGGTCTACACCGGTAAAGGCGTAAGGCACTTCGACGTCATCCAGGTGGCGATGGTCACCCTTGCCACGCTCGTTGTCGAAGCCGACGACGCGCTTGCCGTCCACCACGAATACGGCGCTGTACTTGTAGCGGTGTTCCGTGGGCAGTACCGGTTGAGGCACCTTCCAGATCACCACTTCAAGAATTGCGCCATCAGCGGTGACGTCTTTGAAGCGCGTGATAAGTTCGGCTGGCATGTTGGCAATTGTGACAACATGGTCGCCCATTGTCAATTACGCCAACAAGGTTCGAAGACCGGATTTCTGCCTTAGCGCCGCCGCATCACGTGCACAAACTCAAGCCCCAGCGTCTGCTGGTCCAGCAGCGTGTTACCCGTCTGCTTGGCAAAGGCCTGAAAGTCGCGGATCGAGCCCGCGTCGGTGGCCACCACCTTCAGCACCTGGCCGCTTTGCATGCCGGTGAGCGCCCGTTTGGCTTTCAGGATGGGCAGCGGGCAGTTCAGGCCGCGGGTGTCGATCTCGACATCAACTGTGTAATCGTCAGACATAAGTGCGAATTTTTAAGCTTTAAGCGTCCGGCTGCGCGGGAACGTCGCGCCGCGGCCAGTCAATGAATTGCGGCGTATGGCCACGCGAGGTCAGCCAGTCCGCCAAGGCGTAGCCCGTGCCTGCTGGCCAGCATTTCAGGTCTTGGGGAGCATACATGCGGTAATCCACCAGCTCAGGCGAGAGCCGCACCTCACCGTGACAGACCGCGTGGTAGGCGATGATGATCTGGTTCATGCGCTGAAAGTCATACACACCCACCAGCGAAAGCGCGTCGGTCACCAAATTGGTTTCTTCGGCAATTTCGCGGGCAATGCCTTCTTTCGGCGTTTCGCCCGCCTCCATAAAGCCGGTGATCAGCGCGTACATCTTGCCGGGCCAGGCGGCGTTGCGGGCCAGCAAAATCTGGCCGTCCACTTCCACAATGGCTGCGAGCACCGGCGTGGGGTTGTTCCAATGGGTGAAGTCACAGGCGCCGCAGCGCAGGCGCACCTTGTCGCCGCCGTCTTCTGGCTGGCTGATCAGGGCCAGCGGCGTGGCGCATTGGGGGCAAAACTTGTAGGCGTGGGTCATGGTGAGTGCTTGGGGTTCAGGCAGGAAACACGCCGGTGGACAAATAGCGGTCGCCCCGGTCGCAAACGATGAAGACGACGGTGGCGTCGCGCACCTCGCTGGCAATTTGCTGCGCCACCCAGCAGGCACCTGCGGCAGAAATGCCAGCAAACAAGCCCTCTTCGCGCGCCATGCGGCGGCACATGTCTTCGGCGTCAAGTTGGCTCACGTAGCGCAGTTCGTCCACGTTGGCAGGGTCGTAAATCTTGGGCAAATAGGCCGGCGCCCACTTGCGGATTCCCGGAATGCGCGAGCCCTCGGACGGTTGGGCGCCGATGATGCGAATAGTGGGGTTTTTCTCTTTCAGATAGCGCGCTACGCCGGTAATGGTGCCGGTCGTACCCATGGCGCTCACGAAGTGGGTCACGCGCCCTTGTGTGTCAGCCCAGATTTCGGGGCCAGTGGTCTCGTAATGGATGCGCGGGTTGTCTTGGTTGGCAAACTGGTCGAGCACCCTGCCTTTGCCTTCGGATTGCATTTTTTCGGCCAAATCGCGGGCGTATTCCATGCCGCCGCTTTTAGGCGTGAGGATGAGTTCAGCGCCAAAGGCCTTCATGGTTTGCACCCGCTCAATGGACAAGTCCTCGGGCATGATCAGCACCATGCGGTAGCCCTTGATGGCTGCTGCCATGGCCAACGCGATGCCGGTGTTGCCGGATGTGGCCTCTATCAGCGTGTCGCCTGGCGCTATGTCGCCGCGCTCCTGCGCGCGCTGGATCATGGACAGTGCGGGGCGGTCTTTCACCGAGCCGGCCGGGTTATTGCCTTCGAGCTTGCCCAAAACCACGGTATTGCGGGAATGGTTTTCTGGCGCGCCTATGCGTTGCAGGGCGACCAGCGGGGTTTTTCCAATGGCATCTTCTAGGGTGGGGTACTTCATCATGGCCGTTAATGTGCCATAGCTGGCTTCGCACCCCTGCCCAGTGCGCCGCACTGCGCTGGCGCAAACGCGCCGCGCAAACCGCCCGAACCCGGGGCCAGGCCTTTCCAGCTTTGATTACAGCAACTTGTGTTTTTTATGCTTTTTAATAATAATTACGTAATTTACATTTTTAATTGATAATTTGTGATAAAAATGCTGATCTCGTCATCTCGACTGGGGGGCGTCAGTTTGAGCGCCAAAAGAGCCACCGCACGGAGCAGGGAATGAACATCGTATTGATCGAAGACGAAGCAAGTATTGCCGACTACGTCCGCAAGAGCCTGACGGCCAAGGGTTACACGGTCGACCATTTTTCCGATGGCGCCCAAGGCTTGGAGCGCATGCGCGCGGGGCGCACCGACCTGCTGATTCTGGACGTGATGCTGCCCACGATCAACGGCATGGAGGTGCTACGCAAGCTGCGCCAAGAAGGCAATCGAACCCCGGTGCTGATGCTCACCGCCAAGGTAGATTTACCCTACCGCTTGGAGGGCTTTGAGTTGGGGGCGGACGACTACCTTCCCAAGCCCTTTTTTGTCGAAGAACTGCTGGCCCGCGTGCAGGCGATCCGCAAGCGCAACGCCATTGACCCACAACGCATCGTGGAACACCCACCGCTGACACTGGACCGCCTCACCCGGCGCGCGCAGTGGCATGGGTCGTCTGCAGTTTTAAGCCAGCGGGAGTTCATGCTGCTGGACTACCTTATGCAGTCACCGGGCCAGCTTT
>CANHZG010000225.1 GCA_947464995.1 Comamonadaceae bacterium | reverse complement strand
TGGGAGCTCGACGTCATCGAAGCCCGCAAGCTGACCAAAAAATACGGCTTCACCCTGAAGGTAGTTGCGCTGGCCTCGGGAGACGCGTCGACCGTTGCCTTGCAAGGTGGCGCTGTTGACGTGATCGTCTCCGATTGGATCTGGGTGAGTCGCCAACGTGCCGAGGGTAATCCCTATACCTTTGTCCCGTACTCCAACGCAGTGGGCTCCCTGATGGTCAAACCCGAGAGTGGAATGCGCACGGTTGCAGACCTCAAAGGCCGCAGCGTCGGCATTTCGGGTGGCCCCCATGACAAGGTTTGGCTCTTGCTGCGCGCTTACGCCAGCAAAAAATTCAATATGGACTTGGCCACTGCCGCGCGCCCGGTGTTTGCCGCGCCACCGCTGCTCAACGAATTAGCCGCCAGCGCGCAGGTGGATGCGGCGCTCAATATCTGGCACTACGACGCGCGTCTGGAGGCGCGGGGCATGCAGCCTCTGATCCGCTTGCCCGAAATTCTGGCGGGATTGGGCATTGACAAGCCCATTCCCATGATCGGCTGGGTGTTCCGCGAAGACTGGGCTGCCCGTAACCCGGCGGTGCTTGAACGCTTTTTTGCGGCATCCATGGAGGCCAAATCCCTCATGGCCCGCTCGGACGATGAGTGGGAACGGCTGCGACCCCTGATGCGCGCAGAAGACGCCACCACCTTTGTTGCCTTGCGCAATGGCTACCGCAGTGGCATACCTACTTGTATGGACGCTGACGCGACAGCCAACGTCGCTGCCACCTACCGCGTGCTGGCCGAGGTCGGCGGGGACAAGCTGGTGGGCAAATCCAGCACGCTGGCCGATGGTACTTTTTGGTCCGGTTTCAAATGGCCCACATGCCCGAAGAAGTAAAGCCCGCACAGGCTGCAAACGCAGTGCCTTGGCTACGCGCGCTTCCGCTGATCGGTTTGGCGCTGGTCTGGCAGCTCGCAGCCATGGGGCTGCAAAGCAGGGCCTTGCCCGCACCCAGCAGTGTGTTGCTCGCCCTGTGGCAGGAAATCCTCAGTGGCGACTTGCTGTTCCACCTGGGTCGCACGCTGTCGCGGGTTGCACTGAGCTTTGTCTTGTCCATGCTGGCAGGGGTGGCACTGGGTATCTGGATGGGGCGATCGCGCCGCGTGGACCAGTCCTTGGACGGCTTGCTGATTCTTGGACTCAATATTCCAGCACTGGTGACCACGATCCTGTGCTACATCTGGTTTGGTCTGAATGAGACTGCGGCTATTTTGGCGGTGGTGGTTAACAAAGTTCCGATGGTCGCAGTCACGCTGCGCGAAGGCGCGCGGGCCGTCGACCAGGGCTTGATGGAGGTGGCGCGGGTGTATCGCCTGTCGCGCCGGGATACCTTCTTGCGGGTCTACCTGCCCCAGCTTCTGCCCTACCTGTTTAGCGCTTCGCGCAACGGCCTGGCGCTCATCTGGAAGATTGTGCTGGTGGTCGAGCTGCTGGGCCGCAGCGACGGGGTTGGCTTCCAGATTGGAAGCTTTTTCCATTTTTTTGATATCAGCAGCATCCTGGCGTATGCGCTGGCCTTTTCGGCCTTGATTTTCTTGCTCGAAGCAGCCTGTCTGAGGCCTTTGGAGTCGTCTCTCAATCGGTGGCGCGGATGACGGCACTGTCGGTTCGCATCCATAGCAAGCGTTTCGGCGCCGGTGCGCCGGTGCTTCAAGACCTGCACTTCAAGGCCCAGGCGGGCGAGTTTGTGGCCATTGTTGGCCCCTCAGGCGCGGGCAAAACCACGCTGCTCAAAGTCATCAGTGGCTTGGATCGCGACTTCAGCGGGGCCGTAGAGGCCTCTACCGATGTACGCACCGCCCTAGTGTTCCAGGAACCACGGCTCATGCCCTGGCTGACCGTGGCCCAAAACCTGTGTCTGGTGGCACCTGCCCTCAGTGCGCAGCGCGTGCAAGCGCTGTTGGCAAGCGTCAGTTTGCACGACTGCGCAGCGCGCTTTCCCGGCCAGCTCAGTGGCGGCATGCAGCGGCGGGTGGCGCTGCTGCGCGCCTTTATCGTGCAGCCCAATCTGCTGCTGATGGATGAGCCTTTCCAGTCGCTGGACGCGCCGACGGCCCAGCAGTTGCGCACGCTGCTCATGGACTTGTGGCAACAAGCCCGTCCCACCGTGGTGTTTGTCACCCACAGCCTGCCCGAGGCGCTGGCGCTCGCCGACCGGGTGCTATTCCTGTCCACCGGCCCAAGCAGCGTGATGCTGGACTACGCCATCAAAACACCACGGTCTGGCGACCTCACGTCAGCGGTGGTTATGGCGCTACAGCAGGACTTGCTAAGCCAGCACCCCTTGTTACTCCAAGGTGCAATGGGGCTTGGCGTGGGTCCGGTCAACTGAGCGTTCAGGCCTTCACCGGCGCTGATTTGCGGCACTGCGCCAAAAAGGCCTGCTCCAGACTCATGCCTTCGTTGTGCTGGCGCAGGTCGGCGGGGCTTCCGTCATAGGCAATCGCGCCATGGTTCAAAATCACCAGCCGGTGCGCGTTGACCACCTCTTCAACCAGGTGGGTGGTCCATAAGACCGCGACTTCGCCACTGCCCGCCAGCGCTTCGACCGAGCGCATCAGGTCCTGGCGCGAGGCGGGGTCCAAGCCCACAGTGGCCTCGTCCATTAGCAAAAAGCGGGGCCGGTGCAGCAGGGCGCGGATCAGTTCGACCTTGCGCCGGTTGCCGCCCGACAGCGAACGCACCACCTCTTTGGCCTGGGCTTGCAGCCCGTGTTGCGCCAGACCTTCTTCGATGCGTTGCCGGGCCAATGCACGCGGCAGGCCATGCAAATCGGTGTGAAACAGCAAATTGGCCTGCACGGACAAATCCATGTCTAGTGAGGACTGCTGGAACACCACGCCCAATTGCGACAGCGCCCGTGGGGCGTGGCGCCGGATGTCGTGTCCCAGCACCCACAGGTCTCCCCGGTCGGGCACAAACAGCCCGCTCAAAATCTGGATCAGCGTGGACTTGCCCGCGCCATTGGGGCCCAGCAAGGCGACAAATTCGCCTCTTTGCAGCGTAAGACTGACCGATTGCAGTGCAACTTTGCTGCCATAGGCTTTGTGCAGGCCTTGGGCCAGCAGAACGGGCGGGGGAAGTTCAGTGGGCATGGGAGCTTTATTTTGTGTTTTGAAAATTTACCTTGAATACGCAATATATGCGCCGCGCAACGAAGTACCTCTCGCCCACCCTAGGATAAACCCTTGCTCAGGCCCCTGTGGCACCCGATTTGCTGGGCTTAGCGTTTAGGCTCAGCGGCGCTCTTTGAAACCCGCTCTACCCATCCAACCGAACTTACCATGACACCATCTTGCAACCCTTTGCGCGCGCTGGTGCTGGCATGTCTGGCTGCGCTCTGCGCAACTGCGGCCCAGGCCGATATTTTTGTCAGCAGCGAAAAAGACAATGCCATCCAGCAGCTCGATGGTGAAGGCAAGTTCATCCGCTCCATCCCAGTTTGCAAACGCCCGCGCCATATGGAATGGGCCGCCCGTGGCCAGCGCATCATGGTGGCCTGCGGTGACAGCGACCAAATCGGCGTGGTCGACATCAAGGCCGGGACGCTGATAGACAGCGTACCCACGGGAGAAAGCCCAGAGATTTTCGCCCTGTCGCCCGATGGCAAAACGGCCTATGTCTCGGTTGAGGACGCGAGCGAGCTCGCGGCTTATGACTTGGTCGGCAAAAAGCCGTTGTTTGCCGTCAAGACCGGCGCCGAGCCCGAGGGCGTGCTGGCCACAGCAGACGGCAAGTACGTCTATGTCACATCCGAAGTCGCCAATGCGGTCTATGGGATCGACGTGGCCAAGCGCAAGGCCATTGGGCAGGTCAAAACCGGCATGCGTCCGCGCCGTTTTGCGATCTCGCCCGATATGGGCGAGCTATGGGTAAGCAATGAGCTGGGTTCGAGCATCAGCATCCTGGAAGTGCCTGCCATGAAGCTCAAGGAAACCCTCAAGCTGCAGGTGCCGGGCATGCGTGCGACCGACATTACCCCGGTAGGCCTGATCATGAGCCCGGACGGCAAGACCGCCTGGGTGGCCCTGGGCCGCGCCAACCACGTGGCGGAGATCGATGTGCAGACGCGCAAGGTGCGCGGCCTAGCGCTGGTGGGCAAACGGGCGTGGGGCCTGTCCTTGAGCGCCGATGGCAGCCGTCTGTACGTGGCCAACGGGCTGTCGGACGACATGACCATCATTGATACCGCCAACCGCAAACCCCTGCGCACCGTGCCCGTGGGCCGTGAGCCGCACTCGATACTGAGCAACTGACTACCCCAGCCGCGGCGCGCAAGTACATCAAGATTTGATGGGATTTGTAACATGTGACGGTGGGTGCGTCCCATCGTGTCGCATGCGATACACCAGCGGGTTTACCCGCGTATTTTCGATGCCAATACGCCATATATCTCCAGTTGTCCGGTGGGTTTATGGGTCTGGTTGCGGTATCGAAATTACGCAGCTTTTTAACTGGGGGCGAGGCAAACGGCCCCGGTTTGAGCCCCTGCAAATCTCTCGGCAGTGGCTTTCTTGGTCAAACCTTGCGAGTTGGCATAAATGATGCAAATAGGCCTCTTGCCATCAAGAAACGATGGCAATTCCCTGA
>CANHZG010000224.1 GCA_947464995.1 Comamonadaceae bacterium | reverse complement strand
TTCCGTTCCTGATGGGCTGATTTACCTCGATGGCAACTCGTTGGGCGTCATGCCCAAGAGTGCCGCGGCACGCGCCGCCCAGGTCGTAAGTCAGGAATGGGGACAGGGGCTGATCCGCTCGTGGAATACGGCGGGCTGGTTTGACCTGCCCCAGCGCCTGGGCAACAAAATAGCTCCCTTGATTGGCGCAAGTCCGGGCGAAGTGTTGGCCACGGACTCCACATCCATCAACCTGTTCAAAGTCTTATCGGCCGCGCTGTCTTTGGCCGCTAAGGACCACCCTGAGCGGCGCACCCTCGTCAGCGAGCGCAGCAACTTTCCCACCGACCTTTACATTGCCGAAAGCCTGTGCGCCCAACGTGGCTACGCCCTCAAACTGGTCGAGCACGAGCACATAGCCGCTGCGCTGGACGCAGATACCGCCGTGTTGATGCTCACCCACGTGAACTACCGCACCGGCGCCATGCACGAGCTGACCGCCGTAACCCGAGCGGCCCACGCCGCAGGCGCCCTGATGGTGTGGGACCTGGCGCACAGCGCAGGCGCCGTGCCGGTGCACCTGGGCGCAGCAGACGCCGACTTTGCGGTGGGCTGCGGTTACAAATACCTCAACGGCGGCCCAGGCGCACCGGCCTTTGTCTGGGTCAACCCCCGCCACACGCAGCGTACCGACCTCCCCTTTTTGCAGCCACTCTCTGGCTGGTGGGGCCACGCTGCGCCGTTTGCCTTTACGCCGGACTACCAGCCCGCGCCCGGGATTGACCGCTACCTGTGCGGCACGCAGCCCATCGTGAGTTTGGCATTGCTGGAATGCGGTCTGGACGCTTTCAAAGCGGCCGAGCTACTAGGCGGCATGGCGGCGCTGCGCGCCAAGTCGCTGGCATTGACCGATCTATTCATTGCGCTGGTCGAAGAACGCTGCCCGGGCTTCGGCCTGGGTCTGGCCACCCCGCGCGAACACGCCCAACGCGGTTCACAGGTTTGCCTGACACGCGAACACGGGGAAGGCGGCGATTCAGGCTCGGGCGCATTTGCCATCGTGCAGGCACTGATTGCGCGTGGCGTGATTGGCGACTACCGGGCCGGCGACGGCGGCGTGCACAAGGACATCTTGCGCTTTGGCTTTACGCCGCTGTACATCGGGTTTGAAGATGTGTGGAACGCGGTGGAGCATTTGCGCCAGGTGCTGGTCAGCGAGGAATGGAAGTTGCCAGCGTTTCATCAGCAGAACGCGGTAACCTGAGCGTAGGGCGCCCTAAGGCGATGCGTACGGACTCGGACTAGGCGCCGAACAGCTCGGCCATTTCTTCGTCAGTAAATACACGCGACCGGGTATGGAACGCCTTGCCTTCCGGTCCCTCGAGGGAAAAAGTGCCCCCGTGCCCCTCGATCACATCAATGATCAACTGGGTGTGTTTCCAATAGGCGTACTGCGCTAGCCCCATGTAGAAAGGGCAAGCTCCGATATCGCCCAAATACACGTCGCCTGCGCCTATGGTGATTTCACCCGGTAGATAGCAGTTGGCGGCACTGTTGTCACAGCAACCGCCGGACTGGTGAAACATCAGATCCGGGCCATGCTTGGTTTTGAGAAAAGCGACCAATTCCAAGGCCGCAGGGGTAGCAACTACTTTATCGACCAAGGTGGCCTCCTCAAAATGAAGGGGCAGTTGCCCACCCCTTCGATTGCACGCGTCAGCCGGCGAGCGGATTAGAAGAATCCGAGCTTGCTCTCGCTGTAGCTGACCAACAGGTTCTTGGTTTGCTGGTAGTGGTCGAGCATGACTTTGTGGGTTTCGCGGCCAATACCAGACTCTTTGTAACCGCCAAAGGCTGCGTGCGCAGGGTAGGCGTGGTAACAGTTGGTCCAGACGCGACCGGCCTTGATGGCGCGGCCCATACGGTAGGCCACGTTGCCATTGCGGCTCCAGACACCCGCACCCAGGCCGTACAAGGTGTCGTTGGCAATCGCCAGGGCTTCGGCTTCGTCCTTGAAGGTGGTCACGGCCAGCACGGGGCCAAAAATTTCTTCCTGAAAGATGCGCATCTTGTTGTGGCCCTTGAACAGCGTGGGCTGTATGTAGTAGCCGCCGGCCAGATCGCCGCTTTGATGCGATTGCGCGCCACCAATCAAGACCTCGGCACCTTCTTGCTTGCCCAGTTCCAGGTAGGACAAGATCTTGGTGAGTTGCTCTTTGGACGCCTGGGCACCAACCATGGTGTTGCCGTCCAGAGGGTTGCCCTGCACGATCGCAGCCACGCGCTTGAGCACACGCTCCATAAATTTGTCGTAAATCGATTCTTGGATCAGCGCGCGCGAAGGACAGGTGCAAACTTCGCCCTGGTTAAAGGCAAACAGCACCAGGCCTTCGATTGCCTTGTCCAGAAAACCGTCGTCTTTGTCCATCACATCGGCAAAAAAGATATTGGGCGACTTGCCGCCGAGCTCCAGTGTGGCCGGAATCAGGTTGTTGGCAGCGGCTTGTGCAATCACGCGCCCCGTGGTGGTCGAGCCGGTGAAGGCAATCTTGGCGATGCGCTTGCTTGTGGCCAGCGGTAGTCCTGCTTCGCGGCCATAGCCATTGACGATATTGAGCACGCCTGGGGGCAGTAGGTCGGCAATCAGTTCGGCCAGAACCAAGATGCTGATGGGAGTGGATTCCGCTGGTTTCAAGACCACGCAGTTGCCAGCGCCGATTGCGGGCGCCAGCTTCCAAGCTGCCATCAAAATCGGGAAGTTCCAAGGGATGATCTGGCCGACCACGCCCAGTGGCTCTTGAATATGGTACGCCACCGTGTTCTCGTCGATATTGCTCAGGGCGCCCTCTTGCGCACGCACGCAGCCGGCAAAGTAGCGGAAATGGTCCACGGTGAGCGGGATGTCAGCAGCCATGGTTTCACGGATCGGTTTGCCGTTATCCACGGTTTCGGCATAGGCCAGCAGTTCCAGGTTGGCCTCTATGCGATCGGCAATCTTGAGCAGGACATTGGCGCGGCTGGCGGCGTCGGTTTTGCCCCAGGCGTCGGCAGCGGCGTGTGCGGCGTCAAGCGCCAGATCAATGTCTTCGGCGGTGGAGCGGGCAGCCTTGGTATAGACCTTGCCGCTGATCGGGGTGATCACGTCAAAGTACTGGCCTTTGACGGGCGGGACAAACTTGCCGCCTATGAAGTTGTCGTAATGGGCTTTGTAAGCGATTTTGGCGCCGGCTGCGCCGGGGGCTGCGTATGACATAGTGTCTCCTCGTTTTAGACAAATAAATGAAACAATTCCCTTGCGGGTACTTTTGTCTATCAAGTCCCATGCCAAGCAGCGCACGGGCGCTCCAAGCATTGATTTCATTGGAGATTTTTATGGTGTTTGCAACCCTTCTGGGCCGGTGATATCGATCGGACGTCCCAGGCTGGAACACCTGTAACAAAGCGTGACGTGCTGAAAGCTGCGGCGCTATGCACGGCTGTTCATATCGTCAAACAACCCTTTCTTCGGTACGCTTGCACTGGTTCAGTTTCTTTAGAACGGACTTCAAGTCTGCCCAGGAGATACATTGCAAACAGCCCAGCGTGCCGTGGCGATTCGCCATGCCCGCCAACACCTTCGCAAGTTTGGTTCGATCCCAAGCGGTGGAATCGATGAACGGCTTGCCCGCTCGTGGAGTCGAAGTCTGGCCGCCGGTTTGTTGCCGGACGGGGGAGTGCATGCCACCGAGCACAGCAGCGGCGCTGACGTAGGCCAAATCTTGCTGCGAAACCACGAGCTGCTCGCGCACTCACGCCCCATCATGGAATACCTATTTGAGCAGGTGCGCCATGGCCAAAACGTGGTGGTACTGGCCGACGACCGGGGTACGCTGATGCACACCCTGGGTGACCCCGTTTTTCTGGACAAGGCGCAACGCGTTGCCTTGTCTTGCGGTGCCTCTTGGCATGAAGCGCACCGGGGAACCAACGCCATTGGAACGGCGCTGGCTGAAGGCAAAAGCGTCGAAGTTCATGGCGCCGAGCATTTCCTGGAGCGCAACAGTTTCCTGACCTGCGCCGCCTCGCCCATCCTTTCGGCAACCGGCCGCCTGGTGGGCGTTCTTGATATTTCTGGAGACCAGCACAACGGCCATCCCCACACGCTGGGTCTGGTCAACACGGCGGCCCGCATGATCGAGAACCGGCTCATCACGAAGGGCTTTGGCCACTCGATTCGACTGCACATTCACACCCATGCAGAGGGAATCGGCACGGTGGCTGAAGGCATTGTTGCGGTGTCCGACGACGGCTGGATCGTGGGTGCCAACCGAGCCGCCGCAGCGCTTTTTCAGCTGAACCCCGCGCATTTGGGTAAGACCCAGTTGAACAGCGTGGTGGATTTGCGTATGGACGACGTGTTGTCGCACTGCCTGCGCAAACCCGGTCAGGCAACACGGCTGCGCTTGCGTAACGGCAGCGCGGTTTTTGCCAGTATCCAAGGTGAGCGCTTCCAGTCCGCCTCGGCGGTGATCCCGCAGCAAGTCCCGACCGAGCGAGCCCCTGGCGACGCCCTTGCCGGTCTGGACACCGGAGATTTGGCCTGGCGCAATGCCGCAGACAAAGCCCGCCGCGTACTGGACAAGCCGATACCGGTTCTGATATCGGGCGAATCTGGCGTTGGC
>CANHZG010000223.1 GCA_947464995.1 Comamonadaceae bacterium | reverse complement strand
TGTACACGCCGTCGATCAGGTCGCGCACCTTTTTCACGATGGCGCGCGGGGTGATGCCGCGCTCCAGGTTGTGGGCCACCTGCTTGGCGCGGCGGCGCTCGGTCTCGCCCATGGCACGGGCCATGGAGTCGGTAATCTTGTCGGCGTACAGGATCGCCCGCCCCTCCAGATTGCGGGCGGCGCGGCCTATGGTCTGGATGAGCGAGCGTTCGGAGCGCAAAAATCCCTCTTTGTCGGCATCCAGAATTGCCACCAGCGACACCTCGGGAATGTCCAGTCCCTCTCGCAACAGGTTGATGCCCACCAGAACGTCAAAGGCGCCAAGGCGCAGGTCGCGCAAAATCTCCACCCGCTCCACGGTGTCTACGTCGCTGTGCAGGTAGCGCACTTTCACGCCGTTGTCACTCAGATAGTCGGTCAATTGCTCGGCCATGCGCTTGGTCAGGGTGGTGATTAACACGCGCTCGTTTTTCTCTACCCGGATGCGGATTTCTTGCAGCACGTCGTCCACCTGGGTGGTAGCCGGGCGCACCTCCACTTCGGGGTCCACCAGGCCGGTGGGGCGTACCAGCTGCTCCACCACCTGACCGGTGTGGTCTTTTTCCCATTGCGCGGGGGTGGCGGACACAAAGATGGCCTGGCGCATCTTGGTCTCAAATTCTTCAAACTTGAGCGGCCGGTTGTCCAGCGCGCTGGGCAGGCGAAAGCCGTATTCCACCAGCGTCGTCTTACGCGAGCGGTCGCCGTTGTACATGCCACCAAACTGGCCGATCAGCACATGGCTTTCGTCCAGAAACATCACCGAGTCCTTGGGCAGGTAGTCGGTGAGTGTGGCCGGGGGCTCGCCCGGGGCGCTGCCAGCTAGGTGGCGCGAGTAGTTTTCAATCCCCTTGCAGTGGCCCACTTCCGACAACATTTCCAGGTCAAACCGGGTGCGTTGTTCCAGGCGCTGGGCCTCCACCAGCTTGCCCTGGCTGACGAATTCTTTCAGCCGGTCGGCCAGCTCGATCTTGATGGTCTCCACCGCCATCAGCACCTGCTCGCGCGGGGTTACATAGTGGCTGCTGGGGTAAACGGTAAAGCGAGGAATTTTCTGGCGGATGCGCCCAGTCAGCGGGTCAAACAGTTGCAGGGACTCAATCTGGTCGTCAAACAGCTCGACGCGGATTGCCATCTCAGAGTGTTCGGCCGGGAAGATGTCGATCGTGTCGCCCCGCACGCGAAAGGTGCCGCGCGAAAAGTCCATGTCGTTGCGCTGGTATTGCATGCGCACCAGCTGGATGATCATGTCGCGCTGGCCGAGCTGGTCGCCCGCGCGCAGCGTCATCACCATCTTGTGGTACGCCTCGGGCTGGCCAATGCCGTAGATGGCCGACACCGTGGCCACGATCACCACATCGCGCCGCTCCAGCACGCTTTTGGTACAGGACAGGCGCATTTGCTCGATGTGCTCGTTGATGGCCGAGTCTTTTTCGATAAACAGGTCGCGCTGGGGCACATAGGCTTCGGGCTGGTAATAGTCGTAGTAGCTTACGAAATACTCCACCGCGTTCTTGGGAAAAAACTCGCGAAATTCGCTGTACAGCTGGGCTGCGAGCGTCTTGTTGGGCGCAAACACAATCGCCGGGCGCCCCAGGCGGGCGATCACATTGGCCATAGTGAAAGTTTTGCCCGAGCCCGTCACACCCAGTAGGGTTTGGTATACCTCACCGTCCAGAACCCCCGCCACCAATTGTTCAATCGCCTCGGGCTGGTCACCGGCTGGCGGATAGGGCTGGTACAGCTCAAACGGCGAATCGGGGAAGGTGACAAAGGTGCCCGGGAGCGCAGGTGCAACGACTTCAACAAGATCGGACATAAATACCTGAAAAAAGGCGGAATGGGTAAGGCACGAAGGGGCAGCAAGCTTAGCCCAGATTACTGCCCAGCGCGGGGCGGCTGCCAGCGGGCGCAGCGGTAAAATCACTGCTTGTTTGCGGCCCACGTGGCGCGGCAGCGACTTGTGCAATTACTTCAGGACCCCTTCATGTCTCTCTTCTCCGCCGTCGAAATGGCCCCCCGCGACCCGATTTTGGGTCTGAACGAACAATACAACGCCGATACCAACCCCCACAAGGTCAACCTCGGCGTGGGCGTGTATTTCGACGAGCACGGCAAGCTACCCCTTCTCAAGTGCGTGCAAGCAGCAGAAAAAACCATGATGGCCACGCCCACGGCGCGCGGCTACTTGCCCATTGACGGCATTGCCGCCTATGACGCCGCCGTCAAAGGCTTGGTATTTGGCACGGATTCCGAGCCCGTCAACTCCGGCCGCGTGGCCACGGTGCAAGCGATTGGCGGCACGGGCGGCCTCAAAATTGGTGCCGACTTCCTAAAACACCTGCGCCCCGGTGCCAAAGTGCTGATCTCCGACCCCAGCTGGGAAAACCACCGCGCGCTGTTTATCAATGCGGGTTTTGTGGTGGACACCTACGCCTATTACGACGCAGCGAACCGTGGCGTCAACTTCGCTGCCATGCTTGCCAGCCTGAACGCGGCCTCCGCCGGAACCATCGTTGTGCTGCACGCCTGCTGCCACAACCCGACGGGCTACGACATCACCCCCGCGCAATGGGACCAGGTGGTAGCTACAGTGAAAGAGAAGAATCTAACCGCGTTTCTGGACATGGCCTACCAGGGATTTGGCCACGGCATTGCGGAAGACGGCGCGGTGATTGCCAAGTTTGTTGCCGCCGGTCTGAGCTTTCTGGTCTCCACCTCGTTCTCCAAGAGCTTTAGCCTGTACGGCGAGCGCGTGGGCGCTTTGTCGGTGCTATGTGAGAGCAAGGAAGAGGCCGCTCGGGTGCTGAGCCAACTCAAAATCGCCATCCGCACCAATTACTCCAACCCGCCCATCCACGGCGGCGCCATAGTGGCCGCAGTGTTGGGAAACCCGGAACTGCGCGCCCTGTGGGAGCAAGAACTCGGCGAAATGCGCGTGCGAATCAAGGCCATGCGACAAAGCCTGGTCGACGGCCTCAAGGCTGCCGGGGTGACCCAGGACATGGGCTTCATCACCACCCAGATCGGCATGTTCAGCTATTCGGGCCTCACCAAGGACCAAATGGTGCGTTTGCGCAACGAATTTGGCGTCTATGGCACCGACACCGGGCGCATGTGCGTGGCCGCACTGAACAAAAAAAACATTGCTTACGTCTGCGAATCCATAGCCAAGGTGGTTTAAGGCGGCGATCCGTCGGGTGTTGAAGCTGCAAATCGTTCGCGCGCTGGCAAGTTAAACCTGTTATATTGCACTGCAACATTTTTACAGGACGCCGCATGCTTTACCAGCTCTACGAGACCCAACGCGCCCTTATGGAGCCCTTCTCCGATTTGGCTAGGTTCGCCGCCAAATCATTGGCCAATCCGCTGTCTTTGGCGGGTCAAACGCCCTTTTCCCAACGCCTGTCCGCCAGCTACGACCTGATGCACCGACTGGGAAAAGACTACGAAAAGCCCGAGTTTGGCCTACGGACGGTGGACGTGGCCGGCGTTGAAGTCGCAGTCCACCAACGCACAGAAATCAACAAACCCTTTTGCGAGCTGATCCGCTTCAAGCGCTTCACCGACGACGCGGTTACCCTGGAAAAAATCAAGGACCAACCTGTGGTCCTGATCGTGGCGCCCTTGTCGGGCCACTACGCCACGCTGCTGCGTGACACCGTCAAAACCATGCTCAAAGACCACAAGGTCTATATCACCGACTGGAAAAATGCCCGCCTGGTGCCCTTGAGCGAGGGCGAGTTCCATCTGGATGACTACGTCAATTACGTGCAGGAATTCATCCGCCATGTACAGGGAAAATACGGCAACTGCCATGTGATGAGCGTCTGCCAGCCCACAGTACCCGTGCTGGCTGCGGTGTCGCTAATGGCCGCGCGGGGCGAAACCACGCCCTTGACCATGACCATGATGGGCGGCCCCATCGACGCGCGCAAGTCGCCCACCGCGGTGAACAACCTGGCCATGAACAAAAGCTATGAGTGGTTTGAGAACAATGTGATTTACCGCGTCCCCAGCAGCTTCCCAGGCGCGGGACGGCGCGTTTACCCGGGCTTTTTGCAGCACACCGGCTTTGTAGCCATGAACCCGGACCACCACGCCAAGAGCCATTACGACTACTTCAAGGACCTTATCAAGGGCGACGACGTCAGCACCGAGGCGCACCGCAAGTTTTACGACGAATACAACGCCGTGCTGGACATGGACGCAGACTACTACCTGGAAACCATCCAAGTCGTGTTCCAAAACTTCAGCCTGGTTAACGGCACCTGGGACGTGAAGTCGCCCAAGGGCAAAGTCGAACGCGTGCGCCCGGAGGCCATTACGACCACAGCCTTGATGTCGGTCGAGGGTGAGCTTGACGATATCTCCGGCTCAGGCCAAACCCGCGCGGTGCATGACATTTGCACCGGCGTGGTCTCAAACCAACAGCGACATTTCGAAGCCAAGGGTGCTGGCCATTACGGCATCTTCTCGGGCCGCCGCTGGCGCGACTTGGTGTACCCCGAGGTCAAGTCCTTCATTAACAAACACCAACCCAAGGTCGCCAAAACGTTAGCCACGCTTGCCCCTGTGACCCCCGCCCCGAAAGCCCGCGCC
>CANHZG010000222.1 GCA_947464995.1 Comamonadaceae bacterium | reverse complement strand
CGGTGGTCGACCGGCGCCGTGCGGCGCACCGGCGGGGCCAGAACCTGACCGTCGTCTACGTAGATCACCTCGTCCCACTCCGGGGCAGCACGCACGGGCAATATGTGCCCTGGGGGCACCGCGCCACTATCGGAGTACATGGCTACGGCTGGCTCCACCGGGTGGTCTTCCCAGGGTTGAACGGCGCGCGGTGCCGCAACAGACGGCGATGCCACGGGGACGACAGCTGCCGTTGCCGGACGCTGCGCAGGCGCGGGCACCGCCGCAGGGGCACTATTCAGAGTTTTTTTTTCCACTAAGGGCACGTTGCGTGCCACCACCACTCGCTCGCCCTGCGCAACCGGCTTGAATGCCAGCAGGCGCAACAACACCATCGTGAGGGCGGCGTATTCGTCGGGAGCGAGGCCCAGGTCACTGCGCCCGTGAAGGCAGATGCTGTAGAGCAACTGCGTTTCGTCCGCTGGAAGCAGCGCAGCCAAACGCGCCGTGTCTTGGGCTTCGGTGTCGCTGTCGTCATCGCCATCTGTGTGTGCTGTCCCCATGGTTTGCAGCACCGCGATGCGCTGCAATACGGTGGCCATTTCCTCCAGCGTAGACGCGGCGCTCAAGCCGTTGAGGCGCAGCGTATCAACGGTTTCCACCACCGTGCGGCCATCGCCCAGCGCCAACGCTTCGATCAAGCGAAACACGTAGCTACGGTCCACACTGCCCAGCATGGTGCGCACCTTGGCCTCGGACAAGGCGCCCGCACCAAAGGCAATCGCCTGGTCGGTCAGGCTCAGGGCGTCACGCATGGAGCCACGCGCAGCGCGGGCCAGCAAGCGCAGTGCTTGGGAGTCGGAAGCAACCGCCTCGTGCGCCAGAACCACGGTCAAATGCTCGCGAATTGTCTCGGGCGCCATGGGCCGCAGATTGAACTGCAGGCAGCGCGAGAGCACAGTCACCGGCACTTTTTGCGGGTCGGTGGTGGCAAGCACAAACTTCAAGTACTCCGGCGGCTCCTCCAGCGTCTTCAACATCGCGTTGAACGCCGTGTTGGTCAGCATGTGCACCTCATCGATCATGAAGACTTTGAAGCGCCCTTGCACCGGCTTGTAGACCGCTTGCTCCAGCAGCGCTTGCACTTCATCCACGCCGCGGTTAGAAGCGGCATCAAGCTCCGTATAGTCGACAAAACGGCCTGAATCGATGTCGGTACAGGCCTGGCACACGCCGCAGGGTGTGGCGGTGATGCCGCCCTGCCCGTCCGCACCCTGGCAATTGAGGGATTTAGCCAAAATACGCGAGACCGTGGTCTTGCCTACGCCGCGCGTGCCGGTAAACAGATAGGCGTGGTGTAGGCGCTGCGTGGTCAAGGCGTTACTCAGCGCTTGAACCACGTGGTCCTGGCCCACCATTTCTGCGAAATTACGGGGGCGGTACTTGCGGGCTAGCACGAGGTAGGACATGGCCGGATTCTACGAGGGCCAGGTTGATGGCTCCATTACAATCACTCCCGACGGGCCTCCTCGCATGGTGAAGCGGCCAACCGGGTCAGGTGGGGAACCAAGCAGCCCTAACTGTGGAGCCAGTGCCGGGGTAAGGCTCGTCAACCCCTCAAGTGGACCGCAGATAGTTCAGCACACCCAGCCCCGCGCGGCGACCTGTGGCCATGGATGCGGTCAGCAAGTAGCCCCCCGTCGGCGCCTCCCAGTCCAGCATTTCACCAGCGCAAAAGACGCCGGGTAGCTGTTCCAACATCAAGTCCGGGTTTATGACTTCAAACAAAACGCCCCCGGCCGTGCTGATGGCCTCATCCAGCGGACGGGCAGCTTGCAAGGCGATCGGGACGGCCTTGATGGCAGCCGCTAGCACCGCCGCATCCAAAAACGCTTCTTTGGGCACGCGTTCCCGCAAAATGGCCGCCTTGATACCTTCCAAACACAAACGACTTTTCAGGTGGCTAGATAGTGAGCGAGACCCGCGCGGGTGGGCAACCTCGGCCAGCACCCGTTCCAGCGGCAGATCGGGCAGCAAATCCAAGTAAAACTGGGCCTGTCCGCTGTGCTCCAGGGCATCGCGCAAGCGCTGCGATGCGGCGTAAATCAGACTGCCTTCTACCCCAGTGGCCGTAGCGACAAACTCCCCCTTGCGCTGAAAAACGGGCTCGCCAACCGCACCGGGAGCAATGGTTATAGCAACCGACTTGAAGGGCTGGCCTGCAAAGCGTTGCGCAAAATAGGGACTCCAACCGCCTCGTACATCAAAGCCGCAATTGGAAGGTTTCAGAGGCGCGACGGCCACCCCAAGGCGCGCTAGCAGGGGCACCCAGGCCCCGGTAGAACCCAAGCGCGCCCAACTGCCCCCACCAAGGGCCAGTACCACGGCCAACGCTGGTACCTGGACTGGACCGGCAGGGGATTCAAAACTGAGCGCACCTTGCGCGTCCCAACCGGTCCATCGGTGGCGCATATGAAACTGCACCGGCACCCCCTGCGTCGGCTGGCGAAGGCGGTGCAGCCAGGCGCGCAGCAAGGGCGCAGCCTTCATATCCACCGGGAAAACGCGCCCGGACGACCCCACAAAAGTTTCCACCCCCAGGTCCAGCGCCCACGCGCGCAGGGCGCCACCACCAAAGTCTTGGAGCACGGACTCGATGGCCGCGCGCCGCGCGCCAAAACGCCCCGCAAACACCTGCGCACCTTCGGAATGCGTCAAATTCAGCCCGCCTTTGCCCGCCAGCAAAAACTTGCGCCCCACCGAGGGCATGGCGTCATACAGGTGTACCGCCTGCCCCGCCTGGGACAGCACCTCGGCCGCCATCAGGCCCGCAGGCCCCCCGCCTATCACCACCACGGGCCGTTCAGATGTCAAAGCCATAAAGCATTTCTATGTCGCGCATAGCCAATTTGGAAAAAGCAGGTGTGCGCTTTCTGTCACAATCGTTTTCATTACAAGCGAAACCGTTCAATCCCGAAGGAACCTTTTATGGCCAGCGAACTCGTCAAACACGTCACCGACGCCACTTTTGAAGCCGAAGTGCTTCATTCGGCCCATCCGATTTTGGTGGACTATTGGGCCGAGTGGTGTGGTCCTTGCAAAATGATCGCACCCATTTTGGACGAAGTGTCTACCGCCTATGAGGGCAAACTTCAAATCGCCAAAATGAATGTGGATGAGAACCGGGAAATCCCCGCCAAGTTCGGCATCCGTGGCATCCCGACGCTGATGCTCTTCAAAGACGGCAAACTCGCAGCCACCAAAGTGGGGGCCCTGAGCAAGTCTCAATTGATCGCCTTCATCGACGAACAACTGTAGTCTTCACCCAGCCGTTTCGCACCGCACCGGCCATGCGCTGGCACAGACAAAAATAAACCGGGCTCGCCCGGTTTATTTTTGCTCCCTGATTTCCTGTCATAATTATCTCGTTGACGCGTCTTCTGCAGATGCTGTCCGCCGCAACAGTCATCCAATTGGATGCGCAAGATTCGAATCTGGCATTGCGGCATTCACCCGAACTTCCCCTGATTTTTTGTCACCTCCGAAAACTCGGCCAACCGCCCCCACGGGACCTATTCCATGCACTTAAACGAGCTCAAGGCACTGCACGTGTCAGAAGTCCTTAAACAAGCCGAAGAGCTTGAAATTGAAAACACGGGTCGCATGCGCAAGCAGGAGTTGATGTTTGCCATCATCAAAAAGCGTGCCCGCACCGGAGAACAAATCATTGCCGATGGGGTGCTAGAAATTTTGCCCGACGGCTTTGGCTTTTTGCGCAGCCCCGATACCAGCTACACGGCCAGCACTGACGACATCTATATCAGCCCCAGCCAGGTGCGCCGGTTTAACCTGCACACCGGTGACATGATCGAAGGCGAAGTGCGCACGCCCAAAGATGGCGAGCGCTACTTTGCGCTCAACAAGCTTGACAAGGTCAATGGTGATTCCCCCGAGAGCAATAAGCACAAGGTGATGTTCGAGAACCTGACGCCCTTGTTCCCCAAGGTGCAAATGCGCCTGGAGCAGGACAACAAGAGCGACGAGAACATCACCGGCCGCGTTATCGACATCATCGCCCCCATCGGCAAAGGCCAGCGCGCCTTGCTCGTGGCGCCGCCCAAAAGCGGCAAGACGGTGATGATGCAGCACATTGCCCACGCCATTTCGGCCAATTACCCCGACAGCCACATGATGGTTTTGCTGGTGGACGAACGGCCCGAAGAGGTGACCGAAATGCAGCGCACCGTCAAAGGCGAGGTGATTGCATCCACGTTTGACGAACCCGCTTCGCGCCATGTGCACGTGGCCGAAATGGTGATCGAGCGCGCCAAACGCTTGGTCGAGCTTAAGAAAGATGTGGTCATCCTGCTCGACTCCATCACCCGACTGGCGCGCGCCTACAACAACGTGGTTCCGTCCAGCGGCAAGGTGTTAACCGGCGGCGTGGACTCCAATGCGCTGCAGCGACCCAAGCGCTTTCTGGGTGCGGCGCGCAATGTCGAGGAAGGCGGGTCTTTGACCATCATCGCCACCGCCCTGGTCGACACGGGCAGCCGCATGGACGAGGTGATTTTTGAGGAATTCAAGGGTACGGGCAACTCAGAAATCCACCTGGACCGCCGCCTCTACGAGAAGCGGGTGTTCCCGTCCATCCAACTCAACCGCAGCGG
>CANHZG010000221.1 GCA_947464995.1 Comamonadaceae bacterium | reverse complement strand
GCAGATAGATGCCCAGCCAAACCATGACGATGATGTACACGGTCATGGGTATGAGCATGGCAAATACGGTCGCCAACTGCTCCCTTTCGGCGAACAGCGCGTGGTTTTTACCCCAGGTCAGCAGGGTCGACAGAAAGACGGTGGCGCTAGAGGCGAGCAGTATCAAGCCAATGTAGAAAGGGAAATAGCCCGCACGTGGCCCGTCGTCGGCCCAGTCGATGCCCACGCGCACACTGTCCTTCATTACCAGTGCCGCCAGCAGCATGAGCAAGATGGATACGGCGAGTTCGGGGCCGCGTTCTTTCAAGGGTGGCTTGTCAGGGCCAACCTGCCGCTTTGATGGTTCTTTCATTACGCACCTTAGTTGGCCATAAAGCCAGCTTCTCTCATGAGCACGCGGTGGGCCTGTTCGTTCTTGCCCAGCCAGTCCACATACGGGTCTCCAGACAGGACAGTCTGCTTGAACGCACCCTTTTCCATGAAGTCTTTCCATTCAGGCAGCGCCCGCACCTTCTGGAAAAGGTCGAGGTAATATTTCACCTGGTCTGGGGTTACGCCGGGTGGCATGAAAATGCCGCGTAGCATCAGGTATTCCACGGGTAATCCGGCAGAGGCGCAGGTCGGCACGTCGTTCCACGACTGGGTTGTGGTGAGCTTGGCCTTGTAGGGCAGGCGCTCCTTGTCCATTACGCACAGCGGTCGAAGGGCGCCGGCGCGCCAGTGGGATTCGGCTTCGATCGGGTTGTTCACGGTCGAGTCAATGTGCTTGCCAACCAGCTGCACCGCCACATCACCGCCGCCTTTGAGGGGGATGTAAATAATTTTCTTGCCCAGCGCCTTTTCCATCAGCACCGTGATGATCTGGTCCTCTTGTTTGGACCCGGTTCCACCCATTTTGAAGGTCTTGTCTGGCTGGGCCTTGATGGCGCCCAGGTAGTCCTTGGTAGTCTTGAAGGCTGTGTCTTCGTGGACCCACAAAATAAACTGGTCGAGCGCAAGCATGGACACTGGAGTCAGGTCACGCCAATTGAAGGGCACGCCCGTAGCTAATGGTGTGGTGAACAAATTTGATAAGGTGATCACGATCTTATGGGGGTTTCCCTT
The DNA here is from genome assembly GCA_947464995.1 of Comamonadaceae bacterium. Lineage (GTDB taxonomy): Bacteria > Pseudomonadota > Gammaproteobacteria > Burkholderiales > Burkholderiaceae_C > Allorhodoferax. Next base: position 3,585 of record CANHZG010000221.1, on the reverse strand, counting down.
GTCACCCTTAACATCTAAAAACCCTTCAGCGCCCGCCCCTCCGGCTTTGTTGACCACGATGAAGGGTTGGGTGCTGAGATTATTTTTGGCGACTACGCCTTGCAGAAACCGCGCCATTTGGTCAGCACCGCCACCGGTTCCGGCAGGGACCACAAATTCAATCGGTTTGGTGGGCTCCCAGGCATGGGCGGGCAGCGTCGCCCCCGCGCCTAGGCCGATAGCCATGCCAAGAAATACGAGTCGTTGGTTCAGTAGTTTCATCGGGCTTCCATTGGTTTCGGAGTTGCTTTTAGATGCGGTTCATTCGCTAGGGTTAAAGGCGCTTGGCAAGGGTTCAACCCAAGCCGAGCTTTGCCGCCAAGCCGATGCGTTGTAACTTGCCAGTGGCGCCTTTGGGGATTTCGTCCATAAAGAGGATTTTCTTGGGCACTTTGTAGTCGGCTGCGCGGCTGCTCACAAAGGCCTGCAGTTCGCGTTCGGTGGCCTGTTGGCCTTCGCGCAACACCACCACTGCAGCGACTTCCTCGCCTAGCTTGGGATGCGGCATGCCAAAACAAACCACCTGGGCCACGGCGGCGTGGTCCATCAAAATTTCATCAACTTCGCGCGGACTGACCTTTTCGCCACCGCGATTGATGATTTCTTTGAGTCGTCCCGTGATACTGATGTAGCCCTCGGCGTCCATGACACCTTGGTCCCCGGTGCGGAACCAGCCATTCACGAAGGCCTCTTCATTGGCCGTTGGGTTACTTTCGTAGCCGGCAGTCACATTGGCGCCGCGGATCACGATTTCGCCGGTTTCACCGCGTGGCAGCAGCGCGCCATCGTTGTTCATGATGCCGACTTCCGGCCCAGCGGCAATGCCTACTTTGCCCGGTTTGCGCACTGCTGGCGGAAGCGGATTGCAGGCCATCTGGTGGGTGGCCTCGGTCATGCCGTAGGCTTCAATCAGCGGTGCGCCGAAGATCGCTTCGAGTTCGGTAATCACCTGCGGTGGCATGGAAGACGATGAGGACCTAAGAAACCGCAGCGGATTGCGCGCAATCACGTCCTGGTTGCCTTTGGCGCGGCTGACAATGGCCTGGTGCATGGTGGGAACTGCGGTGTACCAGCTTGGCTTGGCCTCGTCCATCCAACTGAAAAATTTCAGCGCGTTGAAGCCAGGGGTGCAAAACACCTGCGAGCCAGCGGCCAATGGTGCCAATACCCCGGCGATGAGGCCGTGGATATGGAACAAGGGCATCACATTGAGGCCGCAGTCTTGTGGGGTGAATTGCAAGGAATTGCGGATATTGCTGGCCGAGGCTACCAAGTTTCCTTGTGACAAAGGAACGATCTTTGGCCGTGATGTGGTACCCGACGTATGGAGCACCATCGAGACATCTGCAGCTTGGGCATAGCCCCCATGGGCTGCGGGTGCCATAGAGGAGCCCTTGTCGCGAGGTTGCAAGGTGAAATAGCCCGCGCCTTGGTCTGCGTGGGCCACTAGGTCGATCACACGCACGCCCATTTTGGCGGCCACGTCCACAGCGGCAGAGGTGCTGCCTTGCTCTACGATCAATGCACGGGCGTGCAGGTCTGAGAGGTAAAACTCGAATTCGTCGGCGCGGTAAGCGGGGTTGAGGGGTGCGCTGGTGACGCCACTGGCACAAGCCATAAAGCAAGTCGCCATTTCAGGGCCATTGGCCAACACGATCGCCACTCGGTCGTTGCGACCGATACCCAAGGCATTGAGTTGATCAACTGTTTGAGTAATCAGGCTGCGCAGGGCCCCAAACGCCAGAGGCGACCTGCCCGGGGCAGAAATCGCAGGGGCATCCTCAGAGCCAGAGGCCAGAAGATCGCGCAAGGAAAAAGACATCAAATACTCCGGTTCGGTTAAACCGGGATTCTTACACTTTCTGCAACGCAGCCACTACAGGGGAACCCCTAGTTGACTGTCGCCTAGGGGAAAGCAAGGGGCTTCAAATTTTGTAGGTGTCTGCAAGTGCCACCGGACCGGCATCCTGAACCGGGGTTCAGGTGGGCGAGGTCAGCTGCGCATTGGGTCCGTCTAACGCGAGACGGTCACGCTTGCGCGGCATATTCCAAGCCCTGGCTCATAGAGCATAGGTTCAAGGAAATATAAAGCCCGGCGGGCACCGCAGACCCTTTGGATTGTAGGGTGCATTGCGCGCCCCGGCTCGGTTACTAAGGCTAAAACAGAAGGCCGTCGTTAGCCAGAACTTTGTCGATGCGCTTGATCAAGGGCTCTAGAACGCCATCGCTTTGGCGTCGCGTCAGTGTCAGGTTGCGGGTGTTGTCCACACCAAGATCAGCATCAAGTTCCCCGGTGGCGGCCACGTCAAATGCCAGATTCAGGGCCGCCAAAACGGCAATGCGGTCGCGCGCGCGCACTTTCCCAGCATCCCGAATCTTGCACATCGCGGCATCGACCCGTTGCACCGCTTGCAGGAGCTGCGCTTCGCCACCGTCGGGGCAACCCAGCAGATAGCTCTGCCCCATGATTTGAACTTCGAGTTGCTTCATAGTTCGTCAGCGTGTGAACTAGTGAAATTTACGGCAGTCGCCTCAGCGTGAGCGGTGCTGGTTTGGGGCAGGCGGTCGAGCAGGGCGTCAATGCGGGCACGCGCTGCGCCTAGGCGCGATTTGAGCGAATCACGCTCCTGGCTCAAGGTGTCCACTTGACGCGTGAGCAAGGCATTGGTGCGTTGCAGCTCTTCATAACGCAAAAGCAGGCGCTCGACGCGCTCGGCTATTTGGTCGGTGGTGTTGGCTGGCTGCATGGCGCTTGCATTGTAAGTTGCCCGGCCCCAAGGCTGTCCAAGAGCGCAAACCCTGGGGCCTACAATAGTGGCGTTGGTGCTCGCGCCGTGGTTCACACGGCGCAGTTCAACGGGAAGCAGGAGGGAAAAGCTGTGCAACAGCCCACCTAACCTGCGCTGCCCCCGCAACGGTAAGTGGCCAAATCGTCCCGCGTACTTCGCGCGCCGATTTCGCCCCCATCACAGCCACTGAGCGCCCTGAACAAGCGCTTGGGAAGGCGATAGGGGTCGCGCCATCAGCCCGGATACCGGCCAATAAAGTGGTTGCACGCTTGCGTGCAACTGTGACGCCCATGCGCTGTCGGGGAAGACGGCGAGGGTTTTATTGATGGTCTTTTTCCTATGAAAACTGGTAACTCTCGTGCGCGCTTGTCCGCGCTTCCTTTGGCCGTGGCTGCGGCTTTTTCTTCCCCCTCTGGTTTTGCGCAATCTGCGGATAACGCCACGGCTTTGCAGCAGGTGGTGGTTTCGGCGAGTCGCTTTGCGCGCCCGGTGGCCGACGTTCTGGCTGACGTGACCGTGCTTGATCGGCAACAGATTGACGAAAGCGGCGTCACGTCTGTGCTGCAGCTCTTGGAGCTACAGCCTGGACTCCAGGTCGGCGACGGCAAGGTCTATGTGCGCGGCGGCGAGGCCCGAATGACGGGACTGTTCGTAGACGGTGCGCGTTTAGGCGGTCAAGATGGCAACCAGGTCGGCGGCGGGGTGAATTGGGAACTGCTTCCCTTGGGCGACATTGAACGCATTGAAATCGTGCGTG
>CANHZG010000220.1 GCA_947464995.1 Comamonadaceae bacterium | reverse complement strand
GTGGACGCGGTGGAGTGGGTGGAGCTGCCCAACACCCTGGGCATGAGCCAGTTCGCCGATGGCGGTGTCATGGCCAGCAAGCCCTATGCGGCCAGCGGCAAATACATCCAGCGCATGAGCAACCACTGCAAGGGCTGCCGCTTTGATCCGGCGCTGTCAGTGGGCGAGTCGGCGTGCCCCTTCACCACCCTGTACTGGGACTTTTTGCTGTGCCACGAGGCGGTGCTCGCGGCCAACCCGCGCATGGGCATGCAACTCAAAAACCTGGCGCGGCTATCGCCTGATCAGCGCAGCGCCATCGTGGAGAAGGCCGCCCACCACCGCGCGACCACGGTGTTTATGACGCCAGCGGCTGCAGGGGAGCCGCGATGAGCGCCCTGTTCCCCCCTGCCTGGAGGCGGCGCAGGCGCGTCTGGATGCGGTGGCTCAATTCCATCAGCACAACCCGTGGAGCACGCTGCGCTGGGACTTTGGCGGGCAGCGCATGGCAGTGATGGCTCCAGAGCGCTGGTTTGCGGATGGCGGGGCCATCTGCACCACATCCATCCCAAGCCGCTGCTGTTTGAACCCGTGGCACGGCCGTGTCCCAGCTTTTCTGACTGGTGGAAGCAAACCCGCATCGCGCCGAATCGCCACCAGAAAACCCCGCAGTAAACCCCCAGCCCGCACGCTTGGCCGCGCTGCTGCGCGAGCGCATAAAAAAGGGGGTACATGTTAGGATTTAGCTTGTTTTTTCACCCAGCCTCTGGATACACACCATGAACCGCTGCACCCGACAGGCGCCCTGCGCCTTGTCCCCCAATCGCTCTGGATTTGCCGCCTTGCTGGCATTCGCACTGTGCGCCATGTCGCTCGCAGCGTCGGGCCAAGCCACCAGTGCGCGCCCTTTTCCGCCCCAGGCCGAGCGCGGCGTCATGCAAGTCACCCAGCCGCCGGACCTGCTACTCAACGGCAAGCCCGACCGCCTGTCGCCCGGTGCGCGCATCGTGGGCACCAACAATATGCTGGTTCTGTCCGGCCAGCTTATCGGTCAAAAAGCCCTAGTGAACTTTGTACGTGAACCCGGCGGGCAGGTGCACCAGGTGTGGATCTTGACCGAGGCCGAGGCTGCGCTGAAGCTTCCCACAACTCCTTAAATTTGCCGACCCGGCGCCAGCTTGCGCGGCTGGCGCATACCCTGCGCCGACCCCCCATTTGTGAGAAGTTTCCATGTCGAAAAAAGTATTTATCAAAACCTTCGGCTGCCAGATGAACGAGTACGACTCGGACAAGATGTTTGACGTGCTAGGTGCCGCCCAGGGCTACGAGAAAACCGACGTCGTTGAAGACGCCGACCTGATTTTGTTCAACACCTGCTCAGTGCGCGAAAAGGCGCAAGAGAAGGTGTTTTCCGACCTGGGGCGCGTCAAGCACCTGGCCAAAAAAGGCGTGCAAATCGGCGTGGGCGGCTGCGTGGCCAGCCAGGAAGGTGCGGCCATCATCGCGCGGGCGCCCTACGTGGACGTGGTGTTTGGACCGCAAACCCTGCACCGCCTGCCCGAGATGCTGAACCAGCGCCGCCTGCAAGGGCGCGCACAAGTGGACATCAGCTTTCCCGAGATCGAAAAGTTCGACCAGCTGCCCCCGGCCAGGGTGGAAGGCGCCTCGGCCTTTGTCAGCATCATGGAGGGCTGCTCTAAGTACTGCAGCTACTGCGTGGTGCCGTACACGCGGGGTGAGGAAGTGAGCCGCCCGTTTGAGGACGTGCTGGTGGAAGTGGCCGGTCTGGCCGACCAGGGCGTGAAAGAAATCACGCTCTTGGGCCAAAACGTCAACGCCTACCGCGCGCCCATGGTGGGAGCAGGGGCGGGTGGCGAGGTGGCGGACTTTGCCACGCTACTGGAATACGTGAGCGACATTCCGGGCATTGAGCGCCTGCGCTACACCACCAGCCATCCCAACGAGTTCACGCCCAGCCTGATTGCGGCCTACGAGAAGCTGCCCAAGCTGGTCAGCCACCTGCATTTGCCGGTGCAGCACGGAAGCGACCGCATCTTGATGGCCATGAAACGCGGCTACACCGCCATGGAATACAAGAGCACGGTGCGCAAGCTGCGCGCCATTCGTCCCGACATGGCCATGAGCAGCGACTTCATTGTCGGCTTTCCCGGCGAAACCGAGGACGACTTTGGCAAAATGATGAAGCTGATCGACGACATTGGCTTTGATAACTCGTTTAGCTTTATTTTCAGCCCGCGCCCGGGCACGCCCGCGGCCAATCTGCAAGACGACACGACGCACGAGGTCAAGCTGCGCCGCCTACAGCACCTGCAAGGCGTGATCAACGCCAATATCAGCCGCATCAGCGACAGCCGCTTGGGCACCGTGCAGCGCATCCTGGTCGAAGGCGCCTCCAAGCGCGACGCCACCGAACTGATGGGCCGTACCGAGTGCAACCGGGTGGTGAACTTTGCGGGCCAGCCCCGGCTGGTGGGGCAATTGGTAGACGTGAAGATCACAGAGACCCGCACCTACTCCCTGCGCGGCGAAGTGCTTACAAGCGCGGGCGCGCCGGCCTGACCGCGCCGCAACTTTAGTAGCCGCGCGCCAAGTCCACCACGCCCGCCACGGGTTCACCGCGCTCCAGCGCCTGGATCTTGCCCACGATTTGCGCAATGCTCTCGCTGCGCAAGGTGCGCGCTGCCGTGTGCGGTGTGACCGTGATGCCCGGATGGGTCCAAAACGGGTGGCCAGCGGGTAGCGGCTCGGTGCGAAACACATCCAACATGGCGCCAGCCACCTGCCCGCTGTCCAGCAGCGCCAGCAAGTCTTCTTCGACCAAATGGCGGCCACGGGCGATGTTGATCAGGTAGGCGCCACGATGCAGGCGCGACAGGCTGTGGTGGTTCAGAATATTTTCGGTCTCGGGTGTGAGCGGCAGCAGGTTAACCAGCACCCGGGTTCCCGCCAAAAACCGGTCTAGCTCCTGCGCGCCGCTAAAGCATTGCACGCCCGCAATGTGTTTGGGGCTGCGGCTCCAGCCCAAGACCGGAAACTCAAACTGCGTCACCGCCTGTGCCACCCGCGCACCCAACACGCCCAGGCCCAAAATGCCAACCGGAAAATCCGTGCGCGCCAGCGGCTCTCGAGACGACCAGTTGAGCGCGTGCGAATCAGCCTCGTAGACGTCCAATTCGCGCGTGTGGCGGATGAGCGCGTGGCAGACGTATTCGGCCATTTGCACCGACATGCCGGCGTCGTCCAGGCGCACCAACTGCGTGCTCGCGGGTATTTGCAATGCCAGCAAGGCGTCCACCCCAGCGCCGATATTGAAGGCCGCTTTGAGCTGCGGCTGCTGGTCAAACAATGCCTGGGGTGGCGCCCACACCACCGCGTAGTCGGCGGGTGCGTCGCCGCTGTGCCACAGGCTGATGTGGGCCTGGGGAAGCGCATTTTGCAGGCCCTGTAACCAGGGCTCGGACTCGGTATCGATGCAGCAAAAAGTGATGCGCATGGGTGTTTTGCTCACTGCTAAATGTAAAAAGGAGGGGATTCAGGCTGCCACAGCGACCGCCAGGCGCAGCAACTCGGCGCCTTCAGCCACTTGGTCGCCGGGGGCGTACAACAGTTCTTCTACCCGCCCGTCGGCCGGGGCGATGATGGTGTGCTCCATTTTCATCGCATCCATCACGGCCAGGGGCTGGCCTCGGCGCACCACGTCGCCCGCCTTTACCGCAAACGACAACAATTTGCCCGGCATGGGTGCAGTCAGGCGGCCGGAGTCGGCCTGCGCCACGGCCGCATGGGCTAATGCGTCCACCGCCACGATCTGGGTGGCGCCATGGGCCATGAACACATGGGCAGTTTCTCTCTGACGGTAGACCTGCAGGCGCTGGCGCTCGTAGCCCCAGGCGATGTCCAGGCTGCCGTTGGCCTGCACCGTGAAATTCAGCGCAGCGTTTACGCCACCGCAGTCCAGTTGTGCTGCACCGCCCCGCGTCGGGCGCAAGGTAGCGCTGTAGGGCGCACCGGCAAATTCCAGGGCAAAGTTGCGCACTGGCGCTGCGTGTGACTGCCAAGAATCGCGCGTGGCCCAGGGGTCTTTCCAGCCGCCCGCCGCCTCCGCTGCGGCGCTCTCAAGGCGCAAGGTGTCGGCCACCAAGGCCGCCCCGGCCCAGGCCAGACCCACTTTTTCTTGCTCGAACAGCGTGGCTGATTCGCGCGGAATCAAGGCCGTGTCCAGGCGCGCCTGAGCAAACGAGTCGCTGGCCACCACGTGGCGCAAAAACTGCACATTGGTGCTCAGGCCAACGATATGGGTTTGGGCCAGCGCGGCGTCCATGCGCGCCAGCGCTTCGGCGCGGGTGCGGCCGTGCACGATGAGCTTGGCGACCATGGAGTCGTAGTAGGGGCTGATGGTGTCGCCCTGGCGCACGCCCGAGTCCACGCGCACGCCGTAGTCGGCGCGGGCAAAACTGGTGTGCGCGGGCAAGGCGTAAACGCCCAAGGTGCCCGTGGCGGGCAAAAACTGCTTGTCTGGCGTCTCGGCGCAAATGCGCGCTTCAATGGCGTGCCCTTGGATCTGCAGCTGGTCCTGGCGCAAGGGCAGCGGTTCGCCGCTGGCCACAATCAATTGCCACTCCACGAGGTCCAGGCCCGTAATCGCTTCGGTGACTGGATGTTCGACCTGCAAGCGTGTGTTCATCTCCAT
>CANHZG010000219.1 GCA_947464995.1 Comamonadaceae bacterium | reverse complement strand
TACTCTTCGGTGGCCCGGCTGTAGCTGCCGATGGCGGCACGCGGCTCCATGGCGTTGGGCACCAGGCGGTTGTTGATGAGGTCGAGCTTGGTGACGTGGGCCGCGGTGCTAAACGCTGCATCGATCTGGGCTTTGTCGCCCAGCGCCCATTTGTAGCAGTGGTTGTTGGGAGCAGCGTCGTGCAACTGCGCAGCGCTGGCGGCGTCGCGCACATCGACCGCAGCGCTCAAGGGCTCGTAATCCACCACCACGGCTTCAGCGGCGTTTTTGGCCTGCTCCACCGTCTCCGCAATCACCATGGCAACCTGGTCACCCACGTAGCGGGCTTTGCCCAGGGCCAGCACCGGGTGCGGTGGCTCGTTCATGGGCTTGCCGTCGGTGCTGGTAATCAGCCAGCCGCAGGGCAGTCCGCCCATCTTGCCTTCTAGGTCGGTGCCGACAAAAATGTGCACCACGCCCGGCATGGCCATTGCCGCAGCGATGTCGATGCTCTTGATGATGGCGTGGGCGTGCGGACTGCGCACAAACACCGCGTGGGTTTGCGCTTGGAGATTGATGTCGTCGGTGTACTGGCCAGCGCCAGTCAAGAAACGGTAGTCTTCCTTGCGGCGGATGGATTCGCCAATGAAGGGCAGTTTGGAGAAATCTGAGGCACCCATGTTGTTTGCTCCTTAAGCGCTGGCCATGGCCGCTTGGCCTTGCTGCACGGATTTGACGATGTTTTGGTAGCCGGTGCAGCGGCAGATATTGCCTTCGAGCAGGGCGCGAATCTCGCCTGCGTCTGCTTTGGGGTGGTGGGTGCACAGATCCACTGCGCTCATCACCATGCCGGTGGTGCAATAGCCGCATTGCAGGCCGTGGCACTCTTTGAACGCGGCTTGCATGGGGTGCATGGTGCCGTCGGCCTGGGCCAGGCCTTCAATCGTGGTGATTTGGCTGCCGTTGGCCTGGGCGGCCAGCACATTGCAAGACTTGATGGCGCGGCCGTCCTTGATGACCGTGCAGGCGCCGCACTGGGCGGTGTCGCAACCCACATGGGTGCCGGTGAGTTGAAGATGCTCACGCAAAACCTGCACCAGCAGGGTGTGGGGCGGCACATCGACCGACTTGTCGTGGCCATTGACCTTGAGATGAACTTGCATGCGTGATCTCCGATAGGGTTGCGCTAGGTTGAAAAGAAGCCACGGTATTCGCTGGCATCCTGGCTCGCAAGCTAGGATATACCCGTTGTAACAAAATGTTACAGATGGCCTACTTAGCGCTGGTAGCTCAGCATGCGCCCCTTGTACGCGGCCACGCCGGGGCGCGCGGCGTGGTTTAGGTTTTGTTCGCTCAGGACAAAGCCCAAGGCCGCCATGTTGCGGTGAAAGTGAGCCCGGTTGCCTCGGTTGGGATCAACCACCCAGACTTCGGCGCTGGGGGCGGCGTGATGGGCAATAAAGTCGGCCAGTGCACCGGCCTCATCGCGCTCGTACAGGATGTCGCTGCCGATGATCAGCTCAAAGCGGCCACTAACAGCAACATCGACTGCCTGCGCAAACGCAGCAACCGGCGCCACATGATCAAAGTCACTATCCAATGGCCGACGACCCCAATGGCCGTGGCGGTATTTGAGCGGCAACAGGCCGTTGAGCCGCACGTTTTCAGCCAAAAAGGCGCCCGCCAGTGGATGGCAGTCGCTGGCCGTCATATCCGCCCCGCGCCGGTGCCCCACCAGGCTCGACAGCGCCAGACCGCAGCCCACCTCCAAAATTCGCTCCCCTGCGCGCACCGGTCGGCGCGCCATGCGCTCGGCCAAGCGTGCGCCCGACGGCCATAGCAGACCAAACAGCGGCCAGGTGGCAGATGAAATGCCCATGCGCAGCGCAGCCTCCAGCGGGTCGTGAAACTGCTGCTTGTTCAGCAGGGACCGAATCACCATGTCCGCCACGCCCGCGACGGCAATGTTTTCTTGCTTGGTGAAGTAGCCGACGGAGGAATACGGCATAAGGCCTTGGGTAGTGCGCTCGCCAGATTGGGGAACGGCCTATTAGGCGCTTTTATTGGAGGCGTCGGCGCGCCGCGGCCCACTAACCGCCTACGCGTTCGCTGACGATTTTCCAGCTGTCGCCGCGCTGGACCAATTCCAGCGTTTTGCGGGTCGATTCGCTGAGGCCCTTGGCCTGGTAGTGCTGGTTAAACGTGGCCGTCGCTGCGCTGCCTTTGAGCACGATTTCCAGGCCTTCTATGCGCACCGAAATTTTGGATTTACCCTCGATGCGCCCACGCCTTTGCTTCTCCCACTGGGTGCGGCTAAGCTTGCCAGCGGGAATAAATTCATCGGCGTAGGCCTTGAAGTAAGCCCTGAGGTCTTGGTTAGCCCAGGCGTTGGCCCAATTTTTCACCGCTGACTCTGCCTGCGCCAGCACCTGTCCAGAGTCGGCCTTGACGGCTGGGCCCAGGGCGGGTTTGGCCGCCGGCACGTCGGCCGTTTTGGCGACAGTTTCGATTGGGCTGTCTACTTTTTCACTGGGCGTTAGCAGGCGCAATTCGCGCTGCGCAGGAGCAAAGCCTTGGGCAGCCGCCTGTCGCAGCCATTGGGCTGCGACGGCAGGGTCTCGCACCACACCCTGCCCGTTGGCGTAGAAAGTGCCGATGTTGTACTGGGCAAATGCCAGCCCCTGGTCGGCAGCTAGGCCAAACCACTTGGCAGCTTGCGCGTAGTCCTGCGCGACGCCCTGACCGATGGAATACATCAGGCCCAGGTCGGATTGGGCCGAGGCATTGCCCTGCGCGGCGGCCAAACGCAGCCACTTGAAGGCCTCTTCAAAGTCTGGCTTGACACCCTTTCCCTCTTGGTAGAGGTTGCCCAAGTCGAGCTGCGCCAGTGCAAAGCCTTGAGCAGCGGCCAATCGGTACCATTTCGCCGCTGCGGCGTAATCAAGTTCCACGCCCTGGCCATTGTGGTACATCGCACCGATGTTGTATTGGGCAAACGCTAGACCTTGGTCCGCCGCCAGACCGAACCACTTGGCTGCTTGCGCATAATCCTGCGCCACTCCCTGACCGTTGTAGTGCATCAAGCCCAGACTGGACTGCGCCGATGCGTTACCTTGCTCTGCGGCCAGGCGCCGCCATTTGAACGCTTGCTCCATATCGGCCTTGACGCCATTTCCGCTCTGGTAGAGGGTTCCCAGGTCGAGCTGCGCCAGCGCAAAGCCTTGGGCAGCGGCCAGCCGGTACCATTTCGCCGCCGTGGCGTAGTCTTGCACCACGCCCTGGCCGTTGTGGTACAGCGCACCGATGTTGTACTGGGCAAACGCCACGCCCTGATCGGCGGCTAGCGTAAACCACTTGGCGGCTTGCGCGTAGTTTTGCGCTACGCCCTGGCCGTTGTAGTACATGATGCCCAGATTGGACTGCGCACCGGCGTTGCCCTGCTTGGCCGCCAGTTGGTACCACTTGACAGCCTCGGTTGGGTCTTGGGCCACTCCACGCCCCTGACGGTAACTGTCGCCCAGAAACCACTGGGCCCACGCCTGACCGGCCAAGGCCGCAGGCCGCGTGGTCTGAATCTCCGCCAGGTAGTCACCCCTCGAATTGGCCGCTTTCGCATCGTCAAAAGGGCTGGCCCAGACAGGGCCCAAGAGCAGAGCCGCAAACAATGCAAATAACAATTTTTTCATTAGCTGGCCTCACGTCGTAGGCGCCTATTCTAAGAGGCGCCCCATGCTTCGACCGCCCACCAACGGGTGCGCTGCACTTTACAGACCGGGCCGCTCAGGCCCGAACAAACGTTGCCAGATGCTGGGCAACCTCCGCGCCTTTGTCTTCTTGCAAAAAGTGGCCCGCACCGCGAATTTTGGTGTGCGGTTGGCCCTGGGCGCCAGGCACCCATTTTTGCCACATCACTTCGCCGCCCTTGGTCACCGGGTCGCGGGTGCTAAACAGGGTGAGAAAGGGCTTTTCCCAGCGTTTGAAAACCTCCCAGGCGGCTTCGTTGCGCGCGCGCTCGGGGTCTTGGGGGGTGGTCGGCACGAAGCCGGGGAAGACGCGCGCCGCCACGCGGTATTTGCGGCTGGGAAAAGGGGCGTCATAGGCGGCCACTTCCTGTGGCGTCAGACCCTGCGCACAGCCGGCTTTGACGATGCGCCCGATCGGAAACCACGGGCTGTAGCGCGAAAACATTCGCCAGATCTTGAAGGCCTTGGGTAGCTCCAGCGTTCCTGTGGGCAAGCCGCCATTGGCCAGGGCCACACGGTCAAAACGTTCGGGCAGTTCGGCCACCACGCGCAGGCCGACCAAGGAGCCCCAGTCCTGGCCAAAGAACGTCATGTGCTGAAAATCGTTGGCCTTCACCCATGCTTTCATCCACTCGACATGGTTGAAGTAGGAATAGTCACTAGCCCGCGCGGGCTTGTCGGAGCGACCAAAGCCCACCAGGTCGGGCGCAAGCACGCGCATACCCTGAGCCACCAGCACCGGAATCATCTTGCGGTACAAAAAAGACCAGGCGGGCTCACCGTGCATCAACAACACAGTGGGGCCGTCGCGCGGGCCTTCATCAATGTGGGCGATGCGCAGGCCACCGACCTCGGTGTAATGCGGCGTGTAGGGAAAATCAGGCAGGGCGGCAAAACGCGACTCGGGGGTGCGCAATATGCGCGCTACGGTGGGCAAGGTGGGCATAAAAGGGGGTTTCTTGGATGTCGGCAAACGGACTCAAATTCG
>CANHZG010000218.1 GCA_947464995.1 Comamonadaceae bacterium | reverse complement strand
GGTGCAGGGTCATGGTAATTTTTTGCCCTCGGTGACGCTGGCCCAAGGGGCCATGTGGCTTGCGGGTGCAGGCTTTGATTCCGCCCCCGCGCCAGATGTACAGGCACAGCACCGCGATAACCTGGCCCGCCTGGCGCGGTTGTTGCCCGGCGCGGCAGCCAAGGTAGCGCCACAGTTCGATTCGGGCGAAGTGCAAATCTGGCAAGGCCAACGCTGCGTCAGCCACGACCGCTTGCCTTTGGTGGGCGCGGTGCAAGCCGCACCCGACGCCAGCCTGTGGATCAGCGCGGCCATGGGTGCGCGAGGCCTGACGCTGGCCGCACTGTGCGCCGAACTGCTGGCCGCACGCATAGGCGGTGAACCCCTACCCATGCCCGAGCGCCTTGCCCGGCTGTTGGACGCCCAACGTGCCGACCGACGCGGCAGCTGATAAGGCCGCCAACTACACTGGTCGGAGGCACACGGGGCAACGCCGCCGAGCGCTCCCGGTGTAGCACCGCCCAACACGCAATTTTCAATCGACAAGGAATAGACCATGGTGCTGGTGGCAGGCTCGGCCAATTTGGATTTCGTGGTGCGCGCGCCGCACATCCCCGCACCCGGCGAAACGGTGCTGGGCGGCGCCTTTCAGACCTTTGCGGGGGGCAAGGGCGCCAACCAGGCACTGGCTTGCGCGCGTGCCGGGGGCGTGGCGACGCACATGCTGCTGGCGTTGGGCGAAGACGCATTTGCCGCGCCTATTGAGGCCTCGCTGCGCGGCGCCGGTGTCACCCTGCACACCGTGCGCCCCAGTGGCGCGGCAACGGGCACCGCATTTATCTGCGTGGACGAGCACGGCGAAAACGCCATCACCGTGGCGCCAGGCGCCAACGCCTGCCTGCAGGCGGCGCACCTGCCGCCCTTGCAAGGGTTTAGCCACCTGTTGATGCAACTCGAAATTCCGCTGTCCACTGTTGCCGCCTATGCTCGGTCGGCGCAGGCGGCGGGCCTGAAGGTGGTGCTCAATGCCGCACCGGCGCAAGCTCTGGGTCCGGAGCTACTGGCCGCTGTGGATCTGCTGGTGGTCAATGAGGGCGAGCTGCGTGCGCTGGCGGGTGACCAGGGCAGCGTGGCGCAATGCCTGGCGCGCCTGCCGTGTCCCGCCGTGGTGGTGACCCTGGGCGCGCGCGGCTGCGTGGTGCGCCAGGGCGAAGAGTTCCACGCACAAACCAGCTTCCACGTGCAGGCGGTAGACACCACAGGCGCAGGCGACACGTTTTGCGGCGCCCTGGTGGCTGCGCTGGCGCGCCAACACAGCATGGCCCACGCGCTGCGCCAAGCCAGCGCCGCTGCTGCGCTGGCCTGCACCCAAATGGGCGCGCAAAGCAGCGTGCCCCATGCCGCCGATGTGGCGGCGTTCTTGACCCCATCCACGCAAGCGGATGAGGCTGCGGCCTTGCTGGCGCTGCGCCAGTTCGCCGGTCTGCCTTAGGCATCGTCCGTGCGCATCCTGCTCGCCCGACCTCTCCCGCTACCGAATCCCCGATATCCACCATGACCCACCCCGCTCCCCACCGCGTGATTTACGACACCGACCCCGGCGTGGACGACGCTATGGCCCTGTACTACGCGCTGGCCCATCCCGACATTGATGTGGTGGGCGTCACCACCACCTTTGGCAACGTGACGGTAGAACAGGCCGCGCGCAACGCCCTGTATTTGCTGGCCATTGCCGGGCGCGGCCACATCGCCGTTACCCAAGGTGCGGCGGCGCCGATCGTCAAAGCGGGCGAGGCGCCGCCTGCGCACATCCACGGCGCCGACGGGCTGGGCAACTTGCCGCAGCGCGTCGCCACGGGCAACGCGCTGGATGCCCGCCCCTCAGCGCAGTTCATCGTGGACATGGCGCGCCAGCATCCAGGCGAGATCACGGTGGTTGCAGTTGGCCCCTTGGGCAACCTGGCGTTGGCACTGGCCATTGAGCCGCAGTTGCCGCGCTTGCTTCGCAAAGTGCTCACCATGGGCGGGGCGGTGCTAGAGCCCGGCAATGTGTCGCCCGTGGCCGAGGCGAATATCTGGAACGACCCGCATGCCGCCGACATCGTTTTCGGCGCGGGTTTTGACCTGACTATGGTCGGGCTGGACGTGACACACCAAGTGATCTTGCCCGTCACCCTGTTTGCCCAAATCGCACAGCACCAAAAACACCTGGCCACCGACACGCTGCACCACGCGGTGGCGTTTTATGCCAACTTTTACAGTGGTCTTTACCCGCATGTGGCGGCCATCCACGGCTGCTTTGGCCACGACGTGCTGGCCTTTGTGGCGCTCACAAACCCCGAGTTGTTCAACACCGAGATCGGCCGTGTGCGCGTGGCGGTGGACGGCCTGGCGCAGGGCCAGACCATGCTGCGGCGCAAACACATCGCTTACCCGCAAAGCGGCTGGGGCCCAGAGGTGCCTGACACCCAGGTCTGCATCCAAGTGCAAGCCCATGAGTGCAAGGCGCTGATCGAGCACACCCTGATGGGCGCTTGGCTGGGGGCCTGAACATGAGCATAGACCTGCCTCTCCCAGTTTTGGACTTCCACGCCCCCGACGCCCCTGAGGCCTTTTGCCGTAGCCTGCACGAGACCGGCTTTGCCGTCTTATGCAATCACCCCTTGCCGCAAAGCTTGGTCGAAGGAATTTATGCCGAATGGCAGGCCTTTTTTGCGCAAGAAACCAAGCACGCTTACGCCTTTGACCCAGCAACCGGTGACGGCTATTTCTCCACCGCCGTGTCGGAGACAGCCAAGGGCGAAAAGCAGCGTGACTTAAAGGAGTTTTTCCATATCTTCCCTTGGGGACGCTATCCCGCAGAGGTTTCTGGGGCGGCGAACGATTACTACACGCGGGCCGGCACCCTGGCGACCACGCTCTTGGGCTGGGTGCAGGCGCACACGCCGCCCGATGTGCGGGCCCGTTTTTCCATGCCGCTCCCGCAAATGCTAGAAGCTAGCGACCACACCTTGCTGCGCGTGCTGCATTACCCGCCCTTGGCAGGCGACGAGGCGCCCCAGGCCGTGCGCGCCGCCGCCCATACCGACATCAACCTGCTCACATTGCTGCCAGCGGCCACCGCGCCGGGGCTGCAAATCAGAGCCCCAGAGGGCAGCTGGATCGACGTGCCCTGCGACTTTGGCCTCTTGATCGTCAATATCGGCGACATGCTGCAAGAAGCGTCTGGCCACTACTACCCGTCCACCGTGCACCGCGTGCTCAACCCAACGGGGCCGGAGCGCACCAAGAGCCGCATTTCCCTGCCCCTGTTTTTGCACCCCCGGCGCGAGGTGGTGCTGTCAGAGCGCTACACGGTGGGCAGCTACTTTGATGAACGCATGCGGGAACTGCGCGCCTTGGACAGGTAAGCGGTGGCGGCCAGGACTCGCGGCTGCCAGGCCGAATCTGATTCCTAATGTGCATATTTCGAATAAAGAAATAGCAAAAATGTAGTTTTCAATATAAGCGCCGGCCCCTACAGTCGTCGACCTTGAGATCGGGAAAGCCACGTGCAACCCGACCGACCCAATTTACACCGCTCTCGCATGTACCAATACACCGACTTCGACCGCCAGTTTGTCCACGCCCGGGCCGCGCAGTACCGCGACCAGCTGAACCGCAACCAGGCGGGCACGCTGGGGGACGATGAGTTTCGACCCCTGCGCCTGCAAAACGGCTGGTATGTGCAGCGATACGCGCCCATGCTGCGCGTAGCCGTGCCTTATGGCGAACTCAACAGCGCGCAACTGCGCGTGCTGGCGCAGATCGCCCAAGACTTTGACACCCCCAGCCCCGCGCTGCTGGCGCACGCCCAAAGCACCCAAGACCAGATTGGCAACGGCCCGGCGCCCAAGCTGACCACCAACTACGGCCACTTCACGACCCGGCACAACGTGCAATTCAACTGGATTCCCCTGGACAAAAGCGCCGACGTGATGGACTTGCTGGCCAGCGTGAATCTGCACGGCATCCAGACCAGCGGCAACTGCATTCGCAACATCACCAGCGACGAGCGCGCGGGCATTGCCACCGACGAGGCGGTGGACCCCCGGCCCTACGCCGAAGTGCTGCGCCAGTGGAGCACGCTGCACCCCGAGTTTGCGTACCTGCCGCGCAAGTTCAAGATCGCCATCACCGGCTCGGTGGAAGACCGGGCGGCCATTGCCTGGCACGACGTGGGCTTGCGCTTGCTGCGCAATGCGGCGGGTGAGGTCGGCTTTCAGGTGCTGGTGGGCGGCGGCATGGGGCGCACGCCGGTGATCGCCTCTGAGGCGCGGTCTTTCTTGCCTTGGAACCAGATCATCAATTACCTGGAAGCCGTGGTGCGCGTCTACAACGGCTGGGGCCGACGCGACAACATCTACAAGGCGCGCATCAAGATTTTGGTCAAAGCCGAAGGCCAGCGCTACTTTGACGAGGTGGAAGCCGAGTACCAGCGCATCCTGGCCGACGGTGCCAAGCACACCATTCCGCAAGCCGAGCTCGACCGCGTGAGCGCCTGCTTTGTGGCCCCCAACGTGGACGCCGTGCCCGTGGCCGCCCAAAGCGCCGCCGAACATGCACTCAGCGCCTTGGCGCAGACTACGCCCGAGTTTGGCCGCTGGCTAACGCAAAACGTGGCCGGCCACAAAAATCCGGGCCTGCGCGCGGTCACCCTGTCGTTCAAACGCTTGGGCCAAGCACCCGGCGACG
>CANHZG010000217.1 GCA_947464995.1 Comamonadaceae bacterium | reverse complement strand
TCAACAGCCAGCCCTTCATGCACTGGCGCGACCGCTTCTTGTTTGTGATGGACGCAGTCAACAAGGCCAGCGCTGAGACCGGCGAGGTCAAAGGCAGCTATCTCAACATTACCGGCGCCACCATGGAAGACATGTACGAACGCGCCGAGTTTGCCAAAGACCTGGGCTCGGTGATCGTGATGGTGGACCTGGTGATCGGCTACACCGCCATCCAGTCCATGGCCAACTGGTGCCGCAAGAACGACATGATCATGCACATGCACCGCGCCGGTCACGGAACCTACACCCGCCAGAAAAACCACGGCGTGAGTTTTCGGGTGATCGCCAAATGGCTGCGTTTGGCCGGCTGCGACCACTTGCACACCGGCACGGCCGTGGGCAAGTTGGAAGGCGACCCGTTGACGGTGCAGGGCTACTACAACGTCTGCCGCGACAGCTACACCAAGATGGACCTGCCGCGCGGCCTGTACTTTGACCAGGACTGGGCTGACCTGAAAAAGGTCATGCCGGTGGCCAGCGGCGGCATTCATGCTGGACAAATGCACCAGCTGATCGACCTGTTCGGCGACGACGTGGTTCTGCAGTTTGGCGGCGGAACGATTGGCCACCCCATGGGCATTCAGGCCGGCGCTGTGGCCAACCGCGTGGCCTTGGAGACCATGGTCAAAGCCCGCAACGAAGGGCGCAACATCTTGCAAGAAGGCCCACACATCCTCAAAGAGGCGGCCAAGCATTGCACGCCACTCAAGGCCGCGCTCGACACCTGGGGCGAGATCAGCTTCAACTACCAAAGCACCGATTCCAGTGACTACGCCGTGACACCGGCAGTTGCCTAAACCGCACACTTCAAGGAGACCTCACCATGATGACCAACCCTACCGGGCGCCTCACCCAAGGCCAGTTCAGCTTTCTGCCCGACCTGACCGATGCAGAAATCACCCTGCAAATTGAATATGGCCTTAAAAAATGCTATGCCTGGAGCGTGGAATACACCGACGACCCGCACCCACGCAACACTTACTGGAGCATGTACGGCAACCCGATGTTTGACCTGCACGACGCCGCTGGCGTGATGCACGAGCTGCACGCCTGCCGCGCGGCCTTTCCCCAGCACTACATCCGCATGATGGCCTTCGACTCCACACGCGGCGTAGAGACCATCGCCATGAGCTTTATCGTCAACCGCCCGGCGGTGGAGCCCGGCTTCATGCTGGAGCGCCAAGAGGTCAATGGCCGCTCGCTGCGCTACACCACCCGTGGCTACGGCGCCAACCAGCCCGAAGGCGAGCGTTACAAGGGTTAATCGCCCGCACCCGCCACCACCAGAATTGCCATGAACGCACCCTCCTACTCCATTCCGGGCAGCACGCCCGCCTTGAAGGTCGCTGCCAGCGTGCCCGAGCCCGTCGATACGGCAGCCAGCGCCACGGCGCAGGCCCGCTCGGTGGGTGAGGTGCTGGAGGGCTCCCAGGTGGAGGCGGTGCTGGCCGAGCTGGACGCCGACCTGGTGGGGCTGGTGCCGGTCAAGGCGCGGATTCGTGACATTGCGGCGCTGCTGGTCATCGACAAACTGCGTATCAATCTGGTCCTGACCAGCCAGGCGCCGAGTTTGCACATGTGCTTTAGCGGCAACCCTGGCACCGGCAAAACTACGGTCGCCATGCGCATGGCGCAAATCCTGCACCGCCTGGGTTACGTGCGCAAGGGCCACCTGGTGTCGGTCACCCGCGACGACCTGGTGGGCCAGTACATAGGCCATACCGCACCCAAGACCAAGGAGGTCTTGCAGCG
Source organism: Comamonadaceae bacterium (assembly GCA_947464995.1). GTDB lineage: Bacteria > Pseudomonadota > Gammaproteobacteria > Burkholderiales > Burkholderiaceae_C > Allorhodoferax. Next base: position 2,942 of record CANHZG010000217.1, on the reverse strand, counting down.
CGCCATGGGTGGCGTGCTGTTCATTGACGAGGCCTACTACCTGTACCGCCCCGAGAACAAGCGCGACTATGGCCAAGAGGCCATCGAAATTCTGCTCCAGGTGATGGAAAACCAGCGCAAGGACCTGGTGGTCATTCTGGCGGGCTACCACGACCGCATGGAAACTTTCTTCCAGTCCAACCCCGGCATGCGTTCGCGCATCGCCCACCACCTCGACTTTCCCGATTATTCGGTGCCAGAGCTGCTGCACATCTCGAGCAAAACCCTGGAACAGCAAAACTACCGTTTTGGCCCAGGCGCGCTCGAAGCCTTCGAGCAGTACCTGGGTCTGCGCATTGCACAGCCGCAGTTTGCCAACGCGCGCAGCGTGCGCAACGCGCTGGACCGCGCGCGCCTGCGCCAGGCCAGCCGACTGTTCGCTGATCGCGAAAGGGTTTTGACCGCTCAGGACCTGACCACGATCGAGGCCAGCGATATTTTGGCCAGCCGGCTGTTTGTCAACGGCGCAACGTAAAGAGTCACCATGCTGCAAGCCCTGATTTTTGACGTCGACGGCACCTTGGCCGATACCGAATCCGCGCACCGTGCGGCCTTTAACCAGGCGTTTGCCGAAGAAGGCCTGGACTGGGTCTGGGACGAGAGGATGTACACCGAACTCTTAAACATCTCGGGCGGCAAAGAGCGCATCCTGCACTACTGGAAGTCCACCCGCCCGGGTATGGTGGAGCTCGCTGGCGACAGCCTGCGTGACACTATTGCCCGCCTGCATGAGCACAAGACCGCCGCCTATGAGGGGATGGTCAACGAGGGACAGGTGTTTCTGCGTCCGGGTGTGCTGGCGCTGATTAATGCGGCCCACCAGTCGGGGTTGGCGCTGGCCATTGCCACCACCACTTCGCCGGTCAATATTGCCGCGCTGTTGCGCAAGGCCATCGGCCCGGATTGGCGCACCTTTTTCTCGGTGGTCGAGGACGCGTCCACCGCACCAGTGAAAAAGCCCCATCCTCAGGTCTACCTGCAAACCCTGCAGCGCATGGGGCTGGACGCAAGCCAATGTCTGGCCATTGAGGACTCTGCTAACGGACTGCAGGCGGCGCGCGCCGCTGGGCTTGCGACCATCATTACCCCGAACCGCTTTACCCAGCACCACAATTTTGACGGCGCCCTGCGCGTGCTGCCTGACCTGCAGGGCACAGATGTGGCCCAGCTGCAGGCCTGGCATGCTCAGTGCGTCTGAAACCCCTTTACCGAGCCCCACCATGCCCCTTTCCTTGCGTTCCAACCGCTCCACACTAACGCAGTTCCTCATCGAGGAACGCCGTAAATTTCCTGGCGCAAGCGGCGACTTCAACGCGCTGATTTTGGACGTTGCGCTTGCCTGCAAGGCCATAGCCCGCAGCGTCGCTTTTGGCGCGTTGGGAGAGGCGACGGGTGACATGGAGGGCGCGGTGGGTGGAGCCGTCAACGTGCAAGGCGAGACGCAAAAGCCACTGGACGTGCTTAGTAACATCGCGTTCATCCAACGTACTGAATGGGCTGGCAACCTTGCCGGGTTGGCGTCTGAGGAAATGGATCTGCCTTACCAAATCCCAGCGCAATACCCGCGAGGCAAATACCTGCTCGTCTTTGACCCGCTGGACGGATCTAGCAACATCGACGTCAACGTTTCGGTGGGCAGTATTTTCTCTGTGCTGCGTGCCCCGGAGATGGGGCGGGACGTTACTGAGGCCGACTTCTTGCAAGCCGGCACGCGCCAAGTGGCCGCAGGCTACGCCATTTACGGCCCCACCACCATGCTGGTGCTCACCCTGGGCAACGGCGTGCAGGGCTTCACCCTGGACCCCAACCTGGGTGAATTCATGCTCACCCACCCGCAGATCACGGTGCCGCCCGACACGCAGGAATTTGCCATCAACGCGTCCAACAGCCGTTTTTGGGAGGCGCCGGTCAAGCGCTATGTGGATGAATGCCTGGCCGGCAAAACCGGGCCGCGCGGCAAAGACTTCAATATGCGGTGGATTGCCAGCATGGTGGCCGAGGCGCACCGCATCCTGATGCGTGGCGGCGTGTTCATGTACCCGCGCGACACCAAAGACCCTAGCAAGCCCGGACGCCTGCGTCTGTTGTACGAGGCCAATCCCATTGGCATGGTGATGGAGCAGGCCGGTGGACGCGCAAGCACCGGTGAACTGCCCATGCTCACCATTGAGCCGCGCTCCCTGCACCAGCGGATCGGCCTGGTTTTTGGCTCGCGCAACGAGGTGGAGCGCATTGAGCGCTACCACCGCGAACCGGCCCAGGAGGCCGAACACAACCCCTTGTTCGCCGAGCGCAGCCTGTTTCGCCTTTGACCCATGATTTGAGAACTACAGACCGGAGACCCGTATGTCCGAAAGACACCCCATCATCGCCATCACCGGCTCCAGCGGCGCGGGCACCACCTCGGTGACGCGTACCTTCGAGAACATCTTCCGCCGCGAGGGCGTGAACGCCGTCATCATTGAGGGTGACAGTTTCCACCGCCATGACCGCAAGGAGATGAAGATTCGCTTGGCTGAAGCCGAGGCCCAGGGCAACAAGAACTTCAGCCATTTCGGCCCCGAGAACAATATGTTCCCCGAGCTAGAAGCCTTGTTTCGCGACTACGCCAAAACCGGCACCGGCAAGCAGCGCAAATACCTGCACGACACCGAAGAAGCTGCACCCTACAAGCAAGAGCCAGGCACCTTCACGCCCTGGGAAGATGTTGCCGCTGGTACTGATTTGCTGTTTTACGAAGGCCGGCATGGCGCCGGGGTCACGCCGGAGGTCATTATCGCCAAGCACCCGGCCCTGTTGATCGGCGTGGTTCCGGTCATCAACCTGGAGTGGATTCAAAAGCTCTGGCGCGACAAGTCCAAGCGCGGCTACAGCACCGAGGCGGTGACTGACACTATTCTGCG
>CANHZG010000216.1 GCA_947464995.1 Comamonadaceae bacterium | reverse complement strand
CCTGAGCCATTCTTTATGCGGCGTCAATCCGCGCCTGCACCACGGAACCTTGAACGCCTTATTTTTGCCTGCCGTGGTGCGCTTTAATGCGGCCGCCGAGTCCATCCAAAAAGAACAGCGTCTGCAGCGCATGGCCCACGCCATGGGCCTGGGCGGCTGCGACGCGCGGGGCGACGCGGTCGCCGAAGCCATTCGCGCCATGAACGCGCGCCTGGGTTTGCCCACCGGGCTGGCAGCGCTGGGCATGACCGCTGACTTGTTTGAGCGCGTGATTGACGGCGCCATGGCCGACCATTGCCACAAAACCAATCCGCGTATCGCTAGCCGCGAGGACTATTGGGCGATGTTGGATGCTTCGATGTAGGCGCGGAGCGGGTAATCACACTCCTAAATCAGCGATCTTTCTGGAATCAGCTTAACGGTGAAAATTCAGGCAGGTATTGGCAACGTTTGACGTGCGGGCCTGTGTTCGGCCATTCCCTGGTGATGCAAGCGGCGCAAGCCCTGTCGGCCTGCTACCTCTTGCATCGAGCCGCACTGACTTAACGCGCTGCCATTTCAGCTTGAAAGCGGGTGGTGGCATCTTCCACCGCTTTGGCATGGATGGCCGCCAACTCGGGGCGGGATGCCCGAGCGCGTGCAGCCGCCCCCAGCGTGGCTTGCTGCCCTTGCCACTGCGGGAACACATGGCGCGCCATCAGGTCGTAGCTCTTGCGGGTGGCGTCAAAGTTGGCCCAGTTGTGGGCCAGCAGCAAGTAGGCGCCAAAGCCGCCATTGCTCTGCTTCCACAAGCGGTCAATTTGCGCGTTCACCATGTCGGGCGTGCCAATGGCGCCAAAGCCTGAGTCGTTGATGAAAGAGATCATTTCTTTCACGTTGTTGCCAGGCATAGTCATTTGGGGGAAAGCTGCCACAGCTTGGAAGTATTCGAACCATTGCTCGATGCCGTACTCGACATCGCGGTAGGCCTGGTCCATGGTTTCGGCGCAATGGCACAAGCCCACCAAACGCCATTTGTTGCGGTCCACCTGGGTGTTGTAGTGTTTGGCTTGTTGCTCCATCACATCCCAATGCAGGGCCAAGGCGTCAAAACCGGCGGCGGTGGTGGCGCCGATCGACAGCAGACCCACACCGTGCATGCCCGCCAATTTGGGGCCAGTGGGCGAGGCTACCGCCGGCACAACGATGTCAAACAACGGGTTGGAGTAAGGGCGCAAATGCAGCCGCGCATCGTTCAAGTCCCATCGATCGTTTTTGAAGTTCACCGGCTCTTCGGTGCGCAGCAACTGGGTGACCACGCCCAGCGCTTCTTCCAGATAGCGGCGGGAGTCTTTTTGCGACACGCCAATCATGGCGCCATCACTGGGCAAGGAGCCCGGCCCCATGCCCAGCATGACCCGGCCGCGGGTGAGGTGGTCCAACTGCACAATGCGCTCAGCCACCCACAATGGGTTGTGGTAACTCATGCTGACCACGCCGGTGCCCAGTTTGATGTGTTTGGTGCGTTCGGCAGCCACCGCGATCATTAGCTCGGGGCTTGCGCTGATTTCGGAGCCTGCCGAGTGGTGCTCGCCAAACCAGGCCTCGTCATAGCCACAGCGGTCCAGCCATTGGATGAGCTCCAAATCCTGCTCTAAAGCCAGGGTGGGGTTGGTGCCAGGCTTGTGAAACGGGGCGAGAAAAATACCAAAACGCATGCGGTGGGCCATGATGTCTCCTTTGAATATGGAATTCGTAAATATTAAAAAAAATCTGAAAACAATGCCTTTTTAATGTCTTCAAATTGGCCTGTCAATCGGGTATTCCTCCGGTATGGATCTCTTTGAATCTGTGCTAATCGCAGCCGTAAAAGCAAGCAAATGTCCAAGCTTATTTCCCTGATGTTCTCGCATCAGTCGATTTTTTTGAAAATGCCTTTGCGTTGAAGTAGCGGTTGGTTCACGATTGCGGATCCGGTGAAATGGAAACGGGGGCCGCCACACTGGCGTTTACCGTGGAACGCATTGACCAAGAGCCAATTTAAAGGCCACTGGCAACAACTATTTTTCAAATGAAAATCTGTATCTCTGCATCGGTACGTCAAAAATTATGGCGAAAAATCAAGTCGTAAAAATATGACACAAAAAGTGTCCAAAGACCGGCAATCTCCAATGAATAGAGACCAAGCTTACGGATATTGCAGTGGGATGCTATTTCAGTAAATCGAGAAAATATGCCACTTAGTCCCGCAACTATTAAAACCTGTCGCTTAACTTTCTGATTTTTTATGCGAAAAGGGTAAGCATTAACCCTGTGTCAACAACGGGTTAACAGTGATAGCTTGCGCGCAGCCAGGCGTAAGACAGGTGAGGACTGGCGAATTCAAGCGGTATATCCCTGTCAATCCGTCAGGGTCAACATTTAACCATTGGAGACTTAATTTATGGACTTCCAAAACGCTTCCCCATCCCTTTATAACGAAGACTTGGCTCCCGCCAAAGAACGACATTGGGGAGCCTTCAGCATCTTCAACGTTTGGACCTCGGACGTACACAGTCTTTGGGGCTACTACCTAGCAGCCAGCTTGTTTTTGCTTTGCGGTACTTTTCTCAATTTTGTGATTGCTATTGGGATAGGCTCGCTAGTCATTTTTGGTCTGATGAACTTAATGGGCTATGCGGGTGAAAAAACCGGTGTGCCATACCCCGTTTTGGCGCGTGCATCATTTGGCATCTGGGGTGCAAACCTACCGGCATTGGTAAGGGCTATCGTGGCCTGCTTTTGGTATGGCGCGCAAACCGCTGCGGCCTCAGGTGCCATCGTGGCGCTGCTGACACGCAGCGACGCCATCATGGAATACCACAGGACCACTCAATTTCTGGGGCACTCAGGTTTGGAATTCATCTGTTACGTGGTCGTCTGGGCCTTGCAACTCTTGATCATCCAAAACGGTATGGAGACCGTGCGCAAATTTCAAGACTGGGCCGGGCCTGCGGTCTGGATTGCGATGCTGGTGCTGGCCATAGGCTTGTGCATCAAGGCGGGCGGATTTTCTTTTGACCATGAGATTCCACAAGCCTTGTTGCTAGAAAAAACCAAAGACGCGGGCATTGCCGGTGAGCCGGGCTCATTTTGGGCGTTGCTTGCTGTGGCCGCCACCTGGGTTACCTACTTTGCAGCGCTGTACCTTAACTTCTGCGACTTTTCTCGCTATGCCAAGAACAAAGAAGCAGTCACCAAAGGCAATCTATGGGGTCTGCCAGTGAACCTGATTCTGTTCTCGCTGGTAGCGGGCGTGACCACCATCGCAGCCTTTAAGGTGTATGGCGAAGTAATGTTGCACCCCGAGCAGATTTCCGCCAAATTTGACAGCTGGTTCTTAGCGATGCTTGCGGCTCTCACCTTCGCCGTGGCGACCTTGGGCATCAATGTCGTAGCCAACTTCGTTTCGCCAGCTTTTGATTTTTCCAACGTCTTCCCCCATTCGATTGACTTCAAAAAGGGCGGATATATCGCAGCAGGTATCGCATTGGTCTTGTACCCCTTCGCACCCTGGGAGGGCAATGCTGCACATTTTGTCGGAGCTATCGGCGCTACCATGGGGCCACTGCTCGGCATTATTTTGGTGGACTATTACCTGATAGCCAAAGGAGAGATCAATGTCGCGGCCCTGTACGACGAACAGGGGCAATACCGCTACGGCAACGGCTGGAACCCTAAAGCACTGATTGCTACGGCCGTAGGTGCATTGTTTTCCAGCATCCTGCCCAACTTCACCACGATTCTGCCCAGCTGGTGGGGGTTATATGGATGGTTTTTCGGTGTTGTGATCGGCGGTGGGGTCTACTATGTCCTTAGCTCGGGTGGCGTCGACGCCGAGGGCAACGCAAGCAGCTAAACCTTCCCGACTGGTATATGTCTTCAGAAAGCGCGCTCCAGGGCGCGCTTTCTTTTTCAACGTTTTGTGCTACCAACGCTTCAAATTTACCCAGAGTATGTTTGCCCCATGGCGGTGGCGTGAACATGGGTGCCAGTCCCAAGCGTTTGCCAAGCTACGAGGCCCAGTCTTCTTCTGGGCCCTCAGGCGCGATGGTTGTAAAGTGTTTTCACATCATCAGTCAGCGCTGCTAGGCCGTCGGTTGGGTGGATGCCTTGCAGCGGTCCCCAGCTAAGCACCGACAGGCGGTGCCCCGGTCTTGTGCGAATCACTTCCTGGACGTGCACTTCCCAGTCTCCACCCAGATTCAGATGTACCACCGGTGTTTTCATACTTTTGCCTTTCTGGATTGACTCAGCTCAACTTCGGGGGGATCCGGCGCTCCCGGTCGCAGTCCGCTTGCGGCCGCCGAACTGGGGTCTGCAGCAGGCTCGCAGCGATAATTCGGCCTATTCGCGTCCCCATCCGTTCGCCTTGAATCCCATTCCACTATCGTTTTTGAAACTACCCGCATGACTCCCACAACGACTCCTGACGCCATGAGCGTCGCTGATATTCGTAAGACCTTTCTCGACTTTTTTGCCTCCAAAGGCCACACCGTGGTCTCCAGCAGCCCGCTGGTACCGGGCAATGACCCGACGCTGATGTTCACCAACTCGGGCATGGTGCAGTTCAAAGACGTATTTTTGGGCGCGGACAAGCGCTCTTATGTGCGCGCCGCATCCGTCCAGGCCTGCCTGCGCGCGGGCGGCAAGCACAACGACCTGGAAAACGTCGGCTACACCGCGCGGCACCACACCTTCTTCGAAATGCTCGGCAACTTCAGCT
>CANHZG010000215.1 GCA_947464995.1 Comamonadaceae bacterium | reverse complement strand
CAAAATCGTGCAGTGCGAGGCGGTGGAGGGCTCCAGCAAGCTGCTGCGCCTGACCCTGGACGCGGGCGAAGGCCGCATGCGCAATGTATTCTCCGGCATCGCCAGCATGTACCAACCCACAGACCTAATCGGCCAGCTCACCGTGCTGGTGGCCAACCTGGCGCCGCGCAAGATGAAGTTTGGCGTGTCCGAGGGCATGGTGCTGGCGGCCAGCCACGCGGACCAAAAGGCGCAGCCCGGTATTTACATTCTTAACCCCTGGCCTGGCGCTGTGCCCGGCATGCGCATAGGCTAATTCATGCTAGACCAGTCCACGCCCCAGGCGCTGCAATTTGACGTGTTGATCGTTGGCAGCGGCTTGGCCGGTTTGAGCACAGCCTTGCTGCTGTCCGAAAAATACAGGGTTGCCATCATTACCAAGCGCGCGGTGCGCGAAGGCTCAAGCGGCTGGGCGCAGGGCGGTATTGCCGCCGTGTGGGACAAGGCCGACAGCTTTGCCGCGCACGTGGACGACACGCTGATTGCGGGTGCTGGCCTGTGCGACATGGCGGCCACGCAGTTTGTGGTGGAACAGGCGCCCCAGGCGATCGCCTGGCTGCAAGCCATGGGCGTGCCTTTTAGCACCGAAGACAACGGCGACCTCCACCTCACGCGCGAAGGCGGCCACAGCGCGCGGCGCATCGTGCATGTGACCGACGCCACAGGGGCGGCTGTGCAAACCACGTTGATCGAGCGGGTACAAAAGTCACCCAACATCCATTTGTTTGAAAACCACACCCTGGTTGACCTGATCACCAGCGACAAGGTGGCGGGTGACAAGGGCCAAAGCCGCCGCTGCGTGGGCCTGTACGCCCTGGACGACGTGACCGACGAAGTGTTGACTTTTTCCGCGCCGCACACCTTGCTGGCCACGGGCGGCGCGGGCAAGGTGTACCTCTACACCACCAACCCCGACACCGCCACGGGCGACGGCATTGCTGCGGCGTGGCGCGCGGGCTGCCGGGTGCAAAACATGGAATTCATCCAGTTCCACCCCACGTGCCTTTACCACCCCCACGCCAAGTCGTTTTTGATCAGCGAAGCGGTGCGCGGCGAAGGCGGGCGCCTGCTGCTGCCCGACGGCACGCGGTTTATGCCCGCGCACGATGCGCGCGCTGAGCTGGCGCCGCGCGACGTGGTGGCCCGCGCCATCGACTTTGAGATGAAAAAAGGCGGCTTTGACTGCGTCTACCTCGACATTTCGCACCAAAGCCTGGCGTTTATCCAGGAACACTTTCCCAACATCTACGCCCGCTGCCTGGAACTGGGTATCGACATCAGCCGCCAGCCTATTCCGGTGGTGCCCGCCGCTCACTACACCTGCGGCGGCGTGCTGGCCGACTTGCACGGCCGCACCGACTTGAGCGGCCTGTACGCCGTTGGTGAGACCGCCTGTAGCGGCCTGCACGGCGCCAACCGCTTGGCCAGCAATTCGCTGGTGGAATGCATGGTGTTTGCGCGCGCGGCCAGCCATGACATTGAACAACACCCCGGCGCATCCGCGATGGACTTGCCCGCCTGGGACGACAGCCGCGTGACCGACGCCGACGAGTCGGTGGTGATCTCGCACAACTGGGACGAGCTACGCCGCTTTATGTGGGACTACGTGGGCATTGTGCGCACCAACAAACGGCTGGAGCGCGCTGCCCACCGCATTGCGCTGCTGCAAGACGAGATCCAGGAGTTTTACGCCAACTTCCACGTCAGCCGCGACCTGCTGGAGCTGCGCAACCTGGTGCAGGTGGCCGACCTGATCGTGCAAAGCGCCCGCGCGCGCCATGAGAGCCGCGGCCTGCACTTCAGCCGCGATTACCCCGCCATACTGCCCGAGGCGCTGCCGACGATTTTGGTGCCGGGGCAGCGGGGTTAAACCGCAATCTGGGCACAACGGTCCGCTGGCGCAAGCCCGCAGGCCACGCTGGGCCCTCCTACCACTCCCGCACCAGCCCCCCGTCCACCAGTCGAAACCCCTGCTGCCCGACCGAGCGCGCCTCAGTCTCATCGTGCGTGACCCACACCACCGCCATGCCGGAGGCCGCAATGCGCGCCAAAAACTCGGCGCGCAGGCTGTAACGCAAGTCGGCGTCAAGCGCCGAAAACGGCTCGTCCAGCAGCAACAGACGCGGCGCCGTAATCAGCGCGCGCGCCAGCGCCACGCGCTGCTGCTCCCCTCCCGAGAGCTGCCACACCCGGGCCTGCGTGTGCGCCCCAAGACCAAAGCGCTGCAGCATGGCTACCGCTTGGACGCGCGCCAATGCGCGGCGTTGGCCCTGCTCGACTAGGCCAAAGGCCACGTTGTCTTGCACATCAAGGTGTGGAAACAGCGCAAAGTCCTGGAACATGAGCGCAAATTTACGCTGCTCGGGCGGCAGGTGCGTGATGTCTTGTGCGTCAAACAGCACCTGCCCGGCGTCGGTCGCTTCCAGACCGGCGATGATTTTGAGCAAGGTGCTTTTGCCGCTGCCCGAGGGACCCAGCAGCGCCACGGTTTGGCCTTGCGGCACCTGCAGGTTCAGGTCTTTGAGTAGCACGCGGACGGCGCCGCCGGGTGTGCGCCAGTGTTTTGTGATGGCTTGCAACTCAAGCATGGTGCCCCTCTGGGTTAGCAGGGTCTGAGCCAGGCCACTCGATCAGCAAAAACACCGCTAGCGCCAGCGCCATCAGGGCGCAGGCCAGCACCAAGGCCGCGTCCAGATTGGCAGCGCCCGGGCGGCCCAGATGCTGGTAAATCAGGGTGCTGAGCGTGGCCCACTCGGGGCGGCTTAAAAACAAGGTTACGGCAAACTCACCCACGGCAGTGGCCGCCGCAAAGGCCATGCCCCGGCGCAGCGCAGGCAACAGCAGCGGCCAGGTTACGCGCCAAAACGCCCGCCATGGCGAGGCGCCGAGGGAGCGCGCCGCCGCCTGCAGATTGGCAGGCAAACCGTCCAGACCCGAGGCCACCGACTTGGCGACAAAGGGATAGGCCAAGAGCGCATAGGCGGCAATGAGCAACGGCACGCTCACCGTCCAGCTGGGGTAAAGCAGCAAAAGCCCAAAGGCCACCAGCACGGGTGACACCACCAGCGGCAAAAACGCCAGCGCGCGCAAGGCAGCCCAATGGCGCGCCGCCAGCGCGTGGCACAAGCCCAGCGCGGTAGCCAGCAGCAACGCCGCGCCCGAGAAGCGCAGCGTGTTACCCAGCGCCTGCAGTGTCTCGGGCTCCCACAACACGGCCCAGCTTTGCGCGCCCGCCATCACCGCGCGCAGCACGATGGCTGCAATCGGCGCCAGACAAAAAAGCAGCAGTACGGACAAGGCGCCTGCCAATGCCAGCCATTGCCCCGCACCGCAGGGCACGCGCCGGGCGATGCGGTCGGAGCGCAGCGGCGTGGCCAGGCGGCGCTCCAGGACCGAGTAGATCAAGGCGCACGCGCCGGTAATGGCCAGCGTCCACAAGGCCAGCACGCTGGCAGCACCGAGTTGCAGCTCGTAGGCCACCAGCGTGAAAATCTCCACTTCTACCGTGGCGTACTGCTGGCCACCCAGCACCAGCGCCATACCAAACCCGGCAAAGCAAAACAAAAACACCAGGCACAGGGCCGACATCAGCCATGGCAATATGGCAGGCCACTCAATGCGCCAAAACGCGCGCCAGGGCGTCGCGCCCAGGGTGCGGGCGGCAGCCAGGCGCGCAGCGCTGACTTGCTCCAGCGCGTCGGTGGCGCTGCGCACCAGCACGCACAGGTTAAAGAACACATTGCCGTACAGCAACAAGACCGGCGTGTCTTGCAGGGGTGCCCCGCCCGCCCGTGCCCACAGGCCCTGCGGTCCCAAAAGCGCCAGCACGCCCATAGCAGCCACCAGCGTGGGCACGACAAAGGGCAGCATCAGCGCGCGCAGCACCCAGCGCCGCCCGACAAACTCATAGCGCGCCAGCACCCAAGCCACGGGCACGCCCAGCAGCAGCACCACGCCGCAGGTGATAGCCGCCTGCAACGCCGACCACACCAGGCGCCAGCGCAGATACGGATCCAGCCAGGGCTGCAACCAGGCGCTGCCACCCAGATCGCCTGACACCATATCCAGCCCCGATCCGGCGTCGCCGGAAAGCCCCTCACCCACCAGCCGAAGCACGGGGGCAACCAGCATCACCAGCAAAAACGCCAATGGCGCCAACGCCAGCCAGTGCGGCGAGCGCAGAAAAGTGGGGCGGGAGGCGTTTGGCACCGTGTTTGTAGTTCAGTGGGCGCAGGACGCGGCCAGCTTGCGGGAAATCACTGGCCGTGCCGGGCGTAACCGTCGGGCGCTTACTTCAGCACGACCTTGGTCCAGCGCGCCACCCAGGCCGCACCCTTGTCGGCGATGTCTTGGTCGCTGGGGGTGTCGAACTTGGCTGGCTCGGGTGCGAACTGCATGACCTCGGCGCGGGCCGCACCGGCTTCGACCGGGTACATCCACATCTCGGTTTGCATTTGCATTTGCACCTCGGGCGAACGCATGAACTCGATGAATTTTTCTGCCGCAGCGCGCGCCTTACCGCCTTTTACCAGGGCAACACCTTCAACCTGGCGAAACACCGCTCCGGGCACACTCAGGCTACCGGTGGGCGGTTCGGTGAGTTTGGTCTTGCTATAAAACACCTCGGCCGCCGGGCTACTGGCGTAGCTCACGGTCAGCGGGTGGGCGCCGCCTGGGGTGTGAGAAAAGTCGGTGTAGTAAGACTCGCTCCAGCCCTTGGCCACTTTGACACCGCCCTTGCGCATGCGGGCCCACCAGT
>CANHZG010000214.1 GCA_947464995.1 Comamonadaceae bacterium | reverse complement strand
GCCCCCCTCTCTCGCCCGCTGGGCGAGAGAGGGGTTGGGGGAGAGAGTGGGCAACAAAGGTAGAGCGTTTAAATCAAATATCTGACCGGCGCCGCGCCCGCACCAACACCGCAGTCGCCAGCCCCGACACCAGCACCAACACCAACGGAAACCCCAGCCAAGGCGAAAAGTCAATCAAAGCCCCAGACATGGACGACGCCACCAGCGCCCCCAGCGTGTAGGCCAGCACCAGCACCGCCGTGCTGTTGACCAGCGTGATGCCAGCCTCGCGGCTGCTGATGTCGGTCATGGTCAGGGTGTACAAATTGCCACCGGCTGCGCCCCATACGGCGGCTATTGGCCACATCAGCCAAGGCGCATCCAACACACCGAAGAGGACAAAGGACGCCCCCAGCAGCAACGCCACCAGCGCAAGCATTACTGTGCGCCGGCCTTGCGCCGGATTTTCCAGGCAGTCGATCAGCATGCCTGTGGGGAACGCCAGCAACATGCCGCCCAGCCCGCTCACCGACACCAGCAGCGTTGCCGCGCCCGTGGGCAGCCCCAATGTCAGGCCATAGAGCGGCAAGATGGATGCCAGCCCCAGCTCAAAGAAGCCGCCTACAAACCCGGCCAGCATGATGACCGGGTGCGCCGCCACCGCGTGCCTCAGGCCAGCAAAGCCGACTTTGGCCGAATCGGCGTCGTGCTCGGGCGGCGTGCGCGGCACCAGCGCCGTCCACGCCAGGCCCGTCACCATCAGGCCAATCACCAGCCATAGCGCATAGGGGCTTCCAGCGCCCAGCCAGGCCAAGAGCGCCGGGCCTATGACAAAGGTCAGGCCGATCATGGTGGCGTAGGCCCCGATGTAGCGACCGCGCTGCTCGGGCGGAGTGAATTCGGCAATAAAGGCCTCGGCCAGCACCCAGCGCAGGCCCCCGGCCACGCTGGCCAGCAGCTCCAGCGCAAACCAGATTTCCAGGCGCATGGTCAGCAAGAAGCCGAGTGCGGTGGCCAATGGCACCGTAGACGCCAGCCAGAGCGCCCGCCGACGGCCGATGCGCCGGGTGATCTGCGAGGCAAAGGGCGTGATGATGAAAATGCCCAGCCACGATGTGGCGGCAAACAGCCCGGCCACGGTGTTGGATACATCGGCGCGGCGCAGCAGCAAAAGCAGCAGCGGCGAGAGCATGAAAATGCCCGTGAGCTGAAACAGGGTCGAACCAAAAATCGCCAGCAAACCCTGGCGCGATGCGGTGCGCACCGGCTGCACCGGGTTCAACCCGCGCTGCCCAGCGACAGCCCCGCGTGCTCGCGCAGCGGGTGGAAGTGGATTTTGGGAAAACGCTCTTGCGCAAGGCGCACGTCGTAGGGGCTGGTGCACAAATAGGCCAGGGTGTTGGCCGCGTCGCGCGCCATGCGCTGGGGGTAAGCGTTGACAAAGTCTTGCAGCTCTTTGGGCGTGTCGGCGGTCACCCAGCGCGCGCCGGTGTACTGGCAGCCTTCCAGGCGAATGTCGGCGTCGTACTCGCCCTTCAAGCGGTGCTGCACCACTTCAAACTGCAGTTGGCCCACGGCGCCCAGCAGCATATTGCCGCCCATCTCGGGCTTGAACACCTGAATGGCGCCTTCTTCACCCAGCTGCGCCAGGCCTTGCTGCAATTGCTTGGTACGCAGCGGGTTGCGCAGCACCACGGTCATGAACAGCTCGGGCGCAAAAAACGGCAGGCCGGTGTATTGCAGGTTGATGCTGCCGTCGGTAATGGTGTCGCCCAGCTGCACGCCGCCGTGGGTGGTGAAGCCCACGATGTCGCCGGCATAGGCCTCTTCCACCGCCTCGCGGCGCTGGCTCATGAAGGTGACCACGCTGGTGGGGCGCAGCTCTTTGGCGGTGCGCATGACCTTGAGCTTCATGCCCGGCGTGTACTTGCCCGAGGCCATGCGCACAAAGGCGATGCGGTCGCGGTGGTTGGCGTCCATATTGGCCTGCACCTTGAACACTACGCCGCTGAACTGATCGTCCTCGGGCTGCATTACCTTGACGACCGGCACCTTGTTGACCACCAGCGTGCTGGTGCGGCTTTGCGGCGCCGGCGCCAGATCGACCAGGGCGTCTAGCACCTCCATCACGCCAAAATTGTTCACGCCCGAGCCAAAAAACACCGGGGTTTGCTTGCCCGCCAAAAAGGCGGCGTGGTCCCAGGCGGGGGAGGCGCCGGTTGCCAGCTCCATGCTTTCTACAGCGCTGGTCCATTCATGGCCAAAGCGCTGTTGCAGCGCCTGGGGGTGCGACAGGGCAATAGCGTCAAAGTCCTGCGGCAGGCGCTCGCTGCCGCTCTCAAACACCGTCATGGCTTGGGTGCGCAGGTTGATGATGCCGCCAAACAGCTTGCCCTGGCCCACCGGCCAGGTCATGGGCACGCAGGGCATGCCGAGCTCGCGCTCGATTTCGTCCAGGATGTCCAGCGGTTCGCGCACCTCGCGGTCCATCTTGTTGACGAAGGTGATGATGGGCGTGTTGCGCTGGCGGCAGACCTCAATCAGGCGGCGCGTCTGGGCCTCCACACCGTTGGCCGCGTCAATCACCATCAGCGCCGCGTCTACGGCGGTCAGCACGCGGTAGGTGTCTTCCGAAACGTCTTTGTGCCCGGGCGTGTCCAGCAGGTTGATGACGTGGTCGCGGTACACCATTTGCATCACCGAGGATGCCACCGAAATCCCGCGCTGCTTCTCGATCTCCATCCAGTCGCTGGTGGCGTGGCGGCTGGCCTTGCGCGCTTTCACCGACCCGGCTATCTGGATCGCGCCCGAGAACAGCAAGAGCTTCTCAGTGAGCGTGGTCTTGCCGGCGTCCGGGTGGGAAATGATGGCGAACGTGCGGCGGCGGCGGGTTTCAGAGGCGAAGGACAAAGCGGGGGGGTTCCAAACAGGCGGCGCGGGTGGCGCGCGAAAGGATGGATTTTAAGGGGGTGGGTGCTAAGTGCTGGTTTATTCGGGCAGGGGCAAATCGATGCCTCCTAGAATGAAGCCGGCGACCCCCCCTTAGACAAAAAAACGATGCGCATTCTCATTCCCGACAACAAAAAGCTGGTCTACGAGATGGACCTGTCCATCCGCTGGGGCGATATGGACGCTATGGGCCATGTCAACAACACGGTGTACTTTCGCTACCTGGAAACTGCGCGCATCGATTGGATGTGCTCTATTGGCTGCCAGCCGGATCCCAGCGGCCAGGGACCGGTGATCCTGAACGCGTTTTGCAACTTCTACAAGCAGCTCGAATACCCCGGCGACGTACGCGTGAAACTCTACGTGAGCGACCCCGCGCGCACCACGTTTGAAACTTGGGGCACGATGGAACGCGCTGGTCAAACGGGCGTGGTCAGCGCCGCAGGTGGTGCCACGGTGGTGTGGGTGGATTTCCCCAGCCAAAAGGCGGTGGACTTGCCGCAATGGATGCGCGACATCGTGGCCTGATCGGCGGCATTCGCAAACCCGCTAGAATTCGCCCACCTTGAGGAGCGATGCAGTTCACGCAATGTGAATGAGGCTCAGGGTACAGGGGCACCGTCCCCTGCCAGTTACAACTGCGCTCACCCACTGTGGTCTTGTGTGGTGAGTTTTCCCTCTCTCTACAAGCGCGGTGGTTTTCAAAATGTACTTTTTGGAGCCTCTGTAATGAATGCTGTACTCAAACCCGTAAAGAAGTCCTCTGCAAAATCTGCCGCCAAAGTCCTCAAGCTGGTGCGCGCACCAGCCGCTGCGGCGGTTGCGGACTATGTGGTCGCCGACCTGACCCTGGCACCCTGGGGTCGCAAAGAACTCACCATCGCCGAAACCGAGATGCCCGGTCTGATGGCCATTCGCGACGAATTCGCCCAGGCGCAGCCGCTCAAGGGCGCACGCATCACCGGCTCGCTGCACATGACAATTCAGACCGGTGTGCTGGTCGAGACCCTGCAAGCCCTGGGCGCCGACGTCCGCTGGGCGTCCTGCAACATCTTCTCCACCCAAGACCACGCCGCGGCGGCCTTGGTGGCCGCAGGAACGCCGGTGTTTGCCTACAAGGGCGAGACGCTGGACGACTACTGGGATTACACGCACCGCATTTTTGAATTTGGTGGCCGCAAAGGTACCGCAGCCGAAGGCCCCAACATGATTTTGGACGACGGCGGCGACGCCACACTCCTGATGCACCTGGGCACCAGGGCCGAAAAAGACCTCAAAGTGCTGGCCAAGCCCGGTAGCGAAGAAGAAATTTGCCTTTTTAACTCCATCAAGGCAAAGCTCAAGGTTGATCCCACCTGGTACAGCCGCCGCCTGAAGAACATCATCGGCGTAACCGAAGAGACGACCACCGGCGTGCTGCGACTCAATGAAATGGCCGCACGTGGCGACCTCGCTTTCCGCGCCATCAACGTCAACGATTCGGTGACCAAAAGCAAGTTTGACAACCTATACGGCTGCCGTGAGTCCTTGGTCGACGCCATCAAGCGCGCCACCGACGTGATGATTGCTGGAAAAGTGGCACTGGTCGCTGGCTACGGGGACGTGGGCAAGGGTTCGGCCCAGGCGCTGCGCGCGCTGTCCGCCCAAGTATGGGTGACCGAGGTCGACCCCATCAACGCACTGCAAGCGGCCATGGAAGGCTACAAAGTCGTCACCATGGAATACGCCGCCGACAAGGCTGACATCTTCGTGTCGGCAACTGGCAACAAAAACGTCATTACCTACAAGCACATGGCGGCCATGAAAGACCAAGCCATCGTTTGCAACATCGGCCACTTTGACAACGAGATTGATGTGTCATCTTTGTCCAAGTGCAAATGGGAAGAGATCAAACCCCAGGTGGACCACGT
>CANHZG010000213.1 GCA_947464995.1 Comamonadaceae bacterium | reverse complement strand
GGTTGACCACGTCGTTGGCGCCCAAAATGATGGCCACGTCGGCCTGGCCGAATTCGCTGTTAATGTCTTCCATCTCAAACACCTGGTCATAGGGCACCTCGGCCTCGGCCAGCAACACGTTCATATGACCGGGCATGCGCCCGGCCACCGGGTGGATCGCGTATTTGACCGTGATGCCCTTGGCGGTAAGTTTGGCGGCCAGCTCTTTGACGGCGTGCTGCGCGCGCGCCACGGCCAGGCCGTAACCCGGCACGATAACCACGGTTTCGGCATTGCCCAAAACAAAGGCCGCGTCGTCTGCGCTGCCGCTTTTGACCGGGCGCTGCTCGGCCTTGGCGCCACCGGCGCTGACGGCCTCACCACCAAATCCGCCACCGATCACGTTAAAGAAGGAGCGGTTCATGGCCTTGCACATGATGTAGCTCAGAATCGCGCCACTAGACCCCACCAGCGAGCCGGCAATGATCAGCATGCTGTTATTCAGGCTAAAGCCGATGCCTGCGGCGGCCCAGCCCGAGTAGCTATTAAGCATGGAGACCACCACCGGCATATCCGCGCCGCCAATCGGGATGATGATGAGCACGCCCATCACAAACGACAGCGCCAGCATGGCAAAAAACGCCCACCAGGCGCCGTTGGCCATAAAGCACAGGCCCAGCCCCAGCGTGATCAGGCCCAGCACCAGATTGAGCTTGTGCTGGCCAGAAAAAGTAACCGGCGCGCCCTGGAACAGGCGAAATTTGTAGGTGCCCGAGAGTTTGCCGAAAGCAATCACCGAGCCGCTAAAGGTGATGGCACCAATGGCCGCACCCAAGAACAACTCCAGCCGGTTGCCGGCGGGAATCGGGTCGCCCTTGGCCAGGCCGTGCAACAGGGCTTCGGGCTCGAGTACGGCTGCCACGGCGATAAACACGGCTGCCAAGCCAATCATGCTGTGGAAGAAGGCCACCAGCTCCGGCATCTTGGTCATCTCCACCGTATTGGCGCGGTAGGCGCCATAGGCGCCACCCACCACCAGGCCAAGCAACACCAGGCCAATGCCCATGCCTTGGCCGTGCGCAGTGTCCACAATCAGCGCTGCCGTGGTACCGGCCGCAATGGCCATGCCAATCATGCCGAACAGGTTGCCACGGATGGAAGTGGTGGGGTGCGACAGGCCTTTGAGCGCCTGGATAAAGCTGACCGACGCGAGCAGGTAGAGCAGGGTGACGAGGTTCATGCTCATTTCGCAGCTCCTTGGTCAGCGGCGTCGGTTTTCTTGACTTTCTTCTTGAACATTTCCAGCATCCGGCGTGTCACCAGAAAGCCTCCAAAAATATTTACCGAAGCCAGCGCCACCGCCAACACGCCCATGGTTTGGCCGAGCACAGTTTCAGTTTGCGCGGCCGCCAGCATGGCGCCGACGATCACGATGGCAGAAATGGCATTGGTCACCGCCATCAAAGGCGTGTGCAGCGCGGGTGTCACCGTCCACACAACGTGGTAGCCCACGTAAATGGCCAGCACGAAGATGATCAAATTCAATACGGTGGGGGATACGAGGTCCATGGGGTGTGTCCTTTATTTGCGTTTGACTTCGCCGCCCTGTGTCATCAGGCAGGCGGCGACGATGTCGTCTTCCAAGTCAACGGTGAATTGGCCGTCTTTGGTCAGCACGAGTTTGAGGAAATCCAAAACGTTGCGCGCGTACAGGGCCGACGCATCGGCCGCCACCAGCGCAGCCAGATTGGTCTCGCCCACCAAGGTAACGCCGTGCTTGACCACGGTTTTGCCGGCCTCGGTGAGCACGCAGTTGCCACCCACGCCGTCAGCGGCCTTGCCTGCGGCAATGTCCACAATGACCGAGCCAGGCTTCATGCTTTTGACCATGTCCTCGGTCACTAGCACCGGCGCAGCGCGACCGGGAATGAGGGCGGTGGAAATCACCACATCGGCCAGCGCCACGCGCTTGGCGACCTCGATTTTTTGCCGATCCAACCAGCTTTGCGGCATCGGGCGGGCATATCCGCCCACGCCCACGGCGGCTTCTTTTTCCTCCGCAGTGTCGTAGGACACTTCAATGAACTTGCCGCCCAGGGACTCGATTTGCTCCTTAACGCTGGGGCGCACGTCAGACGCTTCAATCACCGCACCCAGGCGTTTGGCAGTGGCAATGGCCTGCAAACCGGCCACGCCCACGCCCAAAATCACCACGCGCGCAGCCTTGACCGTGCCCGCTGCTGTCATCAGCATGGGGAAAAAGCGCTGGTATTTGTCGGCTGCCACCATCACCGCCTTGTAACCCGCAATATTGGCCTGGCTTGAGAGCACATCCATGCTCTGCGCCCGGGTGGTGCGCGGTGCGGCTTCGAGGGCGAAACTGGTCAGACCTGCACCGGCCAAGCGCTGCAAGCCCGCCGCATCAAAGGGGTTGAGCATGCCCACCAAGGCCCCTCCAGCGGCCATATGGGTCAGCTCTTCGCTGGTCGGCGCCACTACTTTGAGCACCAGTGCACTGGCAAAAGCCGCAGCAGCGTCACAGATTTCGGCACCTGCGGCAGCGTAAGCCTCGTCAGTCACACTGGCGGCCACGCCAGCACCGGATTGCACCCGCACCGTATGGCCTTGGGCAATCAATTTCTTCACTGTTTCTGGGGTGACAGCTACGCGGGTTTCACCCGCTGCAGTCTCGGCGGGTACGCCTATTTGCATGGAATCGCTCCTCTAGGAGGTGGGGGTAGGTTGGGGGCTGATTTTGAGCTTACACGAACTTCCTGCACGCCCACGGCAGTATGCATTGGATTGCATGCCATCGCCTTCGATTCTATTGACCCGCATCAGGGATTCGTCAATTGAGGGAGCTCCAGTTGCGTCGTCCCCAGCAGCGCACCGCGCGTTGACACCGACTGCAGCACCTGACCGCCCTCAAGCGTTGAGCCCACGCGGTAAGCCTTGGGCGGCGCATTGCCAATCGCCATCAGCGCAATCCCTTTGCCCACCGGACCGGCGACCACGCCGAGCAACTGGTACTGGGTTGCGGTGGTCGAAGCAGCCGGGCCAGCGCTGACCAAGCCGCCACCCAAAGCGCGTGCTAAGGCTGAGGCATCCGAGACAGGGGCACTGGACACCAGCTCAGGCTTTGGCTCAGGCTGCTTCGTGGCACTGGTCGTGCCAAGGGTCCAAAAGACGGCGCTGGCGGCAGCCAGCAGTGCCACAACAAACGTGGTCCATCGGACCCGCCAAGCATGGAATATGAGAGAAGCCATCCAGCCATTATCGGTGCAGAAAAGCCCGCCAACACCGTTTTTGCACCAGGCCACCGGTCGCAACCGCTTCAGGCAAAATGGACCGCTGCCGGGCAACTATTCAAACCCCACCATGGACACCACCCCCCACGTACACCAAAACCGATTAGCACTGGCGAGCCAACGCGGCTTCACGCTTATCGAGCTGATGGTGGTGCTGCTCATCATTGGCGTGCTCGCCGCCTTGATCGTGCCCAATGTGCTCGACCGTGCCGACGACGCCAAGGTCACGGCAGCCAAGACGGACGTGGGTAATCTGGTCCAGGCGCTCAAACTCTACAAGCTCGACAACGGCCGCTACCCCAGCACTGAGCAAGGCCTTGCCGCCCTGTTGAACAAGCCGACCGCGGAGCCCGTTCCGCCCAATTGGAAGAAGAACCTCGACCAACTGCCCAGGGACCCCTGGGGCAGCCCTTATGTCTACCTCTTCCCTGGCGTCAAGGGCGAGATGGATGTAATGTCCTTCGGGGCCGACGGCCAGCCCGGCGGCGAGGGCAAAAATGCAGACATTGGCAGCTGGCAGCCCTAGGGGCCCACAAGCCTGCGAGCTCCATGCCTTGGGCGCCGCCAGCCGGGGCTTCACGTTGTTGGAACTGCTGGTGGTGGTGGCCATCATCGCCATTGCATCGGCCGGCGTGGCGCTTACCCTGCGCGACAACACCGCATCGGACCTGGAACGCGACGCCCAGCGCCTGGCGGCTGTGCTGGAGTCTGCCCGCGCGCAGTCCCGCATGCAAGGCACGCCCGTGCGGTGGCGCCCCACGGTGGGCGGTTTTGTGCTCGACGGCCTGAACCCGCCCCTGCCGCCCCAAACCTGGCTGAGTAATGACACCACCGTGGCAGCCGTGCTGCGCAAGCCCGGCACCGCGCCCGAGCCTGGCAACGCCCCTGCAGCGCTGACCCTGGGGCCCGAACCGATCTTGGAAGCGCAAGCCGTGGTATTGATGGCGCGCAGCCAAGACAGCGTGCGCCTGCAACTGGCTACCGACGGTCTGCGCCCGTTTGCCATCGTGCCTTTGGGCAGCCCAATTGGAGCCATTCAAACCCCATGAGCCGCACCACCCTGCCCGCCGCGTGCCAGCGCGGATTTACGCTCGTGGAAATACTGGTGGCGCTGACCATTGTCGGCGTGGCGCTACTGGCAGGCCTGAAGGCCACCGGCGCACTCACCCTGCACGCGCAGCGCCAAAGCGATGTGTTGTTGGGCCAGCTGTGCGCAGAAAACGTGCTCAACCAGATTCGCCTCTCACGCCAAATGCCCGGTGTGGGCCAGACCAGCCGCGAATGCCCGCAAGCCGGGCAAACCTTCACCGTGGTGCTCCATGTGCAGCCCACGCCCAACCCTAACTTCGTGCGCGTGGACGCCCAGGTGCGCAATGCGACAGAGCCGGTGCTGCGCCTATCGACCATCGTGGGGCGCAACTGATGGTTTTTTACCCACCCCAATGGAGACCGGGCGCCCAGCAACGCGGGTTCACCCTAGTGGAGCTGCTGGTGGCGCTGGCGCTGATGGCCATGATGGCGGCTCTGTCGTGGCGCGGCTTGGACGCCATGGTGGGCGCACAAAAGCGCCTGGCCCAACATGCCGACGATGTGCTCACCCTGCAAACCGGGCTGGCCCAATGGTCGTC
>CANHZG010000212.1 GCA_947464995.1 Comamonadaceae bacterium | reverse complement strand
GAGTAGCCATAGACGTTGAGCGGCGCCTCAAAAGCCGGTTCCTCCTTGAAAGTGGCCGACCCGCCGTAAGTGGCGGCTGAGGACGCGTACAGAAGCCGCGTTCCTTGAGCCTGGGCGGCGTGGAACAAGCGCTTAGAGGTCTCAAAGTTGTTTTGCAGCATGTACTTGCCGTCGAGTTCCATGGTGTCGCTGCAAGCGCCTTCGTGGAAAACCGCCTCGACGTGGCCAAAATCCTGCGCCGCAAAGTTCGGGTAGAAACGCTCGGCATCCACATAATCGGCAATTTTCAGGTCGGCCAAGTTGCGAAATTTATCTCCCTGTGTCAGGTCGTCCACCGCGATGATGTCGTCGAAGCCGCGCGCGTTAAGCCCGGCGATGATGCGGCTGCCAATAAAACCGGCGGCGCCGGTGACTACGATGCGCGTCATGCAAACAACTCCTGGTAGGACACGGTGGCGGTGCCAAATTTGCCGACCACGATGCCGCCGGCCCGATTGGCCCAAGGCAGCGCCTCGCGCAGGCTTAAACCCGCTCCCACCAGCGCGGCCATGGTGGCAATCACGGTGTCGCCTGCACCTGTCACATCAAACACCTCGCGCGCCTGGGCGCCTACATGCAGCTCGCCCTGGGCGTCAAACAGGGTCATGCCTTCTTCGCTGCGGGTAAGCAATACGGCGTCAAGCTGCAATTCCTGGCGCAGGGTATGCGCCTTGGTGCGCAGATCGGCTTCGTCGCTCCAGGCTCCGATCACTTCCTGCATTTCAGCGCGGTTTGGGGTGATGGCGGTGGCGTTGCGGTAGCGCGAATAGTCACTGCCCTTGGGGTCGATCAAAATCGGTTTGCCTGCTGCGCGTGCTTGGGCAATCATGTCGCCCACATGGGCCAAACCGCCTTTGCCGTAGTCCGAAAACAGCACGCAGTCACACTCAGGCAGCAGCGCGCTGAACTCGGCGGTTTGGCTAGCCAAAATTTCGCTTTTTGGGGTGTTCTCGAAGTCCAGGCGAATCAGCTGCTGTTGGCGACCGATGATGCGCAGTTTGACCGTGGTGTGCAGCTCCGGGTCGCGGCCGAAGTGGGTTTTGATACCGGTTTTTTCCAATAAGGCTTCAAGCTTGCGGCTGGCCTCGTCATCGCCGACCACCGTCAGCAAGGACGCCTGCGCACCCAAAGCGCCGACGTTAAAGGCTACGTTTGCGGCACCGCCTCCGCGCTCTTCTTCGCGCGTAATGCGCACCACCGGAACCGGGGCTTCGGGCGATATGCGTTCGACCGCGCCGTACCAATAGCGGTCGAGCATGACATCGCCCACAACGAGGACGCGACTGGCCGACAACACGTCGGCTGCAATGGGTTTGCTAACTAAGGGTTTCATAACTCTTCAACCCGCCGTGCGGGGTAGCTGTCCCAGGCCTGGCAGCCGGGGCAGTGCCAAAAATGTTGGTGGGCCTCAAAGCCGCATGCGGCACAGCGGTAGCGTTTGAGTGGCTTGACCGCATGGTCTAGCGCGCGCTGCACCTGGGGGTGAAACTGTTCGTGTTCGAGCTTTTCGCCTGCGATCCACTGTGCAGCTGCCACCAAAGACGGTTGGCGCTCCAGGTGGTGCACATACCAGTCGCGCGCACTGGTGTGGGCGGTGGCCGCCTCCAGGGCGACGATGGCGTCCAGCACGTCCAGCGAGGCGCTTTCCTCATAGGCAGCCTTGAGCGCATTCAGGGCAATGTCGGGGTTGCTGCACGCCAGGGCATAGGCTGCCAGCGACGGGGCCATCAGCGCTACCGAACCTGGCGCGGCCTTGATGGCCGCCAGCAGGGTTTGGAGTGCCTTTTTGGGCTCACCCTGCGCGTTTTGCAGTTGTGCCAGGTCGATTCGAGCGCGCGCTGCAGCGGGAGCAATGTCGATGGCCTGCAACAACAGCGACTCAGCCTCGGAATTGCGTTGCGCTGCAAGCAGCGCTTGGCCTTGTTCGCAGAGGTAGTGGGCTAAGCGAACAGCAAAACTTCCCTGGCCCGAGGCTTCTAGCTTGGCGGCAACGGCGGCGGCAAGCTCCCAGTCCCGCGAGCGCTCGTAATTGGCCAGCAAGGCAATGCGGGCTTGTTCTTCAAAACGTGTGCCTTCAAGCAAAAGAAGTGCGCTTTCAGCGCGATCGAGCAAGCCGGCCTTTAAATAGTCCAGTGCCAAGCCATGTTGTGCCCGCTGGCGGTCATCGGCACTGATGTCGCCACGCGAAAGCAGGTGCTGGTGCACCCGTACCGCGCGCTCGTACTCACCCCGGCGGCGGAACAAATTTCCCAGGGCAAAGTGCAGTTCCGACGTGTCTGGGTCGTTTTGTACGGCTTCAATGAAGGCGTCAATGGCCAGGTCTTGTTGCTCGTTGAGCAGAAAATTCAGGCCCTTGAAGTAGGCTTTGGGAGCGTGGCGGTTTTCCAGGCGGAGCTGGCGCAGGTCAAAGCGTGATGCCAGCCACCCCAGCACAAAGGCCAGGGGCAGGCCCATCAATATCAGGCTGGCGTCAAAGTCCATTGGATAGGGCGCCACGGTTTGCATCCGCTAGCGCCGAGTCCGATACGGCGGCCGTGGGCTGCTCTAAGCGTTGCCGTGCCTGTGCGGCAACCCGCCGCTGGCGCCACCAGCGCGGCACCATGCCCAGCACGCCGAACAACAAACCGGCAGAAAAAACAATCAGCACCAGCAAAACCAAGGGAGCGGTCCATTGGTAGCCAAAGAAAAAATGCACCGTCACGTCGCCTTGGTTGTTCAAGGCAAAGGCGAACAACGTAAAAAAAATGGCCGCTTTAAGCAACCACTTCAAAAGCCAAACGATGGAGGTCATGTCATTCCTTGCTTGGGCGCGATTCTATGGGCTCCGGTGCGTTTAGCGCACTTTGTTCTCGGTTGGGGGAGCTGCAGTCTGCTGATCCACGGCTTCGCGAAGCGCCTTACCCGGCTTGAAATGGGGAACACGGCGCTGGGGAATAGCCACGCTTTCGCCGCTGCGCGGGTTGCGGCCCATGCGGGGCGCGTGGTGGTTGACCGAAAAGCTGCCAAAGCCCCGAATCTCAATGCGGTGACCGCGCACCATGGCCTCGTTCATGGCGTCCAGAATAGCTTTTACGGCAAATTCTGCATCGTGGTGGGTCAATTGGCTGAACCGGTTAGCCAGTTCCTCGACTAGGTCGGATCGTGTCATGGGGGCGGCAATAAAAGTAAAAAAACGACCGGAGCAAGGCGTCCGGTCGTTCTTGATTTACAACGCAGCGGTTTAAGGCTTAGTTGTTGTCCAACTTGGCGCGTAACAAAGCGCCCAGGCTGGTGGTACCAGCGTTTTCGCGGGCGGAAGTCTGGGTCAGTGTCGCCATGGCTTCGTTCTGGTCCGCAGCGTCCTTGGCTTTGATGGACAACTGAATGTTGCGGGTCTTGCGATCCACGTTCACCACGACAGCGGTCACTTCGTCGCCTTCTTTCAATACGCTACGGGCATCTTCCACGCGGTCGCGGCTGATTTCCGAGGCGCGAAGGTAGCCAATGATGTCCTCACCCAAATCGATCTCAGCACCCCTGGCATCGACGGTCTTGACCTTGCCAGTAACAACCTGGCCCTTGTCGTTGATCGCGGTGAATGTGGTGAAAGGGTCGGAGTCGAGCTGCTTGATGCCCAAGGAGATGCGTTCGCGGTCCACGTCCACAGCCAAGACCAAAGCCTCGACTTCCTGGCCCTTTTTGAACTCGCGCACGGCGGCTTCTCCGGTTTCGTTCCAGGACAGGTCGGACAAATGCACCAAACCGTCAATGCCAGCGGCCAGGCCAACGAACACGCCAAAGTCGGTGATCGACTTGATCGGGCCCTTGACGCGGTCACCACGCTTGGTGTTTTGTGCAAATTCTTGCCAAGGATTGGCCTTACATTGCTTCATGCCCAGGGAAATACGGCGCTTGTCTTCGTCGATTTCCAGAACCATGACTTCGACTTCGTCGCCCAGGGCCACGAGTTTGGAAGGTGCAATGTTTTTGTTGGTCCAGTCCATCTCACTCACGTGGACCAGGCCTTCGATGCCGGGCTCGAGTTCCACAAATGCGCCATAGTCGGCGATGTTGGTGATCTTGCCGAACATGCGGGTAGCCTGGGGGTAGCGGCGGTTCACGCCCATCCATGGGTCATCACCCATTTGCTTGAGACCCAGGGATACGCGGTTTTTCTCGGTGTCAAACTTGAGAATCTTGGCTGTGATCTCTTGACCAGCCGTCACCACCTCGGAAGGATGGCGAACGCGGCGCCATGCCATGTCGGTGATGTGCAGCAGGCCGTCGATGCCGCCCAGGTCCACAAATGCGCCGTATTCGGTGATGTTTTTCACCACGCCGTGCACCACAGAACCTTCTTTCAGGGTTGCCATCAGATTGGCGCGCTCGGCACCCATCGAGGCTTCCACCACAGCGCGGCGCGAAAGCACGACGTTGTTGCGCTTGCGGTCAAGCTTGATGACCTTGAATTCCATGGTCTTGTTCTCGTAGGGAGACAAGTCTTTGGTGGGGCGGGTGTCAACCAAGGAACCGGGCAAGAATGCGCGTATGCCGTTGACCAGAACGGTCAGGCCGCCCTTGACCTTGCCGGTGACCGTGCCGCTGACCAACTCGCCAGACTCGAGGGCGCTCTCCAGAGCCAGCCAGCTCGCCAGGCGCTTGGCCTTGTCGCGCGAGAGCAGCGTGTCGCCAAAGCCGTTTTCCAGGGCTTCGATGGCGACGCTGAC
Organism: Comamonadaceae bacterium; assembly: GCA_947464995.1. Lineage (GTDB taxonomy): Bacteria > Pseudomonadota > Gammaproteobacteria > Burkholderiales > Burkholderiaceae_C > Allorhodoferax. The sequence continues at coordinate 232 of CANHZG010000212.1, read as the reverse complement.
GAAATCGCCAGGCTTGACATCGACTTCGCCGATGTCATTCTTGAATTCTTCAACGGGGATGAAACTTTCCGACTTGAGGCCGGCGTTGACCACAACGAAGTTGTAATCGACACGGACGACTTCAGCGGAGATCACCTCACCAACACGCATGTCCTGGCGCTTGATGCTTTCCTCGAACAGGGCGGCGAAGGACTCGGCCATGACCGTCGGATTGGTGGAAGGAAAAGAGATT
>CANHZG010000211.1 GCA_947464995.1 Comamonadaceae bacterium | reverse complement strand
GTGGCAACCTAGACACGGGCTTGGGCAAAGACGTGGTCTATGGCGCCATCGGCGTGTTGGCGCCGAACTGGCTGATTTACCAGGCCAGCCAGCCCATGCAACTCGATGGCGTGGACTTTGTGTTCCACAACGTGCCCAACGCCGAATGTCCCGCCGAACTAACCTTTAGCATTCCCAGCAAAAAGCTCTATGACGGCGCTGAGAACCTGTCGCACACCATGCACAACCTGCTGCCCATTCGCGGCGCCAAGGTGCGCGACGCGCTACGCTGGGCCAGCTACATGGACCAGGCGCTGGAACAAACCAAAGACACCGAGGTCTTTATCGCCTCGCACCACTGGCCCATTTGGGGCAATGCCCGCGGGCAGGAGCTAATCACCAAGCACCGTGACGTTTACAAATACACACATGACCAGACGGTGCGCCTGATCAACGCCGGTTACACCCCACTCGAGATTGCCGAGATGGTGAAACTGCCCGCGTCCCTGCGCGACTACTTTGGCGCGCGCGGCTATTACGGTGACCTGCGCCACAACGTCAAGGCGGTCTACCAGTTCTACATGGGCTTTTACGACGGCAACCCGGCCAACCTGAACCCCTTGTCACCCACCGAATCGGCCAAGCGCTACCTGGAGCTCATGGGCGGTGCGGACAAGGCCGTGGCCGCCGCCCAAGCGGCCTATGACAAGGGCGACTACCGCTGGGCCGCAGAGTTGCTGAACCACGCTGTGCTGGGCGACCCCTCGAGTGCTTCTGCGAAAACGCTGCTGGCGCGAACCTACGAGCAAATGGGCTACGCGTCAGAGGCCGCCACCTGGCGCAACGCCTACCTCACCGGCGCCCAAGAACTGCGCCAGGGGCCGCCTGCCAAAGGCGTGTCCAAGGCCGCCGCGGTCGACCTGTTGTTTCAAACGCCCACCGAACGCTTTTTGGAAGCCATGGCCGCCAGCCTGGACGGCCCGGCCGCAGCAGGCAAAGACCTCAAGATCAACCTGGTGCTCACCGACCAGAAGGAAAGCTATGTGCTGTGGCTGGAAAACGCGGTGCTGCACTTCAAACGTGGCACAGCTGCGGACGCTCATGCCACGCTGCTGCTTACCAAGCCCCTTTTTGTGAAGATGATTGCGGGCACCGCTGGCGTCAAGGACACGCTGCTGAGCGACGAGCTGCAGGTCAAAGGCAGCAAGATCGACTTGGTGCGATTTTTCGGGTTGATCGACAAGGCCGCTGGCGTGTTTCCGGTGGTGACGCGTTAGCTGAGCCCCGCCGCCCGGCCGTATAACTGCGCCCCAGCAAATGCCGCAGTGCAAAGTCGGCATCCGCCGCCTGCTCGGTCAGCTCGTGGCGCTTCACCATCGCGTACAGCGCAATAAACCCGGCGCCAAAAACCTCGCCCAGTAAGGGACAGCCTTGCAGCGCGGTGAGCGCTTCACCCAAGTCTTCAGGTAAGGCCGCGCTCCGGGTGCTTGCAGCCGCTGCGTTGCGCGCAGAGCGAGGTTCCAGTTGCTGTTCCATTCCCATTAGTCCGGTGCCCAGCATCAGCGCCAGCGTCAGGTAGGGGTTCGCGTCGCCGCCGGGCAGGCGGTGTTCCAGGCGGCGGTTAGCGGGGTTGGATTGGGGGATGCGAAAAGCCACGGTGCGGTCGTCGTGGCCCCAGTCGGCGTGGGTGGGCGAGGCGTCGGGGCGTCGGATGCGTAAATAGGAATGTGCGTAGGGCGCCAGCACCGCCATGGCGCCCGGGGCCGAAGCTTGCCAGCCGCCAATAAAGTGCGCCATGCGCGGGTGCGCGCTGCCGTCGTCGGCTGTGAAGGCGTTGTGGCCGGCGCGATCGCTCAGGCTCACGTGCCAGTGCATGCCGGTGCCTGGCTCGTCGGCGTAGGGCTTGGCCATGAAGGTCGCCAGGCAGCCGTGGCGCCGCGCGAATTCGCGCGCCAGGCGCTTGAAGCGAAACACCGCGTCGGCTTGCGCCAGCGGCTCGCCCCCGGTCACCGTCAGGCCCAGCAGCAGCGTGGGCATCTTGGCGCCCAACGCTTCTACAAAATTCGCCGTATCCATTACCTTACCCCGCGCCACGCTGGTCAGGTCCGCAAACACCACTTCCACACGCTGGATGCCTTGGGCGGTGAGCCAGGAAATGGCGTCGTTGGCGTTTGAAATTACGGCACTCATACCCAGTCGTAGTCGATGGTGATAGGCGCGTGGTCCGAGAACTTCACGTCCTTGAAGATGGCGTGCCTGCGTGCGCCTGCCGCCAGCGTGGGCGTGGCCAGGTGGTAGTCCAGGCGCCAGCCCACGTTTTTGGCATACGCCTGGCCGCGGTTGCTCCACCAGGTGTAGGCGGCGTCGGTGGCGGTGGGCTCCAGCTGGCGGTACACGTCCACCAAGCCGCCCTCGGTCAAAAGCTGGGTCATCCAGGCGCGCTCTTCGGGCAAGAAGCCGGAGTTCTTTTTGTTGCCTTTGAAGTTCTTCAGGTCGATTTCCTGGTGCGCGATGTTGATGTCGCCGCACAGCACAAACTCGCGCTGGCCTTTGAGCTTTGTGAGGTGCGGGTACATCTCGGCCAGAAAGCGGTATTTGGCCAGTTGCCGCTCTTCGCCCGACGAACCACTCGGAAAGTAGGCGCTGATGATGGAGCGCTTTCGCTGGGGCGTGTCAAAGCGCAGTTCCACGTAGCGGCCCTCGGCGTCAAACTCGCCTGAGCCATAGCCCACCACCACGTCGCTGGGCGCATGGCGGGTGTAGACGCCCACGCCCGAGTAGCCTTTTTTCTCGGCAAAGTGAAAGTAGCCGCTCAGATCGGCCAGGGTCTCGAACTTGCCAGATACGTCTTCGGCCTGGGCCTTGACTTCTTGCACGCAAATACAATCCGGTTGCAGTTGGGCCAGCCAGGGCTCTAGCCCCTTGCTGGTGGCCGAACGGATGCCGTTGAGGTTAAGGCTGCTTAATGTGAACAAGGAAATCCCCATGGTTGATAGTGGTCCAAACTCCCTGAACGCAGCAAGTGCGGCCTCCGGTTTGGCGCAAGAATTTGTGGCGTTTGCACTGAAGTGTGGGGTGTTGCGCTTTGGCGAATTCACCACCAAAGCGGGTCGCCAAAGCCCGTATTTCTTCAATGCCGGCCTGTTTGACGACGGCGCCAAACTCGGGCGCTTGGCCCAATTTTATGCCCAGCGCCTGCTGGACAGCGGCATTGAGTTCGACATGATTTTTGGCCCCGCATACAAGGGCATTCCTCTGGGCGCAGCCGTGGCTATTGAGCTCGCGCGCTTGGGCAAAAACGTGCCCTTTGCCTACAACCGCAAAGAGGCTAAGGACCACGGCGAAGGCGGCAGCCTGGTGGGCGCCCCGCTCCAGGGGCGCGTGCTGATCGTCGACGACGTGATGAGCGCAGGCACCGCCGCGCGCGAGTCGATTGCGCTCATCAAGGCCGCCGGCGCCACGCCACACGCCGTGGCTATCGCCTTGGACCGCCAGGAAATGGCCACCGAAAAGCAGCCCGACGGCTCTACCCGTGACGTGCCCTACAGCGCGGTGCAATACGTGCGCAGCCACGAGGGCCTGCAGGTTTGCGCGATTGCCGAACTCTCGGATTTGCTGGGCTACTTGGGCGCCCAAAGTGGCAACACCACGGGCGAACACCTGGTGCGGGTGCAGGCGTACCGAGAGCGGTACGGCGTGAAGTAAAGCCAGCCGTGCGGGGGGCCCTTACACCCCGTAGTACCGGTCCGTGCGGTGGTTCACGCCAACGACTAGGTTCAGGGCGACCGCGCCCAAAAGCGAGAGCAGCGCCTTGCGCGGGTCGGTGGCGGCAAAGGCCGCTAGCAGGATCAAAAAGTCCACCGCCATTTGTACGGTGCCTGCGCGCCAACCGCGCGTCTTTTGCAAATAGATGGCGGTGATCGACACCCCGCCCAGGCTGGCGCCGTGGCGGATCAAAATCAAAATACCCGTGCCCGCCAGCAGTCCGGCCATCACGGCGGCAAACACGGCGTTGAGGTGGCTAAAGCCAATCCAGTGCGGCAGCACTTCTACATAAAGCGAGAGCAAGGCCACGGCCGCAAAGGTCTTGAGCGTGAAGCTGCGCCCCAGCCTGCGCCAGCCAAATACATAAAACGGCAGGTTGATGACAAACAACACCGCCCCCAGCGGGTAGCCCGCCAGGTAGTGCACCAAAAACGCCACGCCCGTGGTGCCACCGGTAAATAAACCGGCCTCGCGGAACAAGCACACGGCCAACCCCACAAACAGGCAGCCGATGAGCAGGCCTTGGGCGTCTTCTACGGCGCTGTGCGGAGCGGGCGGCGGCCCGCTGCTGTGGGCGTTCAAGCGAGTTTTTGCTTGAGCAGTTCGTTGACCTGCGCCGGGTTGGCCTTGCCTTTGCTGGCCTTCATGGCCTGGCCGACCAGGGCGTTAAAGGCTTTGGCGTTGCCGGCCTTGAACTCTTCCACGTTCTTGGCGTTGGCGGCCAGCACTTCGTCGATGATGGCCTCTAAGGCGCTGCTGTCGTTCATTTGGCGCAGGCCTTTGGCGTCGATGATCTTGTCAAGAAGCCCATCGTCCTCGGAGGATGCTTCATCCCACATGAAGAGAAAAGCTTCGCGCGCAGTTTTCGCGCTCAATGTCTGGTCAATCATTCGCGCATGAATACGGGCGAAATTAGCCGGGCCGACGCGTGACTCGGCAATAGATAAGCTTTCACGGTTTAACTGTGCGGCCAGAAGATTATTGACGCCTTTGGCAATAGCACTCCCATACATTTGTTTGGCATCTGTGATCCCGTTTGGCATGGACCAATTTGCCGGATTAATTTCGAACAAAAGTCGAGTGGCAGCTTCGAAATATATTGCGGTATCACGAGTTCGCGTTAATTCCTTAGCCTCGTCGCTTCTGACGTGATAGTCGGCTTCAAAGCGCCTTTTCATCTCGGGTCTAGACTCGGGCATCGAGCTTCTCACCCGCTCCACCCATTCGCGCGAGATCACCAGCGGGGGCAGATCGGGGTCGGGGAAGTAGCGGTAGTCGGCGGC
>CANHZG010000210.1 GCA_947464995.1 Comamonadaceae bacterium | reverse complement strand
AATCCGCCACCAGCGTTCTATTCGCCTTCGCCCTGAACCTGCCCCAGGTCTTGCACCAACTTCTCGCCCCGCAGTTGACGTACCCAGCGTTCCTGCAAAGCTACGCCGACTTGCCCGACCCCGCGCTTGATAAAGAAATCGCCAAGGCCAGCGCCGCACTGTCTGCCAAGGCCTATTTCACCCTGCCATCGGGCGTCAAAGCCAACCTCAAGCAATGGCAATTGCCCGACCGGCAGGCGTTGCGCGACTCCTTCAAGGCCAGCCTGCTGCTTCTCAATATGCCGCCCAGCGCCGCCTCGCACCTCGACCCAGTGCGCGTGCTGGCCCAAGTGCAGGCCAAAACGCCCATCAGCCGGTTCCAGTTGCAGTTGCCAGCGGCGCTGTACCCCATCGTGGTGAGTTTGCCCCACGACAAGTTCTGGCTTACCGAGCAGATACCCATGGCCATTGTGGAGTTGCCTTAACCAGGGCTTGCGGTGGTGACACACTCGCCGCCTTTGCATAGGGTTACAGCGGTCTGGACATGGGCTTGCAGACGGGCTGCGATCTCCTAGCGCCGCAAAGGGTCGTCTTCCAGCAGGGCGGGTGTTGCGGCCGGGGCGTCTGGACGGCCGGTCATCGCTTTTGGGGCATGGTTACGTCAAAGATGGCCCAGTTCCCGTTTCGGCGGTACTGCACTTGGGCGCCAAGTTGGGCGCATGCTGCGCGCACCAAGCTCAAGCCAAGGCCCAAGCCAGGCTGGCCGCTGACCTTGGGGTGGCGGTAATAGTGTTCGAACAGGCGCGATTCATCGGGCATGTGTTCTTCATCTACCTGGTTTTTCACCTCCAGCACGCGCCCGTTGGCGCTGATGAAAATCAGGTCGTGGCTAGCGTATTTCAGGGCATTACCAATCAGGTTTTCCAACACCATCGCCAGCGTATCGCGGTGGGTTTGGACCACCAGAGATGGGTCCACATCCACCTGAAAACGCTCACTGTGCGCAAGTTCTTGGGTGATTTCCGTCACCAGGGGCAAGAGCGCTATGGCTTCGATGGGCAGGGGTTTGTCATCGCGCTCCACCTTTATGGACGAGGCCACGCGCTCAATCATCTGGTTCATGCGGGAAACCGAGCTGTCGATATTGCGTATGCGCTGCTGAGCGTCCGGGTGTGCGGCCGTGTCCTTTTGCAGCGATGCCAGTGCAAATTTGATGGTTCCCAGCGGGGTTTTGAGCTCATGGGTCAGCATGTCGATCAGCGTGGTGCGTTCTTGCAAGATATCGCTTTGCGCCTTGGCCTGCACCGCCTCCAGGCGCAAGGCTTGCACTTCCTGCAGTTCCTGCAGCTTTCGGCCCGCCTGTTCGCTCACTACCAACCACAGCACAAAAATGCCGATCCACAAACCATTGAGCCGCCAGTCCTCAAAGCGCTGCAGCACGCCATCAGCCGAATTCATATTGAAAAAACCAAATGCTGAAAGCAATGCGACCGCCAGCACCAAGGTATACACGGCGTAGCCGATGTACAGGGTGGGTTTGAGGCGGTGTAGGTCGATTTTTGCGGTGTACACGCCAAACAGTTGCACCAAGGGGTTGGCCGCAAACAGCACCAGATTCAGAACCAGGGCGGCCCGCGTATTTCCCCCCGCAATCAGTGCGCAACACAAAGCCGACAAAAGCAAGAGCCCCTCCACGGCGCGTTGGTAGGCCTTTGCCGGACGGTATTTGGCCAGGACGGCCCAGCCCAACAGAATGGTGGTGGCCACCCGGGAGAGTTGAATAAAGTTCGCCATATCGTCCAGGATTTGCGGCGCCATGTCGGTAAAGAACTGGGCCGCTCTCCCTGCGCTGGCGTACATGGACAGCACCACCGACGCCTGAAACCAGCAGTACGCTTGCAGCAGCACGGTGCGGTGCAGCAAAAAAAAGAATATTCCCAGCGCCAGCATCCCGTTGGCCAGGGTGATGGCCGTGCTGATGCGGCTGATGCGTGACGCCACTTCCATGACCAGCGCGTCTTGCGGCCCGATTTCCAGTTCAATGAGCCGGATGCCCTCGGTTTGTATCTTTAGGTACACCGTTTCTGGCATCTCGCCGGCTGCATGGATGACAAAGCAATGCAAATCGTCCAGGCAGGCGCCCGGCGCACGCCGATTGCGGTCGCCCGCGGTCGATACGGTCCACTGGCCATGGACACGTTGGTAGAGGTCCAGATGGTCCAGCGAATACGGCCCCACGCGCAGCAACAGGGGCGTGCGTGCGGGCGGCGCTGCCCCGTCACTTGCGCCTGGGTTGGGTGTGATATCGATGCGTACCCAGGTGGTCCCCGGCGTATACCCCAGCCGAAGGTCGCCCTCATAGGGCGCAAAAACCTGGCCTGCCATGTCGCCTATGCCAAGACTGTTTTTGTCGTCATGGATGTAGGAGCGCGCAGTCGCCCCGCCCCAGGCCGACGCAAAGGCGCAGGCTTGAGAAAAAAGCAGCAACAGCAACAGAAGGTGGCGGTGCACGACCAGAAATTTCGTGATTAATGCAATTATTTTTGTATATTTTGCTTTATTTGCATAAATTGATGCCTCGCTAACCTTGGGGGACGCCTCTCAAGCAGGGGGTTGGGGTATGAAAACGTTGAGTCTTTGTGGGTTTTTTGAGCGTTGCGCCTGCTACCGTTGCATTGCGTTTGATGTAGATCAATGCGCTGTATTAAAGAACCCGACCGCCACATCCGGCGCAGGCCCTGCCTGCAAACGGATGTGCGAAGGGACATCGCCATAAACACTCGCTGGAAGCCACCCCCACCATGACCACCTCCCGCTATCGACTGACTAAATTAAGCGCGCTGCTGATTACCTGCGCATTGGCAGGATGCTCAATGTTCCCGGGCAAATCGGCCCGCAATTGGAACGAGCCCACGGTCTCGGACGACGTGGCGCTGTCGCGCAGCCAGACCCTGCTGCGCACTGGGGCGAACTACCTGCAAAACGGTGAGCTCGACAAGGCGCAAAAGATATTTAACTCGGGGCTCAAATTTGACATCAAGAGTGCGCCCATGCACTTCTTCAATGCGCTGACCTACCAGCTCAAGTATGAAAAGGGCGACGCCGACAGCTACGCCCTGGCCGAAGTGGGCTACCGCACCGCCATCAACCTAGACCCCACCCTGGACATCGCCCACCTGCAGTTGGGCCGCTTGTACATGGGTGCCAAAAACTACGGCACGGCCAAAAAGTCGTTTGCCATGGCGGTAGACGCCAAGCCCAAAGCGCCCCAAGAGGCTTTGTACGCGCTGGCGCAGGCGTCTTTGCTTGCGGGTGACAGCGACACCTCGGTTTGGGCCGCATCCCAACTTGACGCCTTGCATTGGACCGATGCCCGCCTGTACCGCATCAAGGCCTTTCACGCTGCCTTGGCCAAACAGCCCAAGGTGGCTGCCGACATGCTGGCCCAGTACGCCGCGCTAGAGGTCAACAAACAAGAGTCGCGCTACGTGGGCAGCCGCGTGGACCAGCTCCTGGCCATGAAAACCGGGTATTCCAAAGGCAAAAGCAATGACGTGATCCTGCTGGCCGACGCCAGCCCCGAGGCCGCCAAGGGCGATAGCAAAGACGAAGCCGACGATAAAAAGGCCGACGACAAAAAGGCCGACGCCGCACCGTCGGAGCAGCGCAAAAACTGGTTCCGCTGCGACGCCCGCCCCGGCCCGGTGCAGGAGAAGGACGCCATCTCCCTCAACCCGGCACTGGCCTTGCCGGCCAATGAAGAAAACTTCACAGCGCCCACGCTGCCCGCGCCTTGCGAGGGCGAAAACCCGCCTGTTGCCATGATCGAGATCACCATGATCCGAACCGAGGAGACGGTCCAAAAGAGCTACGGCATTAACCTGCTTGATGGCCTGTCCATGGCCAAAACGCTCTCCAACGGCGTTGACGGCACAGTCACCCAGGGCGCGACCAATATCTTCAACATGGCCGATGGCCTGGGCAATGGCTTTTTGCAGTATTCGCTGAACATCGCCAACTCGCTGTACACCAAGAACGAAGTCATCGCCCGCCCCACGCTGGCGGCCATTGACCGGCTGCCTTCGGTGTTCTTCAGTGGCGCAACCTACTCGATCAAGGTCGGCGGTGTGAACTCGTCAACGCTGGTGGACAAGGCGGTCGGTATTGCGCTGGCCGTGACGCCTACGTTTTTGCCAGACGACATGATGCTGCTGTCGATCCGGGCCAGCCGATCGTTTATCGAAGATACGCCCAACCCCGACGTGTCGCTGATGCAAACCCGCAACGCCGTCAACGGAACCGCCTTGGTCAAGTACGGCCAGACCTTTATCCTGAACGGCCTGGTGGAGCGCGAAAAAGACGAGATGCGCAACGGCGTACCGATCTTGGAAGACATCCCGGTTTTGCAGTACTTTTTTAACAAGTCGGTCACCGTGGACTACAACCGCCAAATCTTGACGCTGGTGACGGTGCGCCGTCTGGTGGACTCCGACGAGTCCGTGGCCCTGGCCAAAAACAAGGAAGGTTTGGTATCGGCACACAAGCTGTCCTCACAAGTGCAAGAGTTTATGGACCTGCAAAACAACGTACCCGTGTTGGACGAGGTGATTACGGGTCTGCGCGCCGACAACTCGCTGTACCACAAGCTGCGCCAGCGCGACATGATCCAAGACTCTTACGGCTCAAAAAACCTGCTCAAGAAAATCATTTTTGACCTGATGGACATGGCCTACTTTTAAACCCGGTATGCCGTGCGCCGCCTGCGGGCGGCGCAGGTCTACTTTGGCCTTGCACGCGCCGAGCATTTGCACCAAGGGCTTGGCTGCAAACTGCAGCAGATTAAGCAACCGGGCCGCGTAAGCCTTAAAAGCCAATTTCCCCACATCGCCCCGATATCGCCGATATCGGGGCGATTTTCATTGTCTTGGACGTCCGGATGTGCCCTCGTGACCCCCCCTACGCATTCACGAACAGGTGCACGCCTAGGCAACAAGCATCAGCAGAAAGTGGCAGTGCACGGTCCCAAAATTTGTAAAAATTGTTTTATTTTTTT
>CANHZG010000209.1 GCA_947464995.1 Comamonadaceae bacterium | reverse complement strand
GCCTTGTCTCACGCCACACCCCTCCCAAGCCGCGCCGGGCCGCCCCAAGCGGCTTGAGCCCCCTCGGGGGGCAGCGCAGTACACGAAGTGACAAGCGTGGGGGTCACGGAATTTGCCGCCGGGCCGCCCCAAGCGGCTTGAGCCCCCTCGGGGGGCAGCGCAGTACACGAAGTGACAAGCGTGGGGGTCACGGAATTTGCCGCCGGGCCGCCCCAAGGCAAATTAGCCCCCTCGGGGGGCAGCGCAGTACACGAAGTGACAAGCGTGGGGGTCATCACTCTACATTTTGAAGTTCTCGCCGAGATAGACACGGCGCACTTCGGCGTTGGAGACTATTTCGGACGGGGTGCCCTGCGCCAGCACATTGCCGTCGCTGATGATGTAGGCGTGGTCACAAATGCCCAGGGTCTCGCGCACGTTGTGGTCGGTGATCAGCACGCCAATGTTGCGGCTTTTCAGGAAAGTGATGATGCGCTGGATCTCGATCACTGCAATCGGGTCGATGCCGGCAAAAGGCTCGTCGAGCAGGATAAAACGCGGTTGCGTGGCCAGGGCGCGGGCAATTTCCACCCGGCGGCGCTCGCCACCCGAGAGCGCCAGGGCTGGTGACAGGCGCAAATGCTCGACCCGCAGGTCTTGCAGCAAGGCCGTCAGGCGGGTTTCGATATCGGCGCTGGCCAGCGACCGGCCGTCAGGGCCGAGTTGCAGCTCAAGCACTGCGCGCACGTTGTCTTCGACGTTGAGCTTGCGAAAAATAGAGGCTTCCTGTGGCAGGTAACCCAGACCCAGGCGTGCGCGGCGGTGGATGGGCATGTCTTCGATGCCTTTGCCGTCAATCGAGATGCTTCCCGCGCTGGTGCGCAGCAAGCCCACTAACATGTAAAACGAGGTAGTTTTTCCCGCGCCGTTGGGGCCCAGCAGGCCCACGACTTCGCCGGTGCGCACCGAAAGCGACACGTCTTTGACCACCTGACGCTTTCCATAGGACTTTTGAAGATGCCGCGCCTCCAGAATTCCGCTTGCGCGCGGGTCTGGATTTGCTTGCGGTGCCGCCCTATCCGTCGCCTGCGAAGCGGCCGCCGCGCTCTGCGTCATTGCGGCTTGCTTTCCAGCTTTTCACTGGCACGCTGGGGCGATGCCGTGCCGCTGGCCGCTGCGGGGGTTTCGGGTTTGGGCGTAAGCATGGCGCGCACGCGGCCTTTGGCTGCGCCAGTCGCACCGGCGGCCGATCCATCGACGCTGAATTTGTCGGTCAGGTTCTCGTAGACGATGAGTGCGCCCGTCACCTCGTCGGCTAGCACGCTTGCGCGGTAGCGCCGCATCACAGCATTTTTCTCGAAACGTACGGTGTCGGCTTTGCCGTTGTAGTTCAGGGTTTCGGACTCGCCTTCAATGAACTCCTCCATGCCTTCGCGCTTTTGTCGGAAAAAGGCGCGTTCGGTGGGCGTCCCGGTGACCACGCCATATTGGTAGCCCTCAGGATCTTGGCGCACTTCAACGCGGGCCCCACGGATCTGGATGGTGCCTTTGGTGATAAGCACGCGGCCCGTAAACACGGTGATTTGCTGCAGGTCGTCATAGCGCAGCGTGTCGGCCTCGATGTTCATGGGCTTGCTGCGGTCGGCCTTTTCAGCCCAGGCCAGCGGTGCCAAAGCGACACAAGCCCATAGCAGAGCGGTGGGGATGGTTTTCATAAAGGCACGAAACTTGCTGTAGAGCACATTGGGCGCATTGTAGCCACCCAAACCAAGGGCCACGCGGGCTAAGGCTCGGCAGCTTAGGACTTTTTCGGTGCCTTCGCGGGTGCTGGTTTGCCCGCCGGGGGACGCAGACCGGCTACCAAGGATTCGACCACTTGAAGCGCGCGCTCCATGCTCTTGGCCAGGCCCCCGTCGGTGTAAAACCGGCCGGCCACGCCCAGGGCCGGAACGCCTTCGACCTTGTAGGCATTTTGTAATTGCGAAGCACGCTGCGCCTTGGTGACCACGCCAAACGAGTTGTACTGGGCCACAAACTTGGCCTGGTCGACGCCATTTTTCCCAACCCACTCGGTGATCGCCTCGCCCGACGCGAGCGGGAGCTTTTGGACATGGATGGCCGCAAACACTTTGGCGTGCAGCTTTTCCAACAGGCCCATGGCTTCGAGGCTGTAAAAAAGGCGCTGCTGCGGCACAAAGGACGCGTCAAACGCGATCGGTACCCGCCGAAACGCCACGTCATTGGGCAGCTTTTTGACCCACTCGCCCAAGGTGGGTTCGAATGCATTGCAGTGGGGGCAGCTGTACCAGAAAAACTCGACCACCTCGATCTTGCCTTGGGGTGCCTCCACGTTAGCGGGTCTGTCGAGTACTTGGTAGTCGGTGCCAGCCACTGGTTTTTGCACTTGCGCAAGCGCGTGCTTGGTCCAGCTGGCCGCCAGGGCGGCGCCCAGGGCGATATGGGAAAAATGGCGGCGTTGCATGGTCAGCTCACTCCGGTTATTGGGGAAAGGTTTCGGTGTTGGATTTATGTTGGGGGCCCATGCCAGCGCCTAGCGCTGTACTTTGACCAAGGCGGTTTCAATGCCGGCCTTGTCGAGCTTCTCCTTGGACCGTTCGGCGTCTTCCAGGCGCTCAAACGGGCCCACACGCACCCGAAACAAGGGCCGTCCGCCCTGTTCACGCTCGGTCACTTTGGCGTCCACGCCGTTCAAGGCCAGCTTGGCGCGCTGCCCCTGGGCGTCTTCGGCCGTACGAAAAGCACCGACTTGCACAAAAAACGCAATTTGCGGCGGCTCGCTGGCGCCTGCCTTGGACTTGGCCAGTGCGCCCAGCGGGTCGGCACTGGGCTGCGCCGGCTTGTCCTCGATCTTGGCCTCTGGCGCAGGGACAAGGGGTGGCGGCTCAGGTGCCGCACCAGGCTCGCTGGCCGCGTCAGCAGGCACCGTTGCCTTGGGGACTGGCTTGCCAGACAACAGCGCGTTGGGGTCCCAGTCCTTGTTTTTCTTGGTTTCGGCGTCGTTTTGGTCGGCACTGCGCGTTTGGCCCTTGTTCATGAAAGGCAGTGGCACTTTGGTGATGTAGACAGCCACCCCCAGCGCAATACCAAGGCCGACTACCAAGCCCAAAATAAAGCCCAAAATCGTACCGCCACGCTGTTTTTTCATTGTGATTCCCCTGTGCATTACATCTTCTGCGGCGCGCTCACGCCCAACACCGCCAGGCCATTTTGCAATACCCGTGCGGTGGCCGCCACGAGCGCCAGTCGTGCCAGTTTGACCGCCTCGTCGTCCACCAGAATGCGCTCGGCGTCGTAGTAGCTGTGGTAACAGGCAGCGAGCTCACGCAGGTAAAAAGTCACGTCGTGCGGCGCAAAGTCCTGCGCCGCTGCCGTCAACATCTCGGGGTACTTGGCCAGCAGCAGCATTAGGGACTGCGCCTGCGGGCTGGTCAAAGCTGACAAGTCCACGCCGCCAAGCGCTGTGAGCTGGCCGCCCCAAGCGGCCAGCACCGAGCAAATGCGCGCATGGGCATATTGCACGTAATACACCGGGTTGTCGTTGTTTTTGGCCACGGCCAGGTCGACGTCGAAGGTGTATTCGGTGTCGGGCTTGCGCGAGAGCAAGAAAAACCGCACCGCGTCCTTGCTGGTCCACTCCACCAGGTCGCGCAGGGTCACGTAACTGCCCGCGCGTTTGGAGATTTTGACCTCAGCGCCGCCGCGCATCACCCGCACCATGGTGTGCAACACATAGTCGGGGTAGCCCACCGGGATGCCCAGATGGCGGTGCTCGGACGCCGCCTGCAAGCCAGCGCGCACCCGGGCAATGGTGCCGTGGTGGTCGGTGCCTTGAATGTTGACCACCTTGGTAAAGCCGCGCTCCCATTTGGCCAGGTGGTAGGCCACGTCGGGCACAAAGTAGGTGTAGCTGCCGTCGCCTTTTTTCATGACCCGGTCTTTGTCGTCGCCGTAGTCGGTGGAACGCAGCCACAGCGCGCCGTCTTTCTCAAAGGTTTTGCCGGCAGCCACCAGGGTGTCCACAGCGGCATCCACGCGTCCGCTGGTGTAGAGGCTGCTCTCCAGGTAGTAGTTATCAAATTTCAGGGCAAATGCCTGCAAGTCCAGGTCTTGCTCGCGGCGCAAATAGGCCACGGCAAATTCGCGCATGCCGTCCAGGTCATTCACGTCGCCGCTGGCGGTATAGCTGCGGTCATCGGCGGCCACGGTTTTGCCGGCCAAGAAGTCGGCTGCAATCTCGGCGATGTAGTCGCCCGCGTACGAGGCTTCGGGCCATTGGGGGTCGCCGGGCTGCACGCCTTGGGCACGCAACTGCGTGCTGGCGGCCAGGGTGTTGATTTGCACCCCGGCGTCGTTGTAATAAAACTCGCGGTAGACCTGCCAGCCTTGCGTGGCGTACAGGTTGCAAATTGCGTCGCCCAGCGCCGCCTGGCGGGCGTGGCCCACATGCAGCGGGCCGGTAGGGTTGGCTGAGACAAATTCCACCAGCAATTGCTCGCCCCGCAAGGGCTGCTGGCCAAACTGGGCGCCGGCAGACAGCACCTCGCGTACCACCTCTTGTTTGGCGGCGGGTTTGAGGCGGATGTTGATAAAGCCTGGGCCTGCAATTTCAAGCCCATCCACCCATTGCGTTATGGCGCTCTGCGCCTGCAAGGCCTGAACCAATTGTTCTGCCACCTGGCGCGGGTTACGCTGCAAGGGCTTGGCCAGTTGCATGGCGGCGGTGGTGGCAAAGTCGCCGTGGGCGGCCACTTTGGGCGACTCCAGTGCAGCTTTGGCGCCCGCGCCGGGCAGCAGGGTTTCGAGTGCGGTGGCCAGCGCATGGAGAAGTTCGGTTTTGACGGAGAGCATAGAAGCTCGATTTTACGGTGGCCACCTAGCGCAAGCCCTAGCCGGTGCGGCCGGGGTCACCTTCACGTTGTATGCTGACGCTGGCGCTGCGGAATAGTCCGTGCGCGGTTCTGCCGGGTGCGGTGGAGTCCATTTTTACCTTTGGGGGATGTATGAAAAAGATATTTGTATTGATAACTTTGGGTTTGGGATACCTTGTGGCAAT
>CANHZG010000208.1 GCA_947464995.1 Comamonadaceae bacterium | reverse complement strand
TATTTAATTAACGACGAACAAGGAGTAAACACATGCCTCGCGTCAAACGTGGTGTAACGGCTCGCGCCCGCCACAAAAAAGTTCTCGCCCTTGCTAAGGGTTTCCGCGGTCGCCGCGGTAATGTCTTCCGCGTCGCCAAAGAAGCGGTAATGAAGGCTGGGCAATATGCCTACCGTGACCGCCGTACCAAAAAGCGCGTGTTTCGCCAGTTGTGGATTGCTCGTATCAACGCTGCAGCCCGTCAATGCGGTATGACCTATAGCCAGTTCGCCAACGGACTGAAAAAAGCGCATATCGAAATCGACCGCAAGGTCTTGAGCGATATCGCGGTGCACGACATGGCCGCTTTTGCGGGCATCGTGGAACAAGTGAAAGCCAAGCTGGCAGCCTGATTCCCGCCCGCTGCGCCTTGAGTTGAGGCGTATGGCGCACCAGAGACAAGGGCTAGAGCTTGCAAAAGCACTAGCCCTTTTTCCTTGAACCCCGAGACCTAAGTTTTGTATGACCGACTTGAATGACATCGTCAGCGCGGCCCGTACTGCCTTTGCCCAGGCAAACACGCCGGCTGATTTGGAAAACGCCAAAGCCCTTTTTTTGGGAAAATCCGGGCGCATGACCGAGCTGATGAAGGGCATGACCATGCTCAGCGTGGATGAGAAAAAGTCGCGCGGTGCTGCCATCAACGTCGCCAAACAAGCCATTGAGGTCGCGCTTACCGACCGTCGCCAGTCGCTGGCCAGTGCAGAACTGCAACTGCAATTGCAAGCCGAAGCCCTGGACGTCACCTTGCCAGGACGCCAACGCGGCGCGGGCGGATTGCACCCCGTGTCTCTGACCTTGGAGCGCATTGAGTCCATCTTCAGTTCCATGGGTTTTGACGTCGCACAAGGCCCGGAGATTGAGACCGATTGGTTTAATTTCACCGCCCTGAATACGCCTGAAGACCATCCAGCGCGCTCGATGCACGACACTTTTTATGTCGAAGGCGGCACCGACCAAGCGCCGCTGCTGCTACGCACCCACACCAGCCCGATGCAAATCCGCTACGCGGTTCAGCACGTCAAGAAATACCGCGCTGCCGCTGGCAACACCAGCGAAGGCTTGTTTGCTGGTGATATGCCCGAAATCCGCGTGATAGCCCCCGGACGTACCTACCGCGTGGACAGCGACGCCACGCATTCGCCCATGTTCCACCAGTGCGAGGGCCTGTGGGTGGGTGAGAACGTGAGCTTCAAGGACCTGAAGTTCGTATTCACCGACTTTTGCCGCACCTTTTTTGAAAGCGATGACCTGGTCTTGCGCTTTCGCCCCAGTTTCTTCCCGTTCACCGAGCCCAGCGCAGAGATCGACATCCAATTTGCCAGTGGGCCCTTGGCCGGGCGCTGGCTGGAGGTGGCCGGGTCGGGCCAGGTACACCCCAACGTGATTCAGAACATGGGCCTCGAACCCGAAAAATACATTGGCTTTGCCTTTGGCATGGGCCCGGACCGCCTGACCATGCTGCGCTACGGCGTCAACGACCTGCGCCTGTTTTTTGACGGTGACATCCGCTTTCTCTCGCAGTTCCAATAATCTCCCAAAGAGTCTATGCAATTCCCTGAATCCTGGTTGCGGACCTTTTGCAATCCGCCGCTTAACACTGCGCAACTCGCCCACACACTAACCATGGCGGGACTGGAGGTCGAGGAACTCAAGCCGGTAGCGCCGCCGTTTAGCCGCATAGTGGTGGGAGAAATCCGCCACGCCGAGCAACACCCTAACGCGGATCGGTTGCGCATTTGCAAGGTCGATGTGGGCGCGCCCGAGCTTCTCAATATTGTGTGCGGCGCGCCCAATGCCCGCGTGGGCATTCGCGTGCCCTGCGCCCTGGTGGGCGCCGAGTTGCCTCCGGGTTTGGACGGGAAGCCTTTTTCCATCAAGGTCGGCCAGTTGCGTGGCGTGGAAAGCCAGGGCATGTTGTGTTCGGCCAAGGAGTTGCAACTTGCCGATGACCATGGCGGACTGTTGGAGTTGGCGTCAGACGCACCTTTAGGCGAAAGCCTTCGGGAGCACCTGAATCTGGACGACACCTTGTTCACTCTCAAGCTCACGCCCAATCTGGCGCATTGCCTGAGCGTTTACGGTGTGGCCCGCGAGGTCGCTGCGCTAACCGGCGTGCCGCTGGTGCAGCCCGACTTTCCACCCGTGGCGATTGGCAATACCGACTCCGTCAAGGTGACGGTTAGCGCGCCGGACTTGTGTGGTCGCTTTTCCGGCCGCGTGATACGCAATCTCAACCCGCAAGCCAAAACACCGCAGTGGATGGTGGACCGCCTGGCGCGTTGCGGCCAGCGCAGTGTGACTGCATTGGTAGATATTTCCAATTATGTGATGTTCGAGTTGGGGCGACCCTCGCACATTTTTGACCTGGACAAAATCCACGGTGGCTTGGACGTGCGGTGGGGCAGGGCGGGGGAGCAGATCAAGCTACTCAACGGTAATACGGTCGAAGTCGATGGCCAGGTGGGCGTAATCGCCGACGATCGGCAGGTCGAATCGTTAGCCGGCATCATGGGCGGTGACGCCACTGCGGTGTCCGACGCCACGCGCCATGTGTACGTAGAAGCGGCCTTCTGGTGGCCCAAGGCGATTGCTGGGCGCTCACGGCGGTTTAACTTTTCGACCGACGCCGGTCACCGCTTTGAGCGCGGCGTGGACCCCTCGTCCACCATGGAGCACATCGAACGCCTGACGCAGCTGATTTTGGACATTTGTGGCACCCTTGACACAACGTGTGGTCCGATCGACGACCAGCAGCCCCATATGCCTGTGCCCGTCCCCGTGCAACTGCGGGTGGCGCGCGCCGCGAAAATTACTGGTATGCCTTTGACCCAGGCACAGTGCTTTGACGCCTTGAGCGGGCTCGGGCTCGATGTCACTCAGGCCGATGGTGTTTTGACCGTGGTGCCGCCGATGTATCGGTTTGACCTGCAAATTGAAGAGGACCTGATTGAAGAAGTGGCGCGTATGGTCGGCTACGACCAGTTACCGTACACCCCGCCGCTGGGCCCGATTACCGCCAAACTGCGACCCGAGTCACAGCGCAGCCCGTTTGCCGTGCGCCGTGCGCTGGCCGCCATGGGCTACCAAGAAACCATCAATTTCAGCTTTGTAGAAGAGCGCTGGGAGCGCGAGCTGGCGGGCAACCCCCAGCCCATCAAGCTGCAAAACCCTATAGCCAGCCAGATGAGCGTGATGCGGTCCTCCCTGATTGGCTCGCTGGTGCAGGTGCTCCAGTTCAACCAAGCGCGCAAGGCGCCGCGGGTGCGGGTGTTTGAGATCGGTCGCGTTTTTATGCGAAACGATGCGGTGCAAAACACCGACACCACGGTGCAGGGCTTCGACCAGCCGATGCGGGTTGCTGGCCTGGCTTCTGGGTCGGTGGATGCGCTGCAATGGGGGCGCAAAGACACCGGCGTCGACTTCTTTGATGTCAAGGGCGACGTCGAGGCACTTTTTGCCCCTGTGAAACCCGACTTTTTGCCCGGTGCTCACCCCGCAATGCACCCAGGCCGTTGCGCCCAGGTTGTGCTAGCTGGGCGTGGCATAGGCCACGTCGGGGAACTTCATCCGCAGTGGCGCCAGGCCTATGAACTGACCCATAGCCCGGTGGTGTTTGAACTCGATTTGGACGCGGTGCTTCACACCTGCGTTGCAGTAGCGGCAGCGGTGCCTAAACTCCAAGCCGTGCAGCGCGACATTGCCGTGCTGGTGGCCGACTCAGTGACACACACCAGGCTGATGGCTGCCATTTTTGCTGCGCCCACCATGGGCTTGCTGCAGGATGCGCAGCTTTTTGATGTGTACCGGCCTGCAGGTCAAGCATTGGATAGTTCTGGGGCTCCCCTGCGCAGCCTGGCCGTGCGCTTGACGCTGCACAGCGACGTTGCGACCTTGACCGAAGAGCAAATTGACTCTACCGTCGAGGCGGTCCTCGCCGAACTCACCTTGCAGCTTGGTGCACGCCTTCGGGCATAGGCCTTGGTGTGAATGCCTTGAAATCGAAAGAAGCATGATGGAGATATCTGTTGATAGCCTGGAGACCTCGGCAGTGACCAAGGCCCAGTTGGCCGATCTGCTGTTTGAGCAGCTCGGCCTGAACAAACGCGAGTCAAAAGACATGATTGACGCGTTTTTTGACCTCATTGCTGCGCGCCTGGTTGATGGTTCGGACGTCAAAATTTCAGGCTTTGGAAACTTCCAGATTCGCACCAAAGCGCCCCGCCCAGGCCGCAACCCCCGGACCGGGGAAGCCATTGCCATCGACGCTAGGCGGGTGGTCACCTTCCACGCCAGCCACAAGCTTAAAGACCAAATCCAAGACGACGGCAAGCCCGCAGCGTAGGCGGCCAAACTATTTTTCGTTTTATTCATCCTGGCAGCCTAGGACGTCATTGCGCGCAGGCCGTGCTTAGAGTAATCTCTGCAGCCCCGCGTCTATCATATTGATTTCCATGGAGAATCTCCTGCCCGCTATCCCCGCAAAGCGCTACTTCACGATTGGCGAGGTCGGGGAGTTGTGCGGGGTCAAACCGCATGTGCTGCGGTACTGGGAGCAGGAATTTACCCAGCTGCGCCCGATGAAGCGGCGCGGCAACCGGCGCTACTACCAGCACCACGAAGTGCTCATGATCCGCCGCATACGGGACTTGCTGTACGACAAGGGCTTTACGATCAGCGGTGCGCGCAACCGCTTGCAAGAGCTCGGTGAGCTTCTCGGGGACTCCCGCCCCGAAGCCGAGCTTGGTTCCGAAGAATTTCAGACCATTGGTGACGCCATGCACATGGCGCCTGAAAATGATGTCGCGCCCACACTGCTTTGCGGTGACAAACCCGGCGATTCATGGTTGGAATTCCGCTCGGAGCTGCTGGAAATTAGAGAGATGCTCTGCACACCGGATCAATGAAAGCGGGCTTCAGACGGTTATAATTCAGGGCTGATTCGGTGTGTGGCGCAGCCTGGTAGCGCACTTGCATGGGGTGCAAGGGGTCGAAGGTTCGAATCCTTTCACACCGACCAT
>CANHZG010000207.1 GCA_947464995.1 Comamonadaceae bacterium | reverse complement strand
GGCGGCTGCATGGATGAGCCACAGCTGGTTGTTGACCAACTTGGCGACATAGCCGTTGCCGTACGCGCCCACACGGCGGATTTCGCCCACCAGTTCCAGCACCGGTGTGACGTGGGCAATGTCTGCGTCGGTGCCGCCAACGAACAAAATCATGTCGCCGCTGATGGCCGAGTCGATCGAGCCGGTCACGGGCGAATCCACCGGCATGCCGCCGGCCGCTGCAAACTCGGCGCCCAGTGTGCGCATCAGTTGCGGGCTGCTGGTGGTCATGTCCACCCAGGCTTTGCCCTGGCAGCGGGTGCTTAAAAGTCCTTGCGACCCGCGCACTACCTGCTCAATGTCTGCCGGGCCAAACACCATGGTGAAGACAATGTCTGCCGCATCCAGCACGGCCGCAGGCGTGGCGGCCCACTGCGCGCCCTGGGCCAAAAATGCATTGGCGGCGTCGCGGTTGATGTCGTACACCACCAGGGTGTGACCCGCGCGCTGTATGTTGCGCGCGGCCGCCTTGCCCATGTTGCCCAGGCCAATAAATCCGATTTTCAAAATATGTCTCCCGATGAGTGTGTAAGGCGCGCACTTTCCCTGCGCCCGCGAACGGGCGCAGGGAAAGTACATCGGTTGGGGTTGGGGTTTGGTCCTAAGCGAACCAGCCTTTTTCGGCCAGGCGGTTGTCATTCATGTCGTAGCGGGCGTGCGATTCCAGCCCGTGGAGCTTTTTGCTGCCGCCGTCCATCTGGTCGCCCACCGCAAAACAGACCATGCCAGCGTCTTCAGAAATCAGGCGCTGTGCTTCGGCATACATTTCGCGGCGCTTGGCTTCGTTGAGCTCAATACGCGCTGCAATCACCAGCTTGTCCATGGCTGCGCTGGCAAAGTGGGTGTCGTTCCAGGCACCGCCCGAGAGAAATTGCGTCGAAATCTGCAAGTCCGCCGTGGGCCGGTTGCCCCAGAAGACCGAGCAAAACGGTGCCTTCATCCACACGTTGTCCCAGTAGCCGTCGCCCGACACGCGTTTGACTTCCAGACCAATGCCTGCCTTTTTGAGTGTTTCCTGAAAGATGACGCCCGAGTCGGTCGCGCCCGAGTAACAGCCTTCGGACACCTGGGCTTCTAAGCCACCAGGTGAACCGGCCTTCTTGAAGTGGAAGGCGGCCTTGTCCGGGTCGTAGGCCTTGGCTTTAAGGGCCGCGTTGTAAAAGCGGTCGGCTGGCCCCACGGTCTGGTCATTGCCCATAGAGGCAAAGCCCGAGAACACGTTGTCAATGATTTTTTGGCGGTCGATGCCGTGTTTGAGCGCCAGCATGAGATCGTGGTTCTTGTAGGGGTCGTTGTCGATCAGGGCGACAAAGCCGTAGCGGTTGCCCGTGCCCTTGGTGCGGGTGATGTTGATGTCTTTGTTCTTGGACAGCAAGGCCACGGTCTTGGGGTTGAGGCGGTTAACGGCGTCCACCGCGCCCGTGACCAAGGCCTGGGTGCGCGCCGCAGAGTCGCCGATGTAGCGCAGCTCCACGCTGTCAAAGTTGCCCCGGCCGGCTTTCCAGTAATTGCCGGGCTTGCGCTTAGCGACCACGCGCACTCCCGGCTGCCACTCCACCAGGGTGTACGCGCCGGTGCCATCGGGTTTGGAAAAGTCGGTGGTGCCATTGGGCACGATCAGCAGGTGGTAGTCCGACAGCACAAAGGGCAGGTCGGCATTGCCCGACTTCATGTTGATTTGGATCTGGTGGGAAGAGAGCTTTTTGATCTCGGTGATCGGCTCGAGAATGCCTTTGGCCGGCGACTTGGTCTCGCCTCTGTGCATATTGATGGAGTAGATGACGTCGTCGGCGTCCAGCGTCTTGCCCGAGGTGAACGTGATGCCTTTGCGGATATTGAAAATCCATTCGGCGGCGCCGGGTTTGGATTCCCAGCTCTCAGCCAGTTCAGGGGTGGCGTTGCCCTTGGCGTCAATTTCGACCAACTGGTTCCAAAACATCAGGCTGTAGGAGATGGGGATGGAGTCCGCGTAAGTGCGCGGGTCCAGGCTGTCGGAGGCCGAACCACCTTCCATGCCCATGCGCAAGACACCGCCTTTTTTGGGCGCGCTTTGTGCAGCAGCGGGAAATGCCGCCAGGCCCGAGGCCAAGCCCAAGGCGGCAGCGCCAGTGATCAGTTGCCGGCGGTCCAGCGCCAGGTCGTTGGGGATTGATGTTTCGCGGTTTGCCATTTTTGTGTGTCTCCTAAGGGGTGAAAAGCGGGGTGATTGCCCATCGAAAAATTCACGCCAGCTGGGGCGGGCTCGGTCAATGTAGGAGCAGCGCGGACTCAAAGCAAACGAATAATTGTTATCCTATGCATCACACAACGTGATGACCAAGGGAGCGAGCGATGCTCAAATACCTGGACCTGGCCTTGCTACAAGCCTTCGCAGCCGTGGTCGATAGTGGCAGTTTCACCCGCGCGGCGCAGTATTTGTGCCGCACCCAGTCTGCGGTCAGCATGCAGCTGCGCAAGCTCGAAGACTTGACCGGCCACCAGCTGCTGCACCGCGACAGCCGCAACATCAAATTGACCGAGGAAGGCGAGGTGCTGCTGGGTTACGCCCGGCGCATGATCCGCCTCAACGAAGAGGCCTTGGTGGCCATGGACCAGCCCCACGCCCAAGGCCATGTGCGCTTGGGCATGCCCGACGATTACGCGCACCAGTTTTTGCCTGGCGTGCTGGCGCACTTTGCCCATGCCTATCCACGGGTGCAGCTTGAAGTCATTGGCGCGCTCAGCGGCGACTTGCTCAACCGCGTGGAGGCGGGTGAACTCGATGTGGCGCTGATCACCCGCCAGCCCAAACGCCGTCGCGGGCAGGTGCTGCGCACTGAGCACCTGGTGTGGACAGGTTCACGCCAGCACCTGGCCTATGAGGTCAGCCCTTTGCCGCTGGCGCTGTTTCCCGAAGGCTGCGTGTTTCGTGAGCACGCCCTGGCCGCACTGGACGCTGCACAAATTCCCTGGCGTATCGCCTACAGCAGCCAAAGTTTTGCCGGGGGTAAGTTGGCAGTCTCCGGCGGGCTAGCGCTGACGGTGGTGGCACAAAGCATGGTGCCCCCTGAGTGGCGCACGCTGGGTGCGGAGCAACATCTACCCCGCTTGCCCGAAATCGAAATTGCGCTGCACCGGGCGCCTGGCACCCTGAGTCCTGTGGTGGCCTTGCTAGAGGCGCAATTGGTGGCCGCCGTGCAAATGGAAACAAGCCGGGCGCTGACGGACGAGCCCTGCTGAGCGCGGAGTTCCGGCCCTAGGAGTCCCTAATGGGCTGTGGCCTTCCCCTACACTGGGCCAAACCCAGCGTGCGCCCGTTACCCACACCGAACCATGTCCGACCTTTTCGCCACCAAACCCACGCCGCCGCTGGCCGAAGCCTTGCGCCCGCAAACGCTGGCCGACGTCATTGGTCAAAGCGATTTGCTAGGCGCGGGCAAGCCGCTGCAACTCGCCTTTGCCTCGGGCAAACCGCATTCCATGATCTTGTGGGGGCCGCCGGGCGTGGGCAAAACCACACTGGCGCGCCTGACTGCGCAAAGCTTTGGCTGCCAGTTCATCGCCTTGTCGGCGGTGTTCTCGGGCGTCAAAGACATACGCGCGGCCATGGAGCAGGCGCAGGCCAATCTGGCGCAGGGCCAGCACACGATTTTGTTTGTGGACGAAATCCACCGCTTCAACAAATCGCAGCAAGACGCGCTCTTGCCCTACGCCGAGTCCGGCCTGGTCACGCTGATTGGCGCCACCACCGAGAACCCTTCGTTTGAGGTGAACTCCGCGCTCTTGTCGCGCGCGCAGGTCTATGTGCTCAAGTCGCTTACCGACGACGAGCTGCGCCTTTTGCTGGCGCGCGCGCAAGAAAAGGTGCTGGGCCATTTGCAGTTTGACGAGCGCGCCATCTCAACCCTGGTGGGTTACGCCGACGGCGACGCCCGGCGCCTGCTCAACCTGCTGGAGCAATGCAACACGGCAGCGGGCGCGGCAGGCGTCAGCCACATTGACGCGGCCTTTATCGAAAACGCCCTGGCCATCAACGCCAAGCGCTTCGACAAGGGTGGCGACAACTTTTACGACCAGATTTCGGCCCTACACAAATCGGTGCGCGGCTCAAACCCCGACGCGGCGCTGTATTGGCTGTGCCGCATGCTGGACGGCGGCGCCGACCCCAAATACCTGTCCCGCCGCATCGTGCGCATGGCTTGGGAAGACATTGGCCTGGCCGACCCGCGCGCCATGCAAATCACCAACGATGCCGCGCTTACCTTTGAGCGCCTGGGCTCGCCCGAAGGCGAACTGGCCTTGGGCCAAGCGGTGATCTATCTGGCCGTGGCCGCCAAAAGCAACGCCGGCTACAACGCGTACAACAAGGCCCGCGCCTTTGTCAAAACCGACAAAAGCCGCGAAGTGCCGGTGCACCTGCGCAACGCCCCCACCAAACTCATGAAAGAACTCGGCTACGGCCACGAATACCGCTACGCCCACGACGAACCCCACGCCTACGCAGCCGGAGAAACCTACCTCCCGGAAGGCATCAAAGAGCCCCAGTGGTACCAACCTGTGCCGCGCGGGCTGGAAGGCAAGATTGCGGAGAAGATGGCGTTTTTGAAGAGCCTGGATGCGGGGGCGGGGAAGGGCTGAGCGGCTGGTTTGGGCGGCCATCTGCGGTCATTCGCGAGTGCCTGGTACCAGAGTGCGGGAAAGCACGATGTTCGCGTCGACTTGATCAATTAAACCAGTTGACTATTTGTCCACAGGTTCGCAACTCTAGCGTTAGACCGCACTGGCTAAGGTCATCGGGCGACTATGAGCGTCTTTTGCATGGGGCTCTCCTATCTATGGCCCGGTGTGCATTCGCGCATTCGCGGCGATCTAGATCGATTTGCTGGATGACCCTTCGTGCGACTGACACAAATAGTTGATTCTCATTTCTCCTGGCGTACCGGGCCGGGCGGGCGCGAAGTTAAGGTCCGTCACCGGGAGCTCGGCTTCTTGGTGGACTGGTGCACCCGTGGATTCGAAATCGCTGAAATAGGTGTTGGCTGTATAGGCTAACAGTCTACGGCTGCAAT
>CANHZG010000206.1 GCA_947464995.1 Comamonadaceae bacterium | reverse complement strand
TAAATGGTGTTGGCCACGTTGTCCAGGCGGTATTCGGCAAAGCCTTTGGCCACATCGGCCTCCACGCGTTGGAGTTGCGAGGCAATCCACCGGTCAGCCTGGCTGAAGACCAAATAACCGTGCATGGGGCCCGCGGCGGTGGGCGCGCCTGTCGCATCCGCGCCCGGGGCGGCGCATTCCACCTTGGTGTGTTCGCGCAGGCCGCAGTCTTGGCCTTCGCAGTTCATCAGCGTAAAGCGGGTGGCGTTCCAGAGCTTGTTGCAGAAGTTGCGATAGCCCTCGCAGCGCTTGGAATCGAAATTGATGCTGCGGCCCAAACTGGCCAGCGCGGCAAAGGTAAAGCGCAGGGCGTCCGCGCCATAGGCCGGAATGCCGTCTGGAAACTCTTTTTGCGTGTTTTTGCGCACCTGGGGCGCGGTCTCGGGCTTGCGCAGGCCTTGGCTGCGTTTGTCCAGCAGGGGTTCTAGCGCAATACCGTCGATCAAGTCCACGGGGTCCAGCACATTGCCCTCGGACTTGCTCATCTTCTTGCCCTGGGCGTCGCGTACCAGGCCATGGATGTAAACGTGCTTGAACGGCACCCGCCCGGTGAAGTGCGTGGTCATCATGATCATGCGGGCGACCCAGAAGAAGATGATGTCGTAGCCGGTGACCAGGACGCTGCTGGGGAGGTAGAGGTCGTAGTCTTGCGTCTTTTCGGGCCATCCCATGGTGGAGAAGGGCACCAGGGCGCTGGAATACCAGGTGTCAAGCACGTCTTCGTCGCGGCGCAAGGTCTTGCCGGGGGCCTGGGCTTGGGCTTCGGCCTCGTTGCGCGCCACGTAGACGCGGCCGTCTTCGTCGTACCAGGCCGGAATCTGGTGGCCCCACCAGAGTTGGCGGCTGATGCACCAGTCCTGGATGTTGTTCATCCACTGGTTGTAGGTGTTGACCCAGTTCTCGGGCACAAAGGTGACTTCGCCGCTTTGGACGGCGTCGATGGCTTTTTGGGCGATGGATTTGCCGGTTGGATCTTGATCGGACACTTTGGTCATGGCCACGAACCACTGGTCGGTCAGCATGGGTTCGACCACCTGGCCGGTGCGGGCGCAGATGGGCAGCATCAGTTTGTGGGGTTTGACTTCCAGCAGCAAGCCGTCTTTTTCCAAGTCAGCCAGCAGCGCTTTGCGCGCCTCAAACCGGTCCATGCCCTGGTAATGCACCGGGCCGTTGTGGTTGACCTTGGCGTCCAGGGTGAAGATGGTGATCAGCGGCAGGCCGTGGCGTTGGGCGCAGGCGTAGTCGTTGAAGTCGTGCGCGCCGGTGATCTTGACACAACCCGAGCCAAAGGCGCGGTCCACAAAGTCGTCGGCGATGATGGGGATTTTGCGGTTGCACAAGGGCAGGTCCACCATTTTTCCCAGCAGGTGGATGTAGCGCTCGTCCTCGGGGTGAATGGCCAGCGCGCCGTCGGCCATCATGGTCTCGGGGCGGGTGGTCGCAATCGTCATGCCTTGGCTCAACACCCCGTCAATCAGTTGCGGCCCGTCCGAGAACGGGTACAAGATGTAATGCATCTTGCCCTCGGACTCGGTGCTTTCTACTTCGAGGTCGCTCACCGCGCTTTGCAGCACCGGGTCCCAGTTGACCAGGCGCTTGCCCCGGTAAATCAGGCCTTGCTCGTAGAGCTGCACAAAGGTCTCAGTGACGGTTTTGGACAGCTTGGGGTCCATGGTGAAGTATTCGCGGCTCCAGTCCACGCTGTCGCCCATGCGGCGCATTTGGGTGGTGATGGTGTTGCCGGACTGTTCTTTCCATTCCCACACCTTGGCCACGAAGTTCTTGCGCGCCTCTGAAGGCGTGGGCCCCATGTCGTGACGACTGATGCCTTGGGCCTGCAACTGGCGCTCCACCACGATTTGGGTCGCGATGCCCGCATGGTCGGTGCCGGGAATCCAGGCGGTGTTAAAGCCAGCCATGCGGTGGTAGCGCGTCAGGCTGTCCATGATGGTTTGGTTAAACGCGTGGCCCATGTGCAGCGTGCCGGTCACGTTGGGCGGCGGCAGCTGGATGGAAAACGCCGCTGCGTCCGCTTTGGGCGCTCCGGTTCCCCGAAAGCCGGCCACTCCGTAGCCGCGTTTCTCCCACTCCGGGCCCCAATGGGCTTCGAGCGCAGCGGGCTCGAACGATTTGGACAGGGATTGCAGACCGGGCTGGTCAGGGGCTTGCGCGGGGGCGTTGCTCATGGGGGCTTTGGTGGGTGGTTCGCGGCCCGCCAAGGGCTAGCGAAGGGGATATGAAAGGTAGATTTTAGCGAGGCGCGCCACCACCGGGTTCGCGCTATTCCAAGGGCCAGACTGTCAAAAAAGCTGGGTGCGAAAATTGCTTATTTTGAGCGCTAGCGCGTGCCCGCCCGAGAACGGTTTCTTTCCAACTGGACGACCCCATACCTTGGCGCGAAGCGCTGCCAATCGCAGCGTCAGGGTGTCGGTTTTTTGACGCTCTGCGTTTGTTCGTTGCATGGTCATTCATGGTTGAATCTAGGCTTATGATTTTGCCTTTTTTGCAAATTAATTAAATATTTAAATAGTATTGGGGCGATGGCCATGGCCAAAAAAGTTCAAACCGGTGTGGCACCCCACGGCGCGTACCCGCTGTCCCCAAAGGGCAAACTGCCGCTCTCCCAGGCGTTCGGACGGTCGCCGCACCCGTTGCTAAGCCCTTTGGCGCTGATGGCGCTGGGCTTGAGCGGTGCGCTTGCCGAAACCGCCGACTTGAATGCCCAGGACACCATGGGCAAAGGCCCAGATGTCGCTGATTCCGCCCAAGACGGCGTACTGGTTTCCGACGCGCCGCTTGATGCACCTCTGGGCCCCCAACACAGCAGCGTGCAATCTGGTCTTGCGCAATTGCTGGCTGATCTTCAGGGCGGCGGCGAGCCGACTCTGCACGATGATGCAGCCACCAACTGGGTGGATTCCGCCGGGTCCGATGTCGACGGATTGGCAATGGAAGCCCTTTTGGACGCTTATGCGGATCAAACAGAGCAATTTGCAATGGCAGACTTACCGAAGCCGGTGGCCAACGTATCCGCACCCGCGCCAGTCGCCGCACCTGCGGCTGCCTGGGCAGTTCCGCCGATGGTGGCGCCGGCAACTTCCGCTACTGTCCCAGACCCTGGCGCCACCCCGGCAACGGCAGGGGCAGGTGCTGGCGTTTCGTCTATTTCGCCGCTTTGGATGGCGGTCGGCGTCCTGGGTCTGGCCGCCGCAGCGGGAGGTGGTGGAGGTAGCAGCACCAGTAGCAGCACCGGTAGCAGCGACACCACGGCGCCCACGGTCAGCTCGGTGGCCATCAGCAGCGCCACGGGCGCTGCGAACAGCACGCTCAACACCGGTGACGTAGTCACGGTCACGGTCACCATGAGCGAAGCCACCACGGTCACCGGCACGCCCACCATTGGCTTGCTTATTGGCAGCACCACCGTATCGGCCACCTACAGCGGTGGCACGGGCACGACCGCGCTGACGTTCACCTACATCATTGTCTCGGGCCAAACCGACACCACCGGCATCAGCGTAGTGGCCAACACGCTCTCGGGCACCTTGGCAGACGCTGCGGGCAACGCCGCCACGATCACCCACAGCGCGGCGAGCGACAACGCCAGCTATATGGTGGACACCACGGCGCCCGTGATCCAGTCAGTTGTCGCCAGCAGTTCGTTAGGCACGGTTACCTTGACCTACGACGGGTCGCTGGACGCCAGCCACCTGCCTGCGACCACAAGCTTTACCGTCACCACGGGGGGCGTGGCCAATGCTGTGACCGCCGTGTCGGTAAGCGGGTCAGTGATGACGCTGACCTTAACCAACACCGGCTTTTCGGGCTCGGTCATGGTGCAGTACACCGACCCTAGCACGGGTGACGACACGCTGGCCATTCAAGACCTGGCTGGCAACGACGCGTTGGGCTTTACCAGCGGCGTGATCGCCGACGGCTACATCCGCGGCGCTACGGTCTACATTGACACCAATGGCAACGGCGTGGCCGACTCCGGCGACTACCAAACCACCACCGATTCGAACGGTAACTTCCTGATTCCTTCGGGCACCACCGGCACCATCATCGCTACCGGCGGCGTGAATATTGATACCGGCGTGGTCAACACCATGACCCTGAAAGCCCCGTCGGGCTCCACCACCATCAACCCCTTGACGACCTTGGTGCAGGCGGTCGTGAGCGCCACGGGCGTGAGCGCGGCCGCGGCGGCCACGTCAGTGGCGAGCAGCCTGGGCCTGACGCTCACCAGCGGGCAGAGTTTGCTCAGCTACGACCCGATTTCTGCCTACACGGTGGCGGTGGCCAACGGAGCCAGTACAACGGCTGCCTTGGCGGCACAAAAGTCGGCGGCGCAGATTGCCACTATCGTGTCGCTGGCCAATACCGACACCTCGGGCGCTGGCACCACCTTTATTACCAACCTGGCCACCCAAGTGAGCGCTGCGGCTAGTGTCAATCTGGCCAGCTCGGCGACCTTGACCACGCTTTTGGGCAGTGCGGTAACGTCTACCACAGCCATTTCGACGGCCTCAGCTGCCATCAGCGTTGCTACCACCGTGGCGGCCGTTTCGGTAGCCCAAGCCAGTGTGCTCGACACCGTGGCCCCGGCTACGCCGACGGTGGCAGCGTCCGCACTGACCAACGACAACACCCCAACGGCCACCGTTACATTCAACAGCACGGCCACCGACGGCACGGCGGTGGTGGCAGGCGACACCCTGACGCTAAAGGCCGGGTCGACCACCGTAGCTACTGCCACCTTAACGACGGCAGACATTGCGCTGGGTTACAAGGCCTTAACCGCCAGCACGCTGGGCGACGGCACCTACAGCGTCACCGCAGTGATCGCGGACCAAGCGGGTAATTCGGTCACGTCGGCGGCCAGTTCGGTCGAGGTAGACACCACGGCGCCCACGCTCACGGTAAGCGGGGTGGTGTTGAGCGCCGACACGGGCACCAGTGGGGCCGACTTAATCACCCAGACGGCCGCGCAGACCATCAGCGCCACGCTGAGCGCGGCACTGAGCACGGGAGACATTTTGTATGGCTCGGTCGATGGTGGAAGCAACTGG